>NZ_JBEYVP010000005.1:0-325429 GCF_040644035.1 Streptomyces sp. NPDC047042 | reverse complement strand
GGCCGACGGCCAGATCGTGGCCCGCCGCGTCCTGGCCGTCGGCCCGCGGATGGAGGCCCGCACCCAGGGCCTGGAAGGTCTGGGCCTGCCGGTGGGCCGCGGTTACACCTCCGGCATCGCCGGCGTCACCGAGGTGCCGGGTGTGTGGGTGGCCGGCAACGTCACCGATCCGGTCGCCCAGGTCGGGGCCTCCGCGGCGGCCGGCGCACTGGCCGCCGCCAACATCAACAGCAGCCTGGCCATCGCGGACACCGACGCCGCCCTCCAGAGCTGAGAACTCGGCCCGTCACCCACTCGCCTCACCTTCAGTGATCCTCGGCATCCTCAACGGCCGACCCACCCCCACCAGATGGAGGAAAAACCATGTCCGAGCGCAATCCCATTCTGATCACCGGTGCCGGCGGCCAAGTCGGTGGCGTGAGCAGGGTGATGATCGACATGCTGCTCGAACAGGGCCACCCGGTACGCGCGTTCGTGCGACGGGACGACGAACGCGCGCAGTCGCTGCGCGAGGCCGGGGCCGAGGTCTTCGTCGGCGACCTGCTCAACCTCGCGGACGTGGCCTCCGCGCTGAAGGGTGTCCGGCGCGTCTACTTCAGCATGAGCGCGCAGCCGTACTACGCCGACGCCATCACCGTGATGGCCGCGGCGGCGCGAGCCCAGGGCGACATCGAGGCCTTCGTGAACATGTCCAACTACGAGCAGTCGTACATGACGCTCGAGAAGATGACCGCACCGGACGAGGAGCGGCGTTCCTGGCTCGGCGGACTGGTCACGGACTGGTCACCGCAGCAGCGGGCGCACTGGGTCAGCGAGCGGGTGCTGGACTGGTCCGGCCTCCCGACCGTCAACGTGCGTGCGACCATGTTCGCCGAGTCCCCCCACCTGACCTGGATGCAGGTGGGCCCGCTGAGCAACGGTGAACTGCGTTTGCCCTACGGCAACCAGCGGATCGCGCCCATCGCCGTTCACGACCTGGCAGAGGTGTGCGTCAAGCTGCTGCTCGATCCCGCACCGCACATCTCGAAGTCCTACGCGCTCACCGGCCCGGAGCTGAAGGACATGTACGGGTTCGCGGAGGACTACGCGGCCGCGCTGGGACGCCAGGTCACCTACATCCCTGAGGAAGTGGAGGCCTGGAACGAGGCCTTCATGGACGAGAACCTGCAGAAGGCCCTGGGCGATCCGGCTGTGGCCCAACACGTGGCGGCGCACCTGAAGATCCAGGCCAGGCTGATCGCCGGCGGGCGCTACGACGTCCTCTCCGACCAACTGGAAACCCTGCTCGGGCGCCCGCCGCGGACCATGCGGTGGGCGCTGCAGAACAACACTCGCCTGCGCGAACTGGCGGCTGCCCCGAACCAGTGAGCGCTCCGGAGCAAACCACGACGCCACGCGATGGCCGACCAACTGATTCCGCTCGTTTGCCCCGTCCCCCTCAGGAGCTTTTGATGTCTTTCTTTGCGACTACCCCCGTGGAGAAAATGCCCGGGCCGTACGCGCGGCGCTGGTGGGCGCTGCTCGTGCTGTGTCTGAGCCTGCTGATCACGGTGATGGCGAACACGTCACTGATCGTGGCCGCCCCCGACATGACCTCCGACCTGGGCCTGAGCAGCAGTGATCTGCAGTGGGTCGTCGACAGCTACACCGTTCCGTACGCGGCCCTGATGCTGGTGCTGGGCGCGATCGGCGACAAGTACAGCCGGCGCGGCGCGCTGGTCACCGGTCTGCTGATCTTCGCCGCCGGTTCGGTGATGGGCAGCATGGTCGACGAGACCTCGCTGGTCATCGTGGCCCGCGCGATCATGGGTATCGGTGCCGCGGTCGTGATGCCGGCCACGCTGTCCCTGGTGGTCGCGACCTTCCCCCGGACCGAGCGGGCCAAGGCGATCACCGCCTGGGCCGCGACCTCCGGGGTGGCGGTGGCCGTCGGCCCGCTGGTCTCCGGCTGGCTGCTCGAGGACCACGCCTGGGGCTCGACCTTCCTCATCAACGTGCCGCTCGCCGTGCTCGCCGTGTTCGGCGCTCTCGCCCTGGTGCCGCCGTCCAAGGCGGAGGGCATGGACCGGATCGACTACGTCGGCGGTCTGCTGTCGATCGTCTCCGTCGGCTCCCTGATCTACGCCGCCATCGAGGGCCCGCACTCCGGCTGGGGCGTCGGCCCCGTCACCGCCGCCGTGGTCGCCGGCGTGGGTCTGGCCGCCTTCGTCGCCTGGGAGCTGCGCCACCCGCACCCGATGCTGGACGTCCGCAGGTTCGCGCTGCGGCCCTTCAGCGGCTCGATGCTCGCGGTGATGTTCTTCTTCTTCGGTATGTTCGCCGTGCTCTACTACTCGACGCAGTTCCTGCAGTTCGTCCTCGGCTACGGCGCCCTGGACACGGGCCTGCGGCTGCTGCCGCTGGGCGGTGCGGTGTTCCTCGGGTCCGCGCTGACCGGGCTGCTCACCCCGAAGCTGGGCGTGAAGGTGATGGTTGTGACCGGCCTGGCCGTCGGCACGGCGGGCATGTTCCTGCTCACCCAGATCGACAAGAGCTCGACGTACGGGGACTTCCTGGTGCCGCTGATGATGCTGGGCCTCGCGCTCGGACTGGCCATCTCCCCGGCGACCGACACGATCATGGGTTCCTTCCCCGAGTCCGAGCTGGGCGTCGGCGGCGGTGTCAACGACACCGCACTCGAGCTGGGCGGGGCGCTGGGCATCGCGGTGCTGGGCTCGCTGCTGGGCACCGCCTACCGGGACGAGCTGACCGACCTGGTCGGCAACCGGCTCCCGGCCGAGGCGATGGACATCGCCCAGGACTCGGTCGGCGCCGGCCTGGCCGTCGCGCAGCGGGTCGCGCAGGATCCCTCCGCCGGGCCCCAGCAGGCCCAGGCCGCCGTGGACGCCGTCCACCAGGCCTTCGCCCACGGAGTCGCCCAGACCAGCCTCATCGGCGCCATCATCATGGCCGCCGGAACGGCGCTCGTCCTGCTGATCCTGCCGGGCCGGCGCGGCTTCGCGAAGCAGAACGCCGAGCCGGATGCCCAGACGACGGCGAGCCAGGCGGCGACCGTGCGGGAGCACACCGGAGCCACCCGCTAGATCGGCGACGGGGCGACCGGCGGATCGCCGGGGACCGCATCCGCCGGATCGCCCACCTCACCGTCGTCGGCCTCCGGGCTGCCCCGGGGCTCACCTCCGGGGCAGCCACCGCGTGCGTCGTTGACCGAGACGCGTGCGGTGCCGGTCGCCGCGACGGCTGGACCTCGTTCGTGTGCGGTACGCCGCGCACGGCTGAGCCCTTCGGAGGGGCCCAGCCGTTCGGCGTGACTCAGTCCCGCAGCTGGTCGATCTGGCGCAGCTTGTTCGTCGCGTCCAGCGCCGCCACCTTGTAGGACTCCGCGAGCGTCGGGTAGTTGAAGACCGCGTTGACCAGGTAGTCGACCGTGCCGCCGCAGCCCATCACGGACTGGCCGATGTGGATCAGCTCGGTCGCTCCCGTGCCGAAGCAGTGGACGCCGAGGAGTTTGCGGGTCTCCGGGCAGACCAGCAGCTTCAGCATGCCGTGGGAGTCGCCGATGATCTGGCCCCGGGCCAGTTCACGGTAACGGGAGACGCCCACCTCGAACGGGATGCTCTCCTCGGTGAGTTGGTCCTCGGTCCGGCCGATGAAGCTGATCTCGGGGATGGTGTAGATGCCGATGGGCTGGAGGTTGTGCATCGGGTCGACCGGTTCGCCGAAGGCGTGGTACGCCGCTGCCCGGCCCTGTTCCATCGACGTCGCGGCGAGGGCCGGGAAGCCGATGACGTCGCCGACGGCGTAGATGTGCGGCACCTCGGTACGGTAGTGCTCGTCGACCGTGATCCGGCCGCGCCGGTCGGCGGACAACCCGGCCTTGTCCAGGGCGAGTTCGTCGGTGAGGCCCTGGCGGCCCGCCGAGTACATCACGGCGTCCGCGGGGATCTTCTTGCCGCTCTCCAGGACGGTGAGGGTGCCCCGGGAATGACGTTCCACCGCCGCGACCGTCTCCCCGAAGCGGAACGTGACGGCCAGGTCCCGCAGGTGGTACTTGAGCGACTCAATCACCTCGACGTCGCACATGTCGAGCATCCCGGCGCGCTTCTCGACCACCGTGATCTTGCTGCCCAGCGCGGCGAACATACTGGCGTATTCCATACCTATGACACCAGCACCCACGATGACCATGGAACGCGGCACCCGTTCCAGGTTGAGCACGTTGTCGGAGTCCATGATCGTGCGTTCGTCGAACTCGACGGTGTCCGGGCGGGCCGGCCGGGTCCCGGTGGCGATGACGATGTGCTCGGCGCTCAACAGCCTTTCGTTGCCGTTGACTTCGTCGACAGCCACGGTGTGGTCGTCGACGAAGCGGCCGGTGCCGGCGTACAGGGAGACGTGGTTGCGGGAGAGTTGGCTGCGGATGACGTCGACCTCCCGGCTGACCACGTGCTCGGTGCGCGCGGTCAGGTCGGCGACGGTGATGTCCTCCTTGAGGCGGTAGCTCTGGCCGTACAGATCGCGCTGCGTGAGGCCGGTGAGGTAGAGCACCGCCTCGCGCAGCGTCTTGGAGGGGATGGTGCCGGTGTGGATGGAGACCCCGCCGACCATGTCGGGGCGGTCGATGACGGCGACCCGGCGGCCGAGCTTGGCCGCCGCGATGGCAGCCTTCTGGCCGCCCGGGCCGGATCCTATGACAAGCATGTCGAAGTCGGGCACCCTGCCGAGTCTGTCAGCCCGGTGCCGCAGCCCGGAAGGGTGAGCGGGCAACACGTGACCTCAACACCGGCACTTCGCTGCCCAGTTCCCCGCTCACCTCGCGTCTTCCCCCGGCTCAGGCCTCGTGCGGAGTGAGCCGCTCCAGACCCTTGCGGTCGTAGTAGCGGGCCATCGCGAAGCCGAAGAGCAGGGCGAGCGCGGCGCCCACGGCGATCATGATCCAGGCGCGGGTGAGCCCCGCGTCCCCCCGGGCGTCGAAGTAGAGGATGGCGCGGACCCCGTCGCCGAGCTGGCGCATGGGCTCGAACACGGACAGGAAGCGGTAGAAGTCCGGCACCGCCTGGAGCGGGACCGTGGCACCGGACGAGGGCAGGCCCAGCACGATGAACACGAACATCGACACGAGCTGCCCGATCCCGCCGAAGGCCGCGTTGATGGCCTGGACGCCGAGGCCGACCGCGAGGGTGGCGCAGTACGAGTACAGCCAGAGCAGGGGCAGGTGATCGGCGTCCATGCCGAGGATGCCGACGGTGGCGACCATGATCAGGGAGACGCTCAGCAGCGTGATCCCGGCGGTCATCCCCATCTTCAGCAGCAGCGTCTGGGTCCGGGTGATGGGGACCGTTCGCCTGCGTGTGTGCCAGGGGCCGATCTCGTTGTCCGCGTATCCGAGGGAGGTGTCCACGCCGTTGTTGATGACGTTGCCGCCGAGGAAGCCGGCCAGCACGAGCAGCAGCGTGTAGTAGAAGGTGCTGAGGCCGAGACCGCTGTGGGTGCCGATGGGGTGGCCGACCTGCGGGGTGACCGTGACCGGGTCGGCCAGCAGCAGCTTCGTCGTGGCGTTCGCCCCCTTCGCGTTCGCCGTCAGCTGCTTGCCGATGGTCTGCGAGGCCTGGTGCGCGGCCTGCGTGGTGATCTGGCTGGCGAGGGAGGAACCGAGGCTGCCCTTGCCGGGGTTCGTCAGCACGGTCAGCGCCGGACGGGCGGTGGCGTCGGCGCCGCTCAGCGCGGCGACCGAGGCGGTGAAGCCGTCGGGAACGACCAGCGCGCCATAGAGCTTGCCCGAGTCCAGCTCGTCCTGCGCCTGGGCGAGGCTGAGTCGACGCCAGTCGGCCTTGTCGCCGTTGGAGGTGTCGGTGACGACGGCCTGGGTGATCTGCGCACCCAGGTTCTCCTTCTGTCCGGGCAGCGCCGCGCCCCGGTCCGCGTTGACGATGCCGATGGGCAGCTCGTGCAGGTCGCGGTTGGGGCTCACGATGCCGCCCATGTAGAGCAGCGACAGCAGCAGCGCGAGCAGCCCGGTCAGGACGGTGGGCAACAGCCACAACTTGGGCCGCCCCAGGAGGGCGGTGGCACGCGCGTGGACGCCGGAGGCCGGGGACGGCGAGGGAGAGGAAGAAGGGGTGGGGTCGGCAGACGGGGAGGAGGCGGGGGCAGGGGACGGGGATGACGGGGGTTCGGACTTGTTGTCCTCGGTTGCCATGGTTCTCCGGTGGCTCTTGAGCGGTCCGGACCGTGCGGGAGACGGTCGTCGTATCGGCGAGGTACGGGCGCGGATCCGGGGCGTCGGCGCCTGCCGGGCCAGGATCGTGTCTACGGCGGCACAGCCGTGTCAACGACTCGCCGAGCCGGAGACTACGTCCCCCGGGTGAACACCCCGCACGGCAGGTCCCCGCCCCGGAGGCCCGACGCCGACCGTCGCTCAAGTCGGCCCCGAGCAGCCCGAGAAGGTGCTCGGCGGACACGTGCCCGGCGTTCAGTACTCCTCGTACTCAACTCGCCTGCTCCGTAAGCCCGTTACCGGGAAGGGACGAGGAAGGTGAGCGCCCGCCGCGTCACATCGCGTCGAGATAGTCCCGCAGCACCCGGGTGCGGGACGCGTGGCGCAGCTTCGACATCGTCTTCGCCTCGATCTGGCGGATGCGTTCGCGGGTCACGCCGTACACCTGGCCGATCTCCTCCAGGGTTCTGGTCCCGCCGCCGGACAGGCCGTAGCGCAGGGAGATGATCCCGGCCTCCCGCGGGGTCATCTCCGCGAGGATGGACTGGATGGTCTCCTGCAGCAGCAGGAAGGTGACCATGTCCATCGGGGTGAGGCTGTCGCGGTCCTCGATCAGGTCGCCGAACTCGCCGTCCCCGTCCTCGCCGAGGGTGGTGTGCAGCGAGACGGGTTCTCTGGTGTAGGCGGCGAGTTCCGGCAGCCGCTCCACGGGAACGCCCGCCCTCTCCGCCAGTTCCTGCGGCGAGGGTTCCACACCGAGATCCTGGATCAGCTCGCGGCGGGTGCGGGCCACCCGGTTGATGACCTCGACCAGATGCACCGGGATACGGATGGTCCGGCCCTGGTCGGCCAGCGCGCGCGAGATCGCCTGGCGGATCCACCAGGTCGCGTACGTCGAGAACTTGAAGCCCTTGGTGTAGTCGAACTTCTCGACCGCCCTGATCAGGCCCGTGTTGCCCTCCTGGACCAGGTCCAGGAACAGCAGCCCGCGGCCCGTGTAACGCTTGGCGACGGACACCACCAGGCGGAGGTTCGCCTCGATGAGGTGGGCTCTGGAGCGCTCCGCGTCCTCGGCGAGGAGCTGCAGTTCCCGCCGGAGCCCGGCGTCCGCGGGCGGGTCCTCCAGCAGCTTGTGCTCCGCGTACAGCCCGGCCTCGATCCGTTTGGCGAGGTCGACCTCCTGCTCCGCGCTGAGGAGCCGTACGCGCGCGATGAGCCGGAGGTAGTCCCTGACCTGGTCGACCGAGCCGCCCCCGGTGGTGAGCCGGGGGAGGGGAGCGTCGCTCTCGTCCTCGGTGGCCGGGTCGAACACGTCGGGCACCTCCGTGTCGGTGGCCATCGTGCTCACTTCCTCTCCAGGAGTGCACGCGGGAACGTCCCCGTAGGAGAACGAACCTCGACCGCCACGTGTTCCGTGGTGCCCTGGGCAATCGCCCGGCCGCCTTCGCGACGGCGGCCGCGTCAGCAGTCGCGGAACTCCGGCGACTGGTTGAGGACCTGCGAGCGCAGCGAGGTGAAGCGGGCGTAGGTCGCGCCGCTCCGCGCGCCGGGGTGGAAGGCCGCGACCCGGTGACAGTTCTGGAAGGCGAGCGCGATACCGAAGTGCCGCTCGAGGCTCCCCCTGATCGCGTCGCTGGCCAGCGCCCGCAGCAGCTGGCCGCGCTCCTTCTCGGAGGGCGGCGGGGTCTGGTTGTCGGCGAACTCGGCGGTGCCGCCCTGGAGTTCGGAGGCGAGGTCGGAGATCAGGTTGTAGGCGTAGGGGAGCGAGGTGCGGACGGTTTCGACGAAGTCGTCCTCACGGATGTCACCCTGCTCGGCTTCGGCGAGGAGCTGGGGGGAGACGTCGAGCGACATGAAGGTGGTTCCTGTTCTTTCGGTGTCGTGCGTTTTTCTTGCGTTTATTACGTTTCTTACGTTTTTCTTGCGTTCTCGCGCATGGGGGGATCGGCTGAGGGTGATCAGCTGAGGGCGGAGGGCCCGTGCGCGAATTCCGGGTCCACCTGTTCGGCGAGGTTCAGCCCCGTCGCCCTGTCCGCCCACGCTGTGGCGTTGCGCAGATGGAACTCGACGGCGTGCCGCTGGAAGGTGGTCCAGTCCTTGGGGCGGGCGTCGACCGCGTCCCGGAGCAGATTCAGGGCGTGCAGGTTCTGCGGCTCCAACTCGCCCTGGTCCCGGCCCTGTTCGGCGGCGCGTACCCAACTGGACTGGACGAGGTGGGTGAGCAGGTCGTCGCCGGTCTCCTCCTTGAGGAAGAGCAGGTCGTCCTCGCCGGTGACCTTGTTGCCGATCACCGCGAGCGGAATCCCGAACTCGCGGGCGTGGTCGCGGTATTGGCGGTAGACGGAGACGCCCTTGCGGGTCGGCTCGGCGACCAGGAACGTCATGTCGAACCGGGTGAACAGCCCGGAGGCGAACGCGTCCGCGCCCGCGGTCATGTCGACGACGACGTACTCGCCGGGGCCGTCGACGAGATGGTTGAGGTACAGCTCCACCGCGCCCAGCTTGGAGTGGTAGCAGGCCACCCCGAGGTCGCTCTCCTCGAAGGCGCCGGTCGCCATCAGCGGGACGCCGCCCACCTGTTCGACGTGCCGATCGTGGATCTCGTCGTCGCCGAGCAGGCGCAGCAGCCGTGAGCCCCGGCCGGCCGGAGTCGTCTTGACCATGGCCTCGCGCGACTCAATGCGCGGGTTGGTGCCCCGCAGAAAGTCCTTGATGTCGCCCAGATGGGCGCTGAGCGGCGGTGCGGCGAAGGACTCGCCGTCGACCGGGTCGAGCGCCTCGGCCAGGTGCTGGTTGATGTCGCCGTCGATGGCGAGCACGGGCGCGCCGGAGCGTGCGAGATGGCGGGAGAACAGTGCGGACAGCGTGGTCTTGCCGCTGCCCCCCTTACCGACGAACGCGACGCGCATTACCGGGCCGCTCCGCGTTCCTGGGCAACTGGCGCCGTGCCAATAATTTTGAAAATGAATGTCATGTGGCAAGTATTTATGCGGCACCTGAGGCTCTGTCAAATCACCTCGCACCCAACGGGGCGGCGAGCTAAATGCATATGATGTGCAGGTGCGTGACTACTGCATAAGAACCGCGACGCCCGACGATCTCGATGGCGCGCGCGCCGTCATGCTCGACACCGTCTACCGCGATTTCGGAACGGGCTATGTGCCTCGCTGGCACGGCGACATCGTCGACCCGGCGACCGCCTATCTCGCGCCCGCCCGTCACACCCTCCTGGTCGCGGTCGATGAGAGCGACGCGAGCGTCGTGGCCACCGCCGCCCTCGACTCGCGCGGCCCCCTCCATCCGCCCAACCCGCGCCAGGTCGCCGAGCGCTATCCCTCGGGCGCCACCGCGCAGTTGCGGCGGGTGTACGTTCGTCAGGAGCACCGCAGGCGCGGTCTGGCCCGGCGGCTCGTGGCCGAACTGCTGGCCTTCGCGAAGGCCGACGGCGGCTATCGCGCGGTGTATCTGCACACGGACCCGACGGTGGCCGGCGCCGAGGGTTTCTGGCGGTCGCTGGGCAAGGTCGTGCACGACGAGCGCGAGGGCGCGAGCGGTGGGCAGGCCGTGGTGCACTTCGAGGTTCCGCTGCTGCCGTGAGCGTCCGCCGGCCGGTGCGGGCTGGCTATTGGAAATGATTATCAGATAGTCTCCCGTCTTGCCGTGCGGCCCTGCCGCCCCGCCCCGCCCTGCCCCGCTCATCTACGGAACTGAGGACCATGCGCACCCCCCGCCGTCGCCGACCGCTCGTCGGACTGCTGCTCGCCCCGCTGCTCACCGGCTGCTTCGCCTCCGGCGGTGACGACACCGGCTCGTCGTCGGACAAGGGGTCCGGCTCCCGGCTGCGGGTCGCGCTGGCCTTCCCGCCCACCGAGAACCTCTCGCCGTACGGTGCCGACGCCACCCTCCTCAGCCGGCTCGGCGTCACCGAGGGCCTCACCGCGCTGGACGCCAACGGCTCCGCCGCCCCCGCGCTCGCCGAGTCCTGGACCCGCAAGGACGACCGCACCTGGCTGTTCACCCTGCGCGAGGCCAGCTTCCAGGACGGCACCGACGTCACCGCCGACACCGTCGCCGCCGCCCTCACCCGTGCCACCCGGGCCGAGCCCGAACCCGCCGCGCTGAGCGGCGTCACCCTCACCGCGAAGGCCGCCGACGACGGACGAATATCCGTCACCACCGCCGAGCCCGACCCCGTACTTCCGCTGCGGATGTCCAGCCCCGGCCTCGCCGTGCTCGCACCCAAGGCCTTCGCCAAGAAGGGCGCCGTCGACCCGGTCGGCACCGCCACCGGCCCCTTCGAGCTGACGAAGACCACCGGCTCCACCGCGGCCACCCTCGACCGCTTCGACGACTACTGGGGCGGACGCGCCCAGGCCGCCGGTATCGACGCCCGGTTCATCGCCGACGGCACCGCCCGCGCCAACGCCCTGCGCACCGGCGAGGTCGACATCGCCGAGGCGATCCCCGTCGCCCAGGCCGCCTCCCTCGACAAGGCGACCCGTCGCGAGACCGCCACGGCCCGCACCACCTTCCTGCACCTCAACACCAGGACCGGCGCCTTCAAGGATGCGAAGCTGCGGGCCGCCGCCCGCGCCGCCGTGGACACCTCCGCACTCGCCGACGGTGTCTACGAAGGCCACGCCGACGCCGGGAAGGGCATCTACGGCCCGGCGCTCACCTGGGCCGAGGGCAAGCGGGTCCAGCCGGTCGGGCGCGCGAGCGAGACGGCGCCCGACGGCACTTCCGTCACCCTCGCCACGTACGACAACCGGCCCGAACTCCCGGAAGCCGCCCAGGTGTTGAAGCAGCAGCTGGAGAAGGCCGGGTTCAAGGTGACACTGGAGGTGCGGGAGTACTCGCGCCTCGAAAGTGACGCACTGGCCGGCAAATTCGATGCCGTCGTAGCCGCCCGCAACACCATGCTCGACACCGGAGACCCTGTCTCCGTCCTCGCCAGTGACTACACCTGCGACGGCGGCAACAACCTCTCCCTGCTCTGCGACAAGAAGGTGGACACCGCCGTCGCCAAGGCCGAGGGCATCGAGGACACCGCCGAGCGACAGGACGCGGCGATGGCCGCGGAGGCCCTGATCCTCGGCGCCGACGCCGTCGTCCCGCTGGTCCACCAGCGGATCATCACCGGCGTCGACGCCGACGTACAGGGCGTGCTCCTCGATCCGTACGAGCGCACGCTGGTCGGCACCGGAACACGGCGCTGAACTGTGCGGGGACGTGTGGGCACGCTCCTGTGGCGTGCCCTGCTCGCCGCGCTGCTCGTGTGCGGGATCGGTCTGCTGCCCTGGCTGACCCGCACCGACCCGGCGCTCACCGTACTCAAGGCCCGGTCCGCCGAACGCGAGGCCACCCCGGCCGTGCTGGCCGCCATCCGCGAGCAACTCGGCCTGGAAGCAGGGCCGTTGAGGCTGCTCGGGAACTGGCTCGGCGGGCTGCCGCGCGGTGACGCCGGGCGGTCCTGGATATCCGGGACGGAGGTCATGCCCGGCGTCCTGCAGGCGCTCGGCGCCTCACTGCTGCTGATGGCCGTGGCGCTCACCATCGCGTTCCTCGTCGCCGCGCTGGTGTGCGCCAGAACGTTGTGGAGCGGCGGGCGCCGGCGCGGCGGCAGCGGGTCGGCGATGGTCGCCGCGCTGCCCGAGTTCCTCACCGCGTCCGTCCTGGCCACCGTCGTCGGCGTCCAGCTCGGCTGGCTGCCCGCCCTCGGCTGGTACGGGATCCAGTGGACGATCCTGCCCGGCCTCGCCCTCGGTCTCCCCGCCGGGGCGCTGCTCGGGCGGCTCCTCGACGACCTGCTGCCCGGCGCCTTCGCCGAGCCCTGGGCGCTGGCCGCCGCCGCACGCGGCATCCCCGCCCGGCGCATCGCCACCCAGGCCGTCCGGCGCTGTCTGCCCGCCCTGCTCCCGAACGCCGGACTGTTCGTCGTCGGGCTGACCGGCGGCTCGGTCGCCGTCGAGCAGATCTTCGACATCCCCGGCCTCGGCCGCACCGCGCTCCAGGCCGCCGTCGCCCAGGACCTGCCCGTCCTCCAGGCCAGCACCCTCGCGCTGGTCCTGCTCGCGGCGGTCGCGGCCGGCGTGACCCGGTTGACGGCCCGGCTGCTCATCGGCCCCGCCCTGCGCGACGGCGGTCTCTCCTCCCTGCACCGTCCCGCGCCGCCCGCCCGACGCACCCCGCCCCTGCTGTACGCCGGTGTGCTGCTCGGTGTCGTCGCCCTCGGGCTGCCGCGTGACCCGCTCGCGCTGGACACCCGGGCGCGGCTGCAACCCCCTTCCTGGGCGCACCCGTTCGGCACCGACGCCCTCGGCCGTGACGTGCTCGCCCGCGTCGGACACGGCGCCCTCGACACACTGCTGCTCGCCTCGGCGATCAGCGCCGCCGCCCTGCTGATCGGGCTGGTGCTCGGGCTGGTGCCACGTGTGTCGGGACCGCTGGTCGACACCGTCAACGCGATCCCTCCGGTACTGGCCGCGCTGCTGGTCACGGCCGTCGTGGGCAGCGGCGGGGCCACCCCCGCGCTCGCCGTGACCGCCGTCGCCTGGGCGCCGCTGGCCGCGCACACCGCCGCCCTGCTGCGCCAGGAACGG
Organism: Streptomyces sp. NPDC047042; assembly: GCF_040644035.1. Lineage (NCBI taxonomy): Bacteria > Bacillati > Actinomycetota > Actinomycetes > Kitasatosporales > Streptomycetaceae > Streptomyces > Streptomyces sp. NPDC047042. Next base: position 312,610 of record NZ_JBEYVP010000005.1, on the reverse strand, counting down.
GCCACGCTCCATGTCGCCGCCACCCGGGGCCTGGGCGCCGACCGCTGGTACGTCCTGCGCCGTGAACTCCTGCCCGCCGCGCTGCCCCCGGTCACCCGGCACGCCCTGCTGCGGCTGCCCGGGGTCGCCCTCGCCCTGGCCGCCCTCGGCTTCCTCGGCCTCGGGGCTCAACCGCCGTCCCCGGAATGGGGGTTGCTCCTCGCCGAGAACCAGCCGTACGCCGAACGCGCCCCCTGGGCGGTCCTCGCCCCCGCCGCCGTCCTCGCCCTCCTGGGAGCCCTGGCGGTCACCGCCACGGGCGTTTCCGTCCGCCGGCAACGGAGGCAGGGGGCGCGGACGACTCGACCGCACCCGGCAACAGGGGAGTTGGCCTTCCAGTGACCACCCCCGCAGGCGCCGTCGAGAACATCGCGTCGAGCCGGATGCGGCTGTCGCCGTTGCTGCGGCTGCTGATCCTCACCCAACTCGCCTTCAACATCGGCTTCTTCGCCGTGCTGCCCTTCCTCTCCGAACATCTGGGACAGGGCATCGGCATGGCCGGGTGGCTCGTCGGGTTCGTGCTCGGGCTGCGCACCTTCAGCCAGCAGGGACTGTTCGTGGTGGGCGGCGCCCTCGCCGACCGCTACGGCATCCGGCCGGTGGTGCTCGCGGGCTGCGCCCTGCGGATCGCCGGCTTCGCCTGGCTCGGCCACGCCGCCTCCACGGCGACCGTCATCGGCGCCGTCCTCCTCATCGGCTTCGCCGCCGCGCTGTTCTCGCCCGCCGTCGAGTCCGAGGTGGCCCGGCAGGCGGTGGTCTGGGAGGAGCAGGGCAACGGCACCCGCACCCGGGTCCTCGCGCTGTTCACCGTCGCCGGACAGGCCGGCGCCTTCGTCGGGCCGCTGCTGGGCGGACTGCTGCTGTCCGTCGACTTCCAGCTGGTGTGCCTCGCGGGCGCCGGAATCTTCGTCCTCGTCCTCGCCGGGCACGCCTGGCTGCTCCCGCAGCACATACCCGGCCGGGAGCGCGTCCGCGCGAAGGGGGGCGTGCGCATACTGCTGCGCAACCGTCGATTTCTGGCACTCTGCTCCGCGTACGGCGCCTATCTGCTCGCGTACAACCAGCTGTACCTGGCCCTCCCCGACGAGGTGGAGCGCGCGACCGGCTCGCAGACCGCGCTGGCCTGGCTGTTCGCCCTGTCCTCGCTGCTTGTCGTGACCGCCCAACTGCCGGTCACCCGCCGGGTCGGCGACCGGCTCGCCCTGCGCCGCTCGATGGTCGCCGGGCTGCTGCTGATCTCCGCCGGGTTCGCTGTCGTAGCCCTGGCCAGGCCCGCGGGGTGGACCGGCTACGCCGGGCTGCTGCCCGCCGCCGGTTTCGTCGTCCTGCTCACCTTCGGCCAGATGCTGGTCGCGCCGGTGGCCCGCGCCTGGGTGCCCGACCTGGCCGAAGAGGGCCGGCTCGGCCTCTACACCGGCGCCCTGTCGTCGGTTTCCGGCCTGATCGTTCTGGTCGGCAGCGCGCTGACCGGCACTCTTCTCGACTCCGGGCTGCCCGCGACGGTGCCCTGGCTGGTGCTGGCCGCCGTACCCCTCGCGGCGATCGCCGTACTGCCGCGCCGGGCCTGAACCGTGGCCGGGGAGCACCCCGGGGGTCTGGGCGGCAAGGCGGTGGGGCATGCCGAATTGGTAGCGTCACACCACTCGCGCCGACCGGCACGGGTGAGCATCGGCCGGCACCGCTGAGCATGATCGAACACGACCACTCACGACCACTCACCATCACGCACACGCACACGCACACGCACACACACCACGACCACTGATACGCGTACGCGCTTTCGTACAGGGGGGCCCATGGCCACGATTCGCAGGGCAGTCATTCCCGCAGCCGGACTGGGGTCCCGGCTGCTGCCGCTCACCAAGGCGACACCGAAGGAGATGCTGCCCGTCGGTGACAAACCCGTCATCGAACACACCGTCCGGGAGCTCGTGGCCTCCGGCATCACCGACATCACCATTGTCGTGTCCGGCGGAAAGGGCCTGATCCAGGACCACTTCCGGCCCAACCCCGGCCTCGTCGACCAACTGCGCGCCGACGGCAAGGACGCCTACGCGGACGCTGTCGAGGAGGTCGGCGAGCTGTCCCGGCTCGGCCACATCACCTACCTCGACCAGCACGGCCCGTACGGCAACGGCACCCCGGTCCTCAACGCCGCCCGCAACTTCGGCGACGAGCCGATGCTCGTGCTGTGGCCCGACGACGTGTTCGTGGCCGAGGTCCCGCGCGCCCAGCAGCTGATCAAGGCGTACGAGGCGACCAACTCCCCGGTCCTCGCGCTGATGCCGATGGACCCGGGCGACTCGCAGCGCTACGGCGTCCCGGTCGTCAAGGAGGACCTCGACGACGGTCTGCTCCGCATCACCGGCCTGGTCGAGAAGCCCCGCCCGCAGGACGCGCCCTCCGGGTACGCGGCGATCGGCGGCTACGTCATCACGCCCGGCATCATCGACGAACTCCGCGACCAGACCAAGCGCTGGTACGACCATCGCACCGGCGAGGTCTACCTCACCGACGCCATCAACGCCTACGCCGCCGGCCGGGCCGTCTACGGCCAGGTGATCCACGGGCGCTGGTACGACACCGGCAACCCGCTCGCCTATCTCACCGCCCAGTTCGCGGCGGCGCTCAACGACCCCGAGTACGGGCCGCATCTGCGGCGCCTGGCGAAGGAGCTGGAGGACGAGGCGACCGGCGGAGGCGAGTGACTCCCCGGTCCCCGGCCCGGGGGCTTCGCCCCCGGACCCCCGGGTCGCGCTGAAGGCGCTCGTCCTCGATCACCGGCGGGCGTCGCCGCTGCTCGCCGGCCGTCGGACGCGCTGGGGGATGGTGCGATCAGTGCCGTGTCTCAGCGCGACACGGACTCCGGCACCAGCGCGCGCAGCTGCTCCTCGACCGAGGCGACCGAGGCGATCGACGCGAGGGGCGCCGTACGCGGGCGGGACGTCCGGTACAGCCACAGGATGTCCCGGCCGAACGACCAGACCAGCGTCCCCAGCGCCAGCGCGATCACGGCCTGCGTCGCCGCGAGGGGCAGGTAGCCGGAGGCGCCGAGCAGCAGCAGGATGCCCTGGAGGGCGGCCACGGTCTTGCGGGCGGTGCTCGGCGGGAGCGGGGCGTTCAGCCAGGGCAGGACGCGGGCGGCGGCGACGAAGGCGTAGCGCATACCGCCGATCAGCAGGACCCACGGACCCAGCGACATCGACACGTACACGCTGAGCACCAGGATCAGGAACGCGTCGACCTCCATGTCGAACCGCGCGCCCAGGCTCGAGCAGGTGCCGGTGCGGCGGGCGACCTTGCCGTCCACACCGTCGAGGAGCAGAGCCACCGCCGTCAGCCCGACGAACAGGGTGACCGGCGGGGAGCTCTCGAACGAGTCCGCGACCAGGGCCGTCACCCCGCCGACCAGTGTCGCCCGGCCCAGGGTCACCCGGTTGGCCGGGCCGAACGACTTCGACCCCGACCGGTGCAGCGCGCGGGACAGGACGGCCCACGTGGCGATCGCGAACGTCAGCCCGGTCAGCCAGCCCGCCGTGCCCAGGCCGATCACCGAACCCAGCAGCACCAGCAACAGGACCTGCAGACCGGCCCCCAGAGCCGTTTCCTGCTGGACGAGCCTCGCCTCGTACGTGTTGTTCAGGGCCACCGCGAGTCCTCCGCCGTATGTACAGAGTGGATCATGCCGCGTACTGTGCGCGGACTGTGCACATCGCAGTACGTGAACAACTTCCCAAGTGTTCAGGAGGAGTCCGATGAAGCGCGCCGCTCGTGCGTTCTGGCTCGGTTCGCCGGACCACGGAGAGATCCGTGACGTTGAACTGCCGGCGCCCGGCGAGGACGAGGTCCTGGTCCGCACCCTGTGGTCCGGGGTGAGCCGCGGCACGGAGACACTCGTCTTCCGGGGCGGGGTTCCGGTCAGCCAGTACGCGGCCATGCGGGCGCCGTTCCAGGAGGGCGACTTCCCCGGTCCGGTCAAGTACGGCTACCTCAACGTCGGTGTGGTGGAGGAGGGCCCGGCCGCGCTGGTCGGCCGTACCGTCTTCTGCCTCTACCCGCACCAGACGCGGTACGTCGTCCCGGTGACCTCGGTGACACCCGTGCCGGACTCCGTGCCCGCCGAACGGGCCGTGCTCGCCGGGACCGTGGAGACCGCGGTGAACGCCCTGTGGGACGCCGCTCCGCTGGCCGGCGACCGGATCGCGGTGGTCGGCGGCGGGATGATCGGCTGCTCGGTGGCCGCCCTGATCGCCCGCTTCCCGGGCGTGCGCGTCCAGTTGGTGGACGCCGACCCCGGCCGGGCGAAGACCGCCGAGGCGCTCGGCGTCGACTTCGCGCTGCCGGGCGACGCCCTCGGAGAGTGCGACCTCGTCGTCCACGCGAGCGCGACCGAGGCTGGACTCGCTCGCTCGCTCGAACTCCTCGCTCCCGAGGGCACGGTGATCGAGCTGAGCTGGTACGGCGACCGGCGCGTCAGCCTGCCGCTGGGCGAGGCGTTCCACTCCCGGCGGCTCACCGTCCGCAGCAGCCAGGTGGGGACCGTGTCCCCGGCCGCGCGGCCCGGCCGCTCCTACGCCGACCGCCTCGCCCTCGCCCTGGAACTGCTGGCCGACCCGGCGCTCGACGCCCTGATCACCGGCGAGTGCGCCTTCGAGGAACTCCCGGACGTACTGCCGAAACTCGCCTCCGGGGAGATCCCCGCACTCTGTCACCGCGTCCGGTATCCGGACGCCGACTGACGGAGTCGCTGGAAAAGCAGTTTCAAGGGGCAGTCAAACAACCAGTTGAACAAGCCTTTGAACAAGCTGCCGTGGGCAGACGTACTACTCGGCATGCCCCCGCAGCGATCAGCAGGGGGCAAGACGCGCCGCACCTGGAGGGTCGTCCGTTGTTCAGCATCACCGTCCGCGATCACATCATGATCGCCCACAGCTTCAGCGGAGAGGTCTTCGGGCCCGCGCAGCGCCTGCACGGAGCGACGTTCCTCGTCGACGCCACGTTTCGTCGCGAACAGCTGGACGAGGACAACATCGTTGTCGACATCGGCCTGGCCACCCAGGAACTCGGTGCCGTGGTGAGCGAGTTGAACTACCGCAACCTCGACAACGAGCCCGACTTCGCCGGGATCAACACCTCCACGGAGTTCCTGGCCAAGGTCATCGCCGACCGGCTCGCCGCCCGGATCGAGAAGGGCGCCCTCGGTGAGGGCGCGCGAGGCCTGGCCGGCCTCACCGTCACCCTGCACGAGTCGCACGTCGCCTGGGCGAGCTATGAGCGTGCCCTGTGACCGACACGACTCTCGACCGCGCGGTTTCCCCGGTTCCCCTTTCTGCGGCCGCCCCCTTGGTCGCCCCGGCTCAGGCACAGGTACAGGCTCACGTGCAGACGACGCTCCACTACGTACCCGTGCAGAACGCGGCCCTGAAGAACGCGGCGATCGTCCCCATGTCCCTGCGCTCCGTGCACTTCGTGATGCCGGGCGGCGTCGACGACCCCGCCAAGCCCAGCGGCGGCAACGCCTACGACCGCCGGATCAGCCTCGATCTGCCCGGCTTCGGCTGGCAGGTCCACAAGCACGCCGTCGCCGGTGAGTGGCCCCGGCCCGGCGAGGACGCCCGCGCGGAACTGGCACGGACGCTGCGCGACCTGCCGGACGGCACGGTCGTCCTCCTCGACGGACTGGTGGCCTGCGGGGTCCCCGAGATCATCGTCCCGGAGGCCGAACGCCTTCGCCTGGCCGTGCTGGTCCACCTCCCGCTCGGCGACGAGACCGGCCTCGAACCGGCCGTCGCGGCCGAGCTGGACGCCCTGGAGCGGACCACTCTGCGGGCGGTCCCGTCGGTCATCGCGACCAGCGACTGGGCCGTACGACGCCTCGTCTCCCACCACGGACTCGCCCCCGAGCGCGTCCACATGGCGGCCCCCGGCGCCGACATCGCACCCCTCGCCTCCGGCACCGACGGCGTCTCCCGCCTCCTGTGCGTGGCCGCCGTGACCCCGCGCAAGGGCCAGCACCGGCTGGTGGAGGCCCTGGCCGCGGTGACCGACCTGCCGTGGAGCTGCGTCTGCGTCGGCGGGCTCGACCAGGACCCCGAGTACGTCGCCGAGTTGCGGGCCCTGATCGCGCGGCACGGACTCCAGGACCGGCTGCACCTGGCCGGCGCCCAGGCGGGCGCCCAGCTCGACGCCAGCTACAACGCCGCCGACCTGATGGTCCTCACCTCCTACGCGGAGACGTACGGCATGGCGGTCACCGAGGCCCTCGCACGCGGCATTCCCGTCCTCGCCACGGACGTCGGGGGCCTCCCCGAGGCGGTCGGACGCGCACCCGACGGTGGCGTCCCCGGCATCCTCGTACCCCCGGAGAACCCGGCGGCGCTCGCCGCGGAACTGCGCGGCTGGTTCGGCGAGGCGGACGTCCGCCGACGCCTCAAGGCGGCGGCGAGAGGCCGCCGGGCCGCCCTCGACGGCTGGGCGGCGACGGCACGGAGCCTGGCCGGAGTCCTGGGCCGGATCCCCTGGGAACCCCGGAGGGCGGCATGATGACCGCCGCCACGGTCTCCGCCCGGGGACTCCGGGCGGCCGCACTGCGCGGCGCCGTCGGTGTGCGGGGGCGGATTTCCTCCGGCACCTCGATGGCCGGAATCCCGGACCACGGCATGAACGTGGACGCCGACATCGAACTGGTCGCCGCCCGCGGACGCCGGGCGGCCGCGTTGCGGAGCCTCGTGGGAACGCCGGGGCGGATGCCCCGGGACGCGGGGAGCGCGGCATGAGGAAAACGACGACGGTCACGGCTTCGGCCGCTTCGGAGGCCGGACTGCGGTCTCCGGTGGTGCTGGTAGGTGCCGACGTCGAGTCGGCTCGGGGTCCCGTTTCCCCGGGATCCGGGGAGCGCGGCATGAGGAAAACGACGACGGTCACGGCTTCGGCCGCTTCGGAGGCCGGACTGCGGTCTCCGGTGGTGCTGGTAGGTGCCGACGTCGAGTCGGCTCGGGGTCCGTTTCCCCGGGATGCAAGGAGCACGGCATGAAGAAGACGACGACGGTCACCACTTCGGCGGTGTCGGAGATCCAGCGACGGGGGCCGGTGACACCGATGGACGCCAACGCCCAGCCCGCCCCCGGGATTCCGGCCCAGCCGACGCACCGTGACGTGAAGGCCGGCGCCGGTCCGGTCGCCCCGGGGGAGCGGAACACGATCCGGCTGCGCGACGCCGGCCCCGACGACCCGCCCCGGTACGCCCCCGACTGGCTGGAGCTGCGCGAGGGCGCCGACGCCGCCGCGCGCGCCGTCGAACTGCTCGACCCGCTGCGCATCCGGCTGGCCAACCTGCCCGGAAAGGCGGGCGGGCGTGTCATCCACGACCTGGGCTGCGGCACCGGCTCCATGGGCCGCTGGCTCGCCCCCCGGCTCGACGGCCCCCAGCACTGGGTCCTGCACGACCGCGACCCCTACCTCCTGCACTTCGCCGCAGTGGCCTCGCCGCGCGCCGCCGCCGACGGCAGCCGCGTCACCGTGGAGACACGGCGCGGCGACGTGGCCCGGCTGACCTCCGACGCGCTGCTCGGCGCCTCACTGGTCACCGCGTCCGCGCTGCTGGACGTCCTCACCCGGGAGGAGGTCGACGCCCTCGCGACGGCCTGCGCGGGAGCCGGCTGCCCGGCCCTGCTGACCCTCTCCGTGGCCGGCCGCGTCGAGTTCGGCACCCCCGACCCGCTGGACGGGGAACTCGCCGAGGCGTTCAACACCCACCAACGACGAGCGGGACTGCTCGGCCCCGACGCGGTCACCGCGGCCTGCGAGGCCTTCGACCAGCGGGGCGCGACGGTCCACGTCCACCCCAGCGCCTGGCGCCTCGGCCCCGTGGAGGCGCCGCTCACCGCGGAGTGGCTGCGCGGCTGGGTCGCGGCGGCCGTCGAGGAACGCCCGGCACTGAAGTCCCGGGCCGACAAGTACCTCACCGAGCGCCTGGAGGCCTGCGCGGCCGGCGAACTCCGCGTCGAGGTCCACCACAGCGACCTCCTGGCCCTGGCCAGGCCAACGAGCAGGACAACGTCATGACCGTGCAGACGGTGGAGGTCAGGCGCGGACCCGCGCCCCTCAAGGGGCGCGGGGCTGTTTCGATCAGCGGCTCCGCCGCGGGGCGCGACCAGCCCCCACCGGCCCGCAGCCGACAGTCCGCCTCTCCCGCGGTACGCACGACAGCCGGCCGAGCCGGCGTCATCGGCTTCGTCGGCCCCCGGGACGCCGTCCCGCAAACATCCAACCCGAGCCGTCTCCGCCGAGCCGCCGGAGGCATCCGCCCCCACCTCGGCACGATCGCCGGAGTAACGATCCTCGGCATCCTGCTCTGGCGCCTCGGCACCGGCGTCTTCCTCGACGGCCTGCGCCGCATCGACGTACCGACCCTGCTCGTGGGCCTCGGCATCGGACTGCTCACCACCGTGTTCAGCGCCTGGCGCTGGGTGTTGGTCGCCCGCAGCCTGCGCATCAGGCTGCCCCTCGTCCCCGCCGTCGCCGACTACTACCGCTCGCTGTTCCTGAACGCGGCCCTCCCCGGCGGTGTCCTCGGCGACGTGCACCGCGCGGTACGCCACGGACAGAGCGCCGGTGACATGGGACGCGGAGTCCGCGCGGTCGTCCTCGAACGGGCCGCCGGCCAGATCGCGTTGGTCGCCGTCGGCGGAGTGGTGCTGCTCACCCAGCCGTCACCGGTACTGGCGGAAGCCCGCCGGATCGCTCTGATGGCGGCCTTCGCCGCCGTGGGCGCCGTCGCGGTGGTCGTCGCCGTCCGGATGAACCGTGCCCCGAGTGCCGCCGCCCGTAAGGCCCGTGCCCTGCGTGCCGTGCTCACCGAGGCCCGTGGCGCGCTGCTCTCCCGCGAGAACGCGCCGGGCGTCGCGCTCTCCTCGGTCGTCGTCCTCTCCGGCCACCTCGGGATGTTCGTGGTCGCCGCCCGGGTCGCCGGGTCCTCGGCGTCGGTCGCCGAGTTGCTGCCGCTGGCCGTACTGGCGCTGCTGGCGATGGGTCTGCCGCTGAACGTCGGCGGCTGGGGCCCCCGCGAGGGTGTCACCGCCTGGGCGTTCGGCGCGGCGGGGCTGGGCGCCAGCATGGGGCTGAGCGTCGCCGTCGTGTACGGCGTGCTGAGCTTCGTCGCCGCCCTGCCCGGCGCACTCGTCCTGGTCGTCCGCTACTTCTGGCCCTCGAAGACCGAGGAGCCGGCGGCACCGGCAACGGCCCCGCCCTCGGTGAGCATCGAGAAATACGCCCCGAAGGACTCGGCGAAGCTCGCCAGCAAGGCCTTCCCCTTTTCGGCGGTACCCAGCGAAGGGCGGCCGATGACACCGGAATCGGTGTAACCGGCCATGCCGAGCGTGAGGAGATGCCGGCGGTCGTCGGCGACGAAATCAGAGGTTTCATAACCGGGACGGAGCAATTCGGGATGAGCGTGCAGCAGGATGGAGGTCTCGATTTCCCCCGCGTGCATGTCGGTGAGCAGCGAGGTCACCACTCCGGCCCGCTCGCGCGCCGTCTCCCAGTCCTCGGCGGCGGGGAACAGCGCCATCCGCTCACCGCGCGCGGAGGATTCCTGAACGACGTTGCCCAGTACGTAGTTTCCGCCGTGTCCGTTGACGATCACCAGGGCTTCCACGCCCGAGCGGCGCAGCGAATCGGCGATGTCCCGTACTACCGCGTGAAGGGTCACGGAGGAGATGCTGACGGTTCCCGGCCAGGCGGCGTGCTCGTGCGAGCAGGCGATGGTCACCGGCGGAAGGAGGTGCACCGGGTGTGTGGCGGCAATTTCCCGGGCGATGGCACAGGCGACCAGGGTGTCTGTCGTCAACGGAAGGAAGGGGCCGTGCTGTTCGAAGCTCCCGACCGGAAGGACGGCGATCTGCGTTGAGACGCCGGCGGCTCGTGTCCGTACGTCTTCCGTAGTGTCTACCGGCAACCGTATCCCCGAATCATCCATGTTCTCCCGGCCTTTCGTCTCTGCTTAGGAACCAGATCATGACAGAAAAAATTGGCGTACTCGGCAAAGCCTCCCAGCCCTCGGGAGTGGAACGCGTGGTGAATGCGCCGTTGCCCACCGTGTACGGCGATTTCCAGGCAGTCGGTTACATGGACCACGATCGCGGTGACGAGCAAGTGGCGCTGGTCTACGGCGAGATCGGCGAGGACGACGTTCTCACCAGGCTGCATTCCGAATGCCTGACCGGGGACGCCTTCGGTTCCCAGCACTGCGAATGCGGTGATCAGCTCGACTCCGCGCTGCGCGCGATAGTCGCCGAGGGCAGCGGCATACTCGTCTACCTCCGGGGGCATGAGGGCCGGGGCATCGGCCTGCTCGCCAAGCTGCGCGCGATGCAGCTCCAGGCGGAGGGCCTGGACACCGTCGAGGCGAACCTCGCGCAGGGCCTTCCGGTGGACTCCCGTGACTACGGCGTCGCGGCGGAGATCCTCCACGACCTCGGTGTCCGTTCGGTGCGTCTGATGTCCAACAACCCGCGCAAGCGCGAGTCGTTGCTCCGCCACGGCATCAAGATCGCCGCGGATGTTCCGCTGCTGATCCCGCCGTGCGAGAACAACATCACCTACCTGCGGACCAAGCGTGAGCGTCTCGACCACGTCCTGCCGCACCTGGACGCGGTGGCGCACTGGTCCTGACCTGACCAGGAGACCCGGCCGGGGGTCCCGATTCCGGGGGCGCCGTCACTCGGACGCGCGCGGGGGGTGCCAGAAGGCCCGATTCCGGAAAGGAAGAGGGAATGACCGACGACGTCCTCTTCCTCTCCCGGGACCAGGTGACGGCCCTCCTCGACGCCGACACGGCGATCGCCTCGCAGCGCGCGGCGTTCGGCGCGCTGGGCGCGGGCGGCGCCGCCGACGCCCCCGGCCCGCCGGATCTGCCGGATCCGCCGGATCTTCCGGGCAAGATCATGCACCCCAGCCGCTTCGACGACAGTGTGGTCTTCGCGTACGTCTCCCGGCTGTCCCGGGACACCGGCGCGGTGGCGAAGTTCGGCAGCGTCAACCCCGGCAACGCGGCGGCCGGCCTGCCGACCGTGCACGCCGTCATCACCGTCCTGGACCCGGTCACCGGCGAACTCGTGGCCGTCATGGACGGTACGGCCGTCACGACCCTGCGTACGGCCGCCGCGAGCGCTGTGGCCTTCGACGCGCTGGCCACGGCCGACAGCGCCGAACTGGCCCTCATCGGCTCGGGCACCCAGGCGCTCGCCCACGCGCGGGCGGTCGCCCGGGTACGGGACCTGAAGTCCGTACGGGTGTGGAGCCCGACCCCGGAGCGGCGCGTGCGCGCGGCGGAGCTGCTCGCGGCCGAACTCGGTGTCGCCGCCGAGGCCACCGGCACACCCCGGGAGGCGGTGACCGGGGCGTCGATGATCGCGGCCTGCACCCTCAGCACCACGCCCGTCGTGCGCGGCGCCTGGCTCGCACCCGGGTGCACGGTGATCAGCGTGGGGTCGTTCGAACCGACCCGCAGCGAGGTGGACGCAGAGGTCCTACGACGGTCGGCGGCCGTCGTCGTGGACGACCCGGCGACAGCGGCGGAACACGCCGGGCCAGTCATCGACGCCCTACGGGACCACCTGCTGACCCGCGAGAACCTGATCGGCCTCGGCGAGGTCCTCACGGGCACGCGGACCGCCCGTACCGGGCCGGAGGACATCGTCTTCTACAACAGTGTCGGTCTGGGCGTGCAGGACGCGGCGGCGGCTTGGGCGGTTGTTCGGGCCGCGAAGGGGGAGAGTTGAGGGGCGTGGTGCGGGCGGAGGTGTTCGTGGTCGTGAAGGGGGCGGTGCGATGAGTGTGACGCGGGCGGACGTGGTCGTCGTCGGTGGCGGCGTGATGGGTACGAGCATCGCCTACCAGCTCGCCCGGGCCGGTGTACCGGACGTGGTGCTCGTCGAGCGGGAGGAACTGGCCTCAGGGTCCACCTCGCGCGCCGCCGGCGGGGTCCGCGCGCAGTTCTCCGACGAGCTCAACATCCAGCTCGGGGCGCGCAGCCTGGAGGCGTTCGGGCGGTTCCAGGAGGAGATCGGGCACGACATCGGACTGCACCGGGTCGGGTATCTCTTCCTCCTCTCCACACCCGAGGACGTCGCGTCCTTCGAGGCGGGGGTGACGCTGCAGAACTCGCTCGGTGTGCCCAGCCGGATGCTCACCCCGGCCGAGGCACGCGGCCTCTCGCCGCTGATCAGCACCGACGGGCTCCTCGCGGCGGCCTACTCGCCCGAGGACGGCCACTGCACCCCGGAAGCGGTCGTCCACGGCTACGCCGCCGCCGCTCGCCGCCACGGCGCGACCGTCCTGCGCCACACCGAGGTCACCGGCATCGAACGCGACGGCGACACCATCACGGCCGTGGTCACGGACAAGGGCCGGATCGCCACCGACACCGTGATCTGCGCGGCCGGCGCCTGGTCACGGGCGGTCGGCGCGATGGCGGGCGTCGACCTGCCCGTGGACCCCCTGCGCCGCCAGATCGCGGTCACCGAACCGGTCCCCGGGCTGCCGCCGACGCTCCCCATGACCATCGACTTCAGCAGCAGCCTCTACTTCCACACCGAGGGACCCGGACTGCTCCTCGGCATGTCCGACCCCGACGAGACGACCGGCTTCGCCACCGACACCCACGACCGCTGGATCCCGCGTCTGTACGAGGCGATGGAACACCGGGCGCCCGCCCTGCTCGACCTGCGCCGCACCGGCGGCTGGGCGGGCCTGTACGAGATCACCCCGGACCACAACGCCCTGATCGGGGAGGCGGATTCACTCTCCCGCTTCCTCTACGCGACCGGCTTCTCCGGCCATGGCTTCCTCCAGGGGCCGGCCGTCGGCGAGGTGGTCCGCGACCTCTACCTGGGCCGCGTACCCTTCGTCGACATCAGCCCCTTGAACGCCGGCCGTTTCGCGGCCGATGCCCTGCGCCCGGAGGTCAACCTCGTATGACCGAGCTCCACTTGTGGCTGCGCCACGAGACCCGTACGACCGAACGCCGCACACCTGTCGTCCCGTCCGACGCCCGGCGGCTCGTCGAGGAGGGGGTGCGCCTGACCGTCGAGGAGTCCCCGCAGCGGATCTTCTCCACGGAGGAGTACGAGGCTGTCGGCTGCGGCACCGCCGACGCCGGGTCCTGGGTCTCCGCGCCCTCGGACGCGGTGATCGTCGGTCTCAAGGAACTCCCCGACCAGCCGGGCGAGTTGCGTCACCGGCACATCTACTTCGGGCACGCCTACAAGGGCCAGCCGGGCGCGGCGGAGCTGCTCGGCCGGTTCGTCGCCGGGGGCGGGGCGCTGCTGGACCTGGAGTACCTGGCTGACGAACAGGGGCGCAGGCTGGCCGCGTTCGGCTACTGGGCCGGATATCTGGGGGCGGCCCTCGCCGTGCTCCAGCACCGGGGCAGGCTGGGCACCCCGCTCAGGCCCACCACCCAGGAGGAGCTGGCCGCCGAACTCCGCGCCGACGCGGGCGAGTTGAGCGCACTGGTGATCGGCGCCCTGGGCCGCAGCGGGCGCGGTGCGCGTGTCGCGCTCGCCGAGGCCGGCGTCGAACCGACCTGCTGGGACCTCGCGGAGACCCGCAATCTGGACCGACCGGCCCTGCTGGCCCACGAGTTGCTGGTCAACACCGTCCTCACGACGACCCCGGTCCCGCCCTTCCTGACGGACCAGGATCTGGACACCCCCGGCCGCCGGCTGCGCACCCTCTCGGACGTCACCGTCGACGTCGGCTCACCCATGAACCTCCTCCCGGTCTACGACACCGCCACCACCTGGGACGACCCGGTGCGCCGGCTGCGGGACGAGCCGCCGCTCGACCTGATCGCCATCGACAACCTGCCGTCCCTGCTGCCCCGCGAGGCGAGCACCGACTTCTCGGCCGCCCTGGTGCCCCAGTTGCTCGACTTCGAGGTGGGCGGAGCCTGGGGGCGCTGTCTGGCACGGTTCGACGACACCTGCCGTGAACTCGGCCTGGTCAAAGGCGACTTGGACAACGAAGGGGGAATGGGCGCATGACTGACACGGTTCCCGCGAGCGGCACCGTCCACTGGATCGGCGCGGGTCTGTCCACGGGCGGCGGACTGGGCGCGCTGTGCGACAGCGACGCCGTGCGGCAGGTCCTGGTGTGGCACCGTACGGAGGAACGCGCGGCCGAGGCGCTGGCCCACCTGGGCCTCACCGGACAGGCCGAACCCCGCGCCTACACCCTCTCCGCGCTCACCGCCGAACTGGCCCCCGGAGACGTGGTCGTCTCCATGCTCCCCGCGCCCGAACACGCCCCGCTGCTGGCGGCCTGCGTGGCCGGCGGGGCCCACTTCGCGTGCTCCAGCTATGTGTCGGAGGCGGTGCTCGAGCAGGTGCCCGCGGCCGAGGCGGCCAGTCTGGTCGTCCTCACCGAGTGCGGGCTCGACCCGGGCATCGACCACCTCTTCGCGCACAGCCTGGTCACCCGCGCCGAGGAGGCGATCGGCGCCGCCACACCGGCCTCGTACCGGCTCACGTCGTACTGCGGAGGCATCCCCGCGGTGCCCAACGACTTCAGGTACCGGTTCAGCTGGGCACCCGCCGGAGTCCTGAACGCCCTTCGCTCGCCCGCCCGTTACATCGAGGACGGCGCCGAGACCGTGGCCGACAGGCCCTGGGAGGTGACGCGTCCGCACGGGATCGACGGGGAGACCTTCGAGGTGTACCCGAACCGGGACAGCGTGCCCTTCGTCGAGCAGTACGAACTGCCGAAGGCGTGGCAGCCGCGGACCTTCGTCCGGGGCACCCTGCGTCTGGACGGCTGGCTGAGCGCCTGGGACTCCGTCTTCGAGGAGCTGAAGGGCGGCGACGACGAGCGGATCGCCGCCCTGGCAAGGGAGTTGGCGGCGCGCTACCCGACGACCGACGCCGACCGCGACCGCGTGGTCCTGGCCGTGTCCCTGGAGGTCGACGCGGACGGCAACGACACGGACGGGGAGGCGGCAGCGGAAGAGGGGCGGCGGCGGAACTGGTCCGGCCGCTATCTCCTCGACCTGGAGGGCGACGCGGCCGAGAGCGCGATGGCCAGGTGCGTCTCCCGCACACTGGCCCTGGGCGTCCGGCACATCCTCGACGGTTCGCTGCCGCCGGGCCTGAGCCGCGCCGCCGAGACGGCACGGCGCTCCGAGGAATGGCTGAGCGAACTCGGCGGGGAGGGACTGGAGTTCAGGCTCACCGTCGACTGACGACGGCTAGCCGGTGACGACCGCCTCGTGCACCAGCCGCTTGAGGTCCTGCCAGTAGGACTGGCTCGTCCGGTGTCGTACCTGGGTCATGAACTGCACCGTCAGATCACGGCTCGGGTCGACGAAGAACGTCGTCGTCGCCACCCCGCTCCAGCCGTAGGTGCCGAGGCCGGCCGGGGCGAGGGTGCGGGCCGGGTCGATCACCACCGAGACCCCGAGGCCGAAGCCGACGCCCGCGTTGCCGGGTTCGTCATGGGGAGGGGCACCGAAGGTGCGCAGATCGACGCCGCCGGGAAGGTGGTTGGAGGTCATCAGGGCCACGGTCTCGGCCGACAGGACGCGCACACCGTCGAGTTCGCCGCCCCGGCGCAGCATCTCCATGAACCGGTGGTAGTCGTGGGCGGTCGCGACCACACCGCCACTGCCGGACAGGAACCGGGGCCGGCCCTTGAGCGGCAGACCGAGGGTCGGCTCGATGCCGCCGTCCTCGGTCTCCCCGTACAACTCGGCCAGTCGGCCGGTCTGTTCGCCGGTGACACAGAATCCGGCGTCCGTCATACCGAGCGGGCGGAAGACGCGGTCGGCGATGAACTCGTCGAGCGGCTGTCCGGAAGCCACCTCGATGACCCGGCCGAGGACGTTCGTGGCGACCGAGTAGTTCCACTGGGTGCCCGGCTCGAACTGGAGCGGCAGACTCGCGTACACCGCGCACGTCTCCGCCAGCGTCGAGCCCGGCACCACCGAGGACTCCAGGTTGGCGGCGCGATACAGGGCGTCCACGGGGTGACAGTGGTAGAAGGCGAAGGTGAGACCCGCCGTGTGGGTCAACAGGTGCCGGATCAGAAGGGGTTCGGCGGGCCGGGTGGCGAGGTCGTCGCTCCCCGAACCGCTCACATACACGCGCCGGTCGGCGAACTCCGGCAGGAAACGCGACACGGGGTCCGTGAGCGAGAGCCGGCCCTCCTCCAGGAGGGTCAGCGCGGCGACCGAGGTGATCGGCTTGCTCATGGAGTAGATCCGCCACAGGGTGTCGGACTCGACCGGAAGCCCGGCCGCCAGGTCCCGCAGGCCGTACGTGGTGAGATGGGCGACGCGACCGGCGCGGGCCACGGACACGAGGAACCCGGGGAGGCGTCCCTCGTCCACCACGTGGGCGAAGTGCTGGTCGAGGCGGTCCAGCGCCTTCGCGTCCAGCCCGACCTCGCCCGGCTCGACCTCTTGTCGCAGCTGTGCCATGCGTTGCGTTCCCCTCCGGTCGCTTGAAGTGCGGTCCCTGTCATACCCCGAAAGGATCACCTCAGGCCCTAAGACCCCCATGGTGTCGCAGGGACCGGGCAGGCGTCGCCCCGCGGTCGTCCACGACCGGTAGTTTCCGGGCGGCCAGTACGGCGACGAGGACCACGCCCGCGAGTACGGGCAACGCCGTCCGCGGCCCGTCGGTGACCGTGGCGAGCGTGGTCGCCGTCGCCACCCCGAGCACCGGGCCGACGTTCATCGCGGTCTGCTGCAGCCCGCCCGCCACCCCGGCGGACCCGGCCGGGACCTGCCGTACGACCACGGCGGTCGCGGTCACCATCACGGTGGCGAAACCCGCTCCGAGCAGCAGGAATCCAACGCCGACTCCCACCACCCCGGCCGCCCGGAACAGCACGGACACCCCGAGCGCGAGCACGACCAGGCCGGTCACGGTCGTCCGCCGGGGACCGCAGCGACGCAGCAGCACGGCGGCCGACGGCGCTCCCAGCACCATCGCCACACCTCCCGGCAGCGCCGCCAGACTCGTCCGCAACGGGTCCATCCCCAGCTCGTCCTGCAGCACATAACTGGACACGAAGAGTGTGCCGAACATCGCAGCCGACGCGGCCACGAGTACGCCCAGCGCGGCGCCCACGGCCACCGATCCGAGCACGTCGTACGGCAGCAGCGGGTCGGCCGTACGCCGCTCATGGCGTACGAGAAGCAGGCCCGCGCCCGTCGCCGCCGTCAGCGCCGGCACGGCCGACGGAGTCCAGCCGTGGTCCGGGACACCGACGAGCACGTGGACGAGACAGGCGAGGCAGATCGCCAGCAGGGCGGCGCCGGGGAGATCGAGCCGCCCGTTGCCGGTCTCGGTCGGCCTCCGCGGACCAGGGGCCCGGACGACCGCCGCCAGCACGCCCAGCACCAGCGCCGGCACGACATTGAGGAAGAACACCGCCCGCCAGCCCAGTTGGGTCACCAGCACCCCGCCCACCAGCGGACCGGCCGCCGCGGCCACCCCGATCGCGCTGGTCCGCAACGCGATCGGCATCCCCAGCCGGTCGGGCGGAAACGCGGCGCGCAGCATCCCGAGGGTGGCGGGTTGCAGCAGCGCGCCGAAGACCCCCTGAAGGGCCCGCAGCCCGATCACCCAGCCCACCCCGGACGCGAACCCGATGCCCGCCGACACCGCGCCGAACCCCAACACCCCGATGGTGAAAAGCCGTTGATGCCCGTACCGGTCCCCGAGCCGCCCGGCGAACACGAGCAGACTCGCCACCGCGATGAGATACGCGGTGCTCGTCCACTGGACCTCGGCGAAGGAGGCGTGCAGATCCCGTTGCAGGGTGGGCTGCGCGATGGTCAGTACGGTGCCGTCGAGTGCGACGACCACGGCTCCGATCACACTGCTCGCGAGAACGACCCGCCGATGCGCGCTCACCGCCCCTCCGGCCCGAGGTGCGCGGCAAGCGCCGTATCCAGCAGAGGGCCGAAGTCGTCGGCGCCGGTGGCGAGTTGGAGGCTGCCCCAGGACCAGAGCTGGGCGATGCCGTAGAGGTTCGCCAGCAATGACCCGGCGACAACCCGGGCGTCGGCGTCAGGCCGGGCCCGCCCGACGAGATCCACCAGGAGGGCGAACACGGGCAGGCTGGCCTCGCGCAGCCCCAACGTGTTGCTCTCCAGCAGGTCGTGACGGAACATCAGCTCGTGCATGCCCCGGTTGGTGAGCGCGAAGTCGAGGTACACGCGCCCGAGCACGGCGATCTGCTCCCGGGGCTCCGCCATACCGAGCCCACTGTCCTCGATCGCCCGTGAACCCCTGGCCGCCAGCTCGGTGAACCCTCGGCGGGCGATGGCGGACAGCAGCTCCAGGTGGGTCGGGAAGTAGCGGCGAGGAGCGCCGTGCGAGACACCGGCCCGTCGTGCGATCTCCCGGAGGGTGAGCGCGTGGACGCCTTCCGAGGTCACCAGATCGACGCCGACATCGATGAGGCGGGTACGCAGGGAATCACTCATAGACACTGTCTACCAGTGACGAGTAGACAGTGTCTACTCGTCGCTGGAATGAACGGGTGGCGGCTCCCCGTTGAGTGAGGCATGACTCAGGACGAAGCGCAGGATCCGCTGCTCAAGCTGCTCTCCGAGTACAACGGCGGAGTGCTGGTCACCCTCAAGGCCGACGGCCGCCCCCAGCTCTCGAACGTCAACCACGCCTACGACCCCGACGAACGCACCGTCCGCGTGTCCCTCACCGACTCCCGCGCCAAGACCCGCAACATGCGCCGGGACCCCCGCGTCTCGTACCACGTGACCAGCGACGACCGCTGGACCTACGCCGTGGTCGAGGGCATGGCCGACCTGACGCCGGTGGCCGAGGACCCGTACGACGAGACCGTGGAGGAACTCGTCCGCCTCTACCGCGCGGTCCGGGGCGAACACCCCGACTGGGACGACTACCGCGCGACGATGGTCCGGGACCGACGGCTCGTCCTGCGGCTCAGGGTGGAGAAGGTGTACGGCATGCAGCACCCCTAGGGCCTGTCGTCAAATTCCCGCCTGCCTCGCGACGACATGCACGCCCTCTCGCCGCACCGGACACAGACCCACGTACAACCAGTACGAGGGCCTGCGTCCGGCACGCCGAGAGCACGCATCTGCCGCCGCGAGGCCCGCCCTTCGGGCGGACGACGGGAATTTGACGACAGGCCCTAGACCGGCGTGGTGGCCCATGCCCGAGTCCCCGAACAGCCCATCGCTGTCGGGGACTTGGGAGAGGCAGGGCTCAGGCCGACACGGCCTCCAGCTCCGACGTCTTTCCGGCGCCGCGCTCGCCGAGCCGTTCCGTGGGTATCCGGTGCGTCTCGCGTGCCGTGATCGCGGCCAGTACCGGCGGAACACACAGCGCCGCCGTGAACAAGGCGACCGAGAACCAGTCGTCCCCGTCCGGACCGGCGATCTCCGCGGCGAAGGTGACCGCGAAACCGGCGACGGCGAAGCCGATCTGGGTGCCGATCGCCATGCCCGACAGGCGCACCCGGGTCGAGAACATCTCGCCGTAGAAGGACGGCCAGATGCCGTTCGCGGCGCTGTAGACCACACCGAAGGTGACGATGCCGAGGACCAGGATCAGCGGGTACGAACCCGTGGAGATCGCCCACAGGTAGACGAACATCATGACCCCGCTGCCGGCGGCACCCACCAGGAACACCGGGCGGCGGCCGATGCGGTCGGACAGCGTGGCCCACAGCGGAATCGCGGCCAGCGCGACCACGTTGGCGAGTGCGGCCACCCACAGCATGGACGAGCGGTCCATCCCGACGGCGTCACTGGTCGCGTACGCCAGCGCCCAGACCGTGAAGATCGTGGAGACCGACGCGACCAGCGCGCCCGCGACCACCCGCAGTACGTCCGCCCAGTGCTCGCGCAGCAGGATCAGCAGCGGCAGCTTCACGACGCCCTCGGCGGCGGCCTGCTGGGCGAAGGCCGGGGTCTCCTCGAGCTTGCGCCGGATGACGTAGCCGACGACGGCGACCGCGATGCTCAGCCAGAACGGCACGCGCCAGCCCCAGGACAGCAACTGGTCCTCGGGCATCGCCGCGACCGGGATGAAGACCAGCGTGGCGAGGAGCTGGCCGCCCTGGGTGCCGCTCAGGGTGAAGCTGGTGAAGAAGCCGCGCCGGCCCGGCGGAGCGTGTTCGAGGGTCATGGAGTTCGCGCTGGCCTGCTCACCGGCGGCCGAGATGCCCTGCAGGACACGGCAGAGCACCAGGAGCACCGGGGCGAGGGTGCCTACCTGCTCGCGAGTGGGGAGGCAGCCGATGAGGAACGTCGACAGGCCCATCAGGATCAGCGTGAACACCATGATCTTCTTGCGGCCGAGCCGGTCGCCGAAGTGCCCGAGGAAGAGCGCGCCGACAGGGCGGGCGGCGTACGCGACACCGAAGGTGCCCAGTGACAGCAGGGTCGCCGTGGCCGGGTCGGACTCGTCGAAGAAGACCTTCGGGAAGATCAGGGCGGCCGCGCTGCCGTAGATGAAGAAGTCGTAGTACTCCAGCGCGCTGCCGATCCAGGCGGCCGTGGCGGCCTTCTTCGGCTGGCCCTCGGGCAGGGCGTCCAGGGGTGCGTCGGGGTCGCGGGGTGCGACGGAATCCGCCACGGCGTGCTCCTTCGGGGGAACTCCACCGTAGGTGGAGTGAGCGGAGGGGGATGACGAGGGGGGAGGGCGAGCGGGGAAAGGCGAGCGGGAAGGGCGAGGGGGGAGGACGAGGGGGGAGGACGAGAGGGAGGTGCGGCGCCGGATCCCTGGGGGTGATGGGACGGCCGTGCCGGGAGTCGACCAACTCCCGGCTAATTAACCCACTGGATAGTTAGTAGCGGTTGGCTACGGATGTTGCGCCCAGGTTTCCCGGGTGTCAAGAGGTCGCGCCGAGGATCCCGCCCGGCGCGGGCCCGCGCGTGCGCCCCTCGTCAGGCCGTACGGTCCGCCGTCAGATAGGCGATGACCATGTCGCCGAGCATCGTCCGGTAGTGCTCGCGCTGGTCCGGGGCCGTCAGATCGCGGCCGAACAGCGCGCCGAAGGTGTGCCGGTTGGAGACCCGGAAGAAGCAGAAGGAGCTGATCATGGCGTGCAGGTCCACGGCGTCCACGTCCGCCGTGAACAGCCCCGACTCGCGGCCCGAGGCCAGGATCCGGCGGATCACCTCCAGCGCGGGCGAGCCGATCTTCCCGAGCTGCTCCGAGGCGGTGATGTGCTCGCCCTCGTGGATGTTCTCGATGCTGACCAGCCGGATGAAGTCGGGGTGCGCCTCATGGTGGTCGAAGGTGAGTTCGGCGAGGCGCCGGATCGCCGCGACCGGGTCCAGATGCTCGACGTCGAGATCCTGTTCGGCCTGCCGGATCACGGTGTACGCGCGCTCCAGCACGGCCGTGAACAGCTGCTCCTTGCCGCCGAAGTAGTAGTAGATCATCCGCTTGGTGGTGCGGGTGAGCGCGGCGATCTCGTCGACCCGGGCGCCCGCCAGGCCGGCCCGGGCGAACTCCTTGGTGGCCACGTCGAGGATCTCGGCTCTGGTCCGGGCGGCGTCGCGGATGCGCCCGCCTGTGTGTGCCGGTTCTTCGACGCTGGTCATCGGGTTCCTTCGGGCGAGGGGCCAGTCCCGTGATTCTAGAAGCCCACGTGAGGGCTTCCCCGTTGCCCGGTCCTGCTGATATAGCTAACGTACTAGTTCGTACATTAGTGGAGGTCGGTCGTGGCCAAGGACTCGTTTCTCGTCGGGCTCATCGGCTCCGGCATCGGCCCGTCGCTGAGCCCCGCGCTGCACGAGCGAGAGGCCGACCGGCAGGGGCTGCGCTATGTGTACCGGCTGATCGACATCGACGTGCTGGGCGTCGAGGCACGGGCGGTGGGCGATCTCGTACGGACCGCCCGTGATCTCGGCTTCGACGGGCTGAACATCACGCACCCGTGCAAGCAGCTGGTCATCGAACATCTCGACGGTCTCGATCCGCAGGCGGAGGCGCTCGGTGCCGTCAACACCGTGGTCTTCGAGGACGGCAGGGCGATCGGCCACAACACCGATGTCACGGGCTTCGCCGACTCCTTCGCGCGCGGTCTGCCCGACGCCCCGCTGGACCGGGTCGTGCAGCTCGGGGCCGGTGGCGCGGGCGCGGCCGTCGCACACGCCACGCTCACCCTCGGCGCCGGTCGGGTCACCGTCGTCGACGCGCTGCCCGACCGCGCCGCCGACCTCGCTGCGTCCCTCAACCGGCACTTCGGCGCCGGCCGGGCGAGCGCCACGACGCCCGACCGGCTGGCGGCGCTGCTCGGCGGGGCCGACGGCGACGGCGGCGTTGACGGGCTGGTGCACGCGACGCCCACCGGTATGGCCGCTCACCCCGGCCTGCCCGTTCCCGCCGAGCTGCTGCACCCCGGCCTCTGGGTCGCCGAGGTCGTCTACCGTCCGCTGGAGACCGAGCTGCTGCGCACCGCCCGCGCGACGGGCTGCGCCACGCTCGACGGCGGCGGCATGGCCGTCTTCCAGGCCGCGGACGCGTTCCGTCTCTTCACCGGCCGCGAACCCGACGCGGCGCGCATGCTCGCCGACATCGCGGAACTGGCGGGCGCCCTGCCGGCACCGAAGTAGAAGCAGACAGAAGGCAGAGGTACTGACGTGCGTACGTCCATCGCCACCGTGTCGCTCAGCGGCTCCCTGACCGAGAAGCTCACGGCTGCCGCGCGGGCCGGCTTCGACGGGGTCGAGATCTTCGAGAACGACCTGCTCGCCAGCCCCCTCACCCCCGAGGAGATCCGCGCCCGCTGCGCCGACCTCGGTCTCACCATCGACCTCTACCAGCCGATGCGTGACATCGAGGCCGTGCCCGAGGACGAGTTCGCCCGCAATCTGCGTCGCGCCCGGCACAAGTTCGAGCTGATGCGGCGGCTCGGCACCGGCACGGTCCTCGTCTGCTCCAGCGTCTCCCCGCTCGCCCTCGACGACGACGCCCTTGCCGCCGCCCAGCTGAGTCAACTAGCCGATCTCGCCCAGGGGTTCGGGGTCCGAGTGGCCTACGAGGCACTCGCCTGGGGGCGGCACGTCAGTACGTACGACCACGCCTGGAGCATTGTCGAGTCGGCCGGGCACCCGGCGCTCGGCACCTGCCTCGACAGCTTCCACATCCTGTCCCGGGGCTCGGACCCCAAGGGGATCGAGGACATCCCCGGCGAGAAGATCTTCTTCCTCCAGCTCGCCGACGCCCCGCTGCTCGCCATGGACGTACTGCAGTGGAGCCGCCACTACCGCTGCTTCCCCGGGCAGGGCGGCTTCGACGTCGCGGGTCTGCTGCGACACGTCGTCCGGGCCGGCTACGACGGTCCGCTGTCCCTGGAGGTCTTCAACGACGTGTTCCGGCAGGCCGAGGCGGGCCCCACAGCTGTCGACGCCCGGCGCTCCTTGCTGGTCCTCCAGGAGAGCGTGGGCCTGGCCCGGCTGCCCGACCCCGTCGTCCCCGCCGGAATCGCCTTCGCCGAACTCGTCACCCCCGACGCGGAACCGGTCGCGGCCGTCCTCCGCGCCCTGGGCCTCAGCCGCACGGCCCGCCACCGCAGCAAACCCGTCGACCTCTGGGAGCGCGGCGAGGCCCGCATCCTGGTCAACACCGGCCCGACAGCCCGCCGCGACGGCACGTCACTCGCCGCCATCGGCCTGGAATCACCGAACCCCACGGCCGCAGCCCGCCGCGCCGAGTCCCTACTGGCCCCGGTCCTACCTCGCCGCCGGGCCCCGCAGGACGTCCCACTCGAAGCGGTGGCAGCCCCCGACGGCACAGAACTCTTCTTCTGCACCACAAACCACCCCCAACTCCCCAACTGGCAAACCGACTTCGAACCAGTCGAAGCCGCCGGGCCCACCGAGCCCGTCGCACCCGTCGCACCCGTCGAGGCCACCGGGTCCGCCGGGTCCGCCGGGACCGGCGAAGCCGCAGGCGGCGTGACGTGTATCGACCACCTCGCCCTCACCCAGCCCTGGCACCAGTTCGACGAAGCCGCCCTCTTTCATCGCAGTGTGCTCGGGCTGTATGCCCAGGAGAGTGTTGACGTCGCCGACCCGTACGGGTTGTTCCGTAGCAGGGCCGTCACCAACTCCCGTGGCAGCGTGCGGATCGCGCTCGCCGTCGGACCCGGTCCCACCGACGACGGCACCCGTGCCCAGCACATCGCGCTGGCCACCGGCGACATCGTGGCCGCCGCGCGGCGCTTCCGGGAGGTTGGTGGCAGGCTGTTGCCGATCCCGGCGAACTACTACGACGACCTGGCGGCCCGATTCGAGCTCGACGAGGGCGAGTTGGCGACCTATCGCGAGCTCGGCATCCTCTACGACCGTGACGCGCAGGGCGAGTTCAGGCACTGCTACACGCGTACCGTGGGTCGCGTCTTCTTCGAACTGGTCCAGCGCGACGGCGGCTACCAGGGCTACGGCGCCCAGAACGCCCCGGTACGGCTCGCCGCCCAGCACGCCCAACGCCCGCTTCGGTAAAGGGAGTGGCCGCCTCGCACAGTTACTGCCGGGCGACGCTCCTGCTCACCCCGGCGATGACGGTCGTCGCCAGGATCCAGCCGGTCAGGATGAGGGCGTACGAGAGGTACTGGTAGCCGTTCTCCGGTGCGAAAGACCCTTCCTGGCCGAAGGAGATCACCGGGAGGAGCAGGTCGAGGGTGTAGAAGACCGGGTTGAACTCCGGGGCCTCGTCCGCCTTGAGCGGGCTCGGGTGGTGCAGCGCGAACGCGATCGAGCCCGCCGCCAGCAGCGACAGCAGCCAGACGGCGGCACGCAGCGGGCGGAAACCGTAACCGACGGTGGTGTCCTGGAGGTGGCCCCAGGTCCGGCCGAGCCAGGGCAGGGTGGCCCGGTGCCGGCGCAGCTTGGCGAGCTGGACGCGGCGGGCCGCCCCCTCGTCGCCGGCGTGCCGGTAGGCGGCGGCCAACTGCTCGTAGGCGTAGGGGACATAGCCGTCGCCGTCGCGCTCCAGCAGGGGCAGGCGGTGGTGGGTCGGCTCATGCGGATTGAGGGCCGTGTAGGTGAGGTTGTTGAAGAGCACCTCGCCCGGCGCGACCTCCGACTCGAAGCCCAGTACGTCGATCCGGGAGCGCCGCAGATGCAGCCTGCCCTCGATGGGCGCGCACCGGTACAGCCACAACTCGCCGATGGTGCAACTGCTGGCCCGCAGAGCCGTACCGCCGGGGTTGGACAGCCGCGCCCGTGTGAAGTCGAGGGAGCCCGCGATACGCGAGCCGCGCAGGTCGATGCCCCCCTGGGTCCGCAGGTTCCGCGCCCGTACGTCGGCCCGCACCTCGATGGAGCGCGCGCACAGGGCATGTCCGCCGGGATTGCCCAGATCGGCGTCGTCGAGGGTGATCGACCCGCCCACCGAGGCACCGTCGAGCCGCATCTCGCCCCGCACCCGCAGCCCCGGTGCCGCGAACCCGTCGCCGAGGACGGCCTGATGGAGCTGGAGCACCGGCACGGACGGGTCGGACGTGGTGAGTTCGGCCCCGTCCAGGAACAGCGCGCCCGCTATCTCGGACCCGGCCAGCTTCACCGGCCCGCGCACCCGGCAGCCCGACATCCGCAGGGGCCCGTCGATCCGCGTACTGGCGAGACTGAGGGACGGGAGCACCGAGCCGCGCAGATTCAGCTGGCGCAGCCGGGAGCCGTAGAAGTCGGGAGACTCGTCGAAGTGGCAGTAGCGCAGATGGAGTGCGTGGTCCACCCCCGCGTACATGAGGTTCAGCTGACCGGTGACGCGGGCGCCCGACAACCTGAGCCTGGGGATCTCGCCGTCCTGCGGAGCCCTGAGCAGCAGAGCCCTGAGCACCGAGGCGCGTACGGTCCGCTCCGGACCCCAGTCTGCGCCGGTGGCCGGGTTGTCGGCCCCGGCCTCACCCTCGCGGAAGTCCACGGGCTCCCCCTTGGGGAAGGCCCGGCACACCCGTTCCTCGGCCGCCGTCAGATCGTTGATCTCCATCGGGGCGACTCTGACGCGCCTTCGCCGCACATGTCAATCGGGTCCGGGGACAACTCCCCGGACCCGATCACCACTTCAGTCGCCCGACCCCGGCATTGGACCCAACTCACAGCCCGCTAGCGGGAGTTCCACTCCGCCACCACCGGACGGTCGTGCTCCGTGGAGAGCGTGCTGACCGTGCCCGTGGCGAGCTGGAACAGCCGTCCTTCGACGGCCGGCAGCCCGAGGTAACGGGCCGTCAGCACGCGCAGGAAGTGCCCGTGAGCGACGAGGATGACGTCGCCTTCGTCGAGCGCGTCCCTGACGTGGGCCAGCACGCGGTCCGCGCGCCGGCCCACCTCCTCGGGCTGCTCGCCCGGGTGCCCGTCCGGACCGGGCGGCACCCCGTCCGTGAACAGGAACCAGTCGGGCCGGGTGCGCTGAATCTCGTGGGTCGTCACGCCCTCGTACCCGCCGTAGTCCCACTCGTGCAGGTCCGGGTCGGTCGACGCCCCGGACAGGCCCGCGAGTTCGGCGGTGCGGACCGCGCGGGTGAGCGGACTGGTCAGGACGCGTGCGAAGGTCCGTCCGGCGAGGAGCGGGACGAGGGACTTGGCCTGTTCCTCGCCGTGCGGGGTGAGGGGCAGGTCGGTCCAGCTGGTGTGCTGGCCCGACGCGCTCCACTCGGTCTCGCCGTGGCGGACCAGGAGAAGGTCACCCACGGCCTGCTACTCCTTGGACTCGACGGCGTGGCCGCCGAACTGATTGCGCAGCGCCGCGATCATCTTCATCTGCGGGGAGTCGTCCTGCCGGGACGCGAACCGCGCGAAGAGGGAGGCGGTGATCGCGGGCAGCGGCACCGAGTTGTCGACGGCCGCCTCGACCGTCCAGCGGCCCTCCCCGGAGTCCTGCGCGAACCCGCGCAGCCGCTCCAGGTGCTCGTCCTCGTCGAGGGCGTTGACCGCCAGGTCGAGGAGCCAGGAGCGGATGACCGTCCCGTCCTGCCAGGAGCGGAAGACCTCGCGCACGTCCGTGACGGAGTCGACCTTCTCCAGCAGCTCCCAGCCCTCGGCGTAGGCCTGCATCATGGCGTACTCGATGCCGTTGTGGACCATCTTCGAGAAGTGCCCGGCGCCCACCTTGCCCGCGTGGACATAGCCGTACGGGCCCTCCGGCTTCAGCGCCTCGAAGATGGGGTGGAGCCGCTCGACGTGCTCCTTGTCGCCGCCGACCATCAGGGCGTAGCCGTTCTGCAGCCCCCACACACCGCCGGAGACACCGGCGTCGACGAAGCCGATGCCCTTCGTGCCCAGTTCCTCGGCGTGCTTCTCGTCGTCCGTCCAGCGGGAGTTGCCGCCGTCGACGACGGTGTCACCCGACTCCAGGAGGCCGCCGAGCTCGTCGACGACGGACTGGGTGGCCGCGCCGGCCGGGACCATCACCCACACCACACGCGGCGCCTCGAGCTGCTCGACCAGCTCGGCGAGGCTGCCCACGTCGGAGACGTCGGGGTTGCGGTCGTAGCCGATGACGGTGTGGCCCGCGCGGCGGATGCGCTCGCGCATGTTGCCGCCCATCTTGCCGAGACCGATCAGACCAAGCTGCATGTCACTTCACTTCCTGAGCGTCACGAAGAGTGCGGTACGTGGCCACGAGGGCGGCGGTGGAAGAGTCGAGGCCGGGGACGTCCACGCCCGCGGTGAGCGCGGGTTCGACGCGCTTGGCGAGGACCTTGCCCAGCTCGACGCCCCACTGGTCGAACGAGTCGATGTTCCAGACGGCGCCCTGGACGAACACCTTGTGCTCGTACAGCGCGATCAACTGGCCGAGCACGGAGGGCGTCAGCTCGCGCGCGAGGACGGTGGTCGTCGGGTGGTTGCCCTGGAAGGTCTTGTGGGCGACGAGTTCCTCCGGCACGCCCTCCGCGCGCACCTCCTCCGGCGTCTTGCCGAAGGCCAGCGCCTGGGTCTGCGCGAAGAAGTTGGCCATCAACAGGTCGTGCTGGCCCTTGAGTTCGTCGCTCAGCTCGGCGACCGGTTCGGCGAAGCCGATGAAGTCCGCCGGGATGAGCTTGGTGCCCTGGTGGATCAACTGGTAGTAGGCGTGCTGCCCGTTGGTGCCGGGCGTGCCCCACACCACCGGCCCGGTCTCCCACTCGACCCGGTTGCCGTCACGGTCGACCGACTTGCCGTTGGACTCCATGTCCAGCTGCTGCAAGTAGGCGGTGAACTTGGAGAGGTAGTGGCTGTAGGGCAGTACGGCGTGCGACTGGGCGTCGAAGAAGTTCCCGTACCAGATGCCCAACAGGCCGAGCAGCAAAGGCGCGTTGGCCTCCGCCGGAGCCGTGCGGAAGTGCTCGTCGACCAGCGCGAACCCGTCCAGCATCTCCCGGAACCGCTCGGGGCCGATCGCGATCATCAGGGAGAGCCCGATCGCCGAGTCGTAGGAGTAGCGGCCACCGACCCAGTCCCAGAACTCGAACATGTTGTCCGTGTCGATGCCGAAGTCCGAAACCTTCCCGGAGTTCGTCGACAGTGCCACGAAGTGCTTGGCGACCGCCTTGTCGTCGCCGCCCAGCCCCGCCAGCAGCCACGACCGGGCCGAGGTCGCGTTGGTGATCGTCTCGATGGTGGTGAACGTCTTCGACGCGACGATGAACAGCGTCTCCGCCGGATCCAGGCCCCGCACGGCCTCGTGCAGGTCCGCACCGTCGACGTTCGACACGAACCGGAACGTCAACTCCCGTGCCGTGAAAGCCCGCAGAGCCTCGTACGCCATCGCGGGACCGAGGTCCGAGCCCCCGATGCCGATGTTGACGACGTTTTTGATGCGCCGCCCGGTGTGCCCGGTCCACTCGCCCGAGCGCACCTTGTCGGCGAAGGCCGCCATCCGGTCGAGGACCGCGTGCACGGCCGGTACGACGTTCTCGCCGTCGACCTCGATCACCGCGTCGCGAGGTGCCCGCAGCGCGGTGTGCAGCACCGCGCGGTCCTCGGTGATGTTGATCTTCTCGCCGCTGAACATGGCGTCCCGCAGCCCGAACACATCGGTGGCGGTGGCGAGTTCCTGGAGGAGGGCGAGCGTCTCGTCCGTGACCAGGTGCTTGGAGTAGTCGATGTGCAGGTCGCCGACCTTGACGACGTACCGCTCGGCGCGCCCGGGATCGGCGGCGAACAGCTCACGCAGGCTCGGCTCGAAGAGCGCGCCGGCGCGGTGGTCCTCCAGGGCGGTCCACTCGGGACGCAGAGTGAGCTTGGGGGAGTCAGACATGGCGGGGGGTCTCCTTGGTGCCGTCGCCGCGCAGGGCGACCGCGTACATCTCATCGGCGTCGAGGCGGCGCAGCTCCTCGGCGATCAGTTCGGAGGTGGCACGCACCTTCAGCGCGAGGGTGCGCGAGGGCTGGCCGGGCAGGCTGAGCGTGGCGAGCGGGCCCTCGGGGCGGTCGATGACGATCTCGCCCTTGTCGGTGCCGAGGCGGACGGCCGTGACGACCGGCCCCGCGGTGACGACCCGGTCCACCTTCACCGACAGCCGGGCGCCGAGCCAGCGGGCCAGCAGTTCGGCGCTCGGGTTCTCGGCCTCGCTCTCGACGGCCGCCGAGATGATCTTCGTACGGGCCTGGTCGAGGGCGGCTGCCAGCATCGAGCGCCACGGGGTGAGCCGCGTCCACGCCAGGTCGGTGTCGCCGGGCGCGTACGAGCGCACCCGGGCCTCCAGGGCGACGAGCGGCTTCTCGACCGCGTACATGTCGGTGATCCTGCGCTGTGCCAGCGCGCCCAGCGGGTCCTTGACGGGCACCTCGGGGGCGTCCACCGGCCACCACACGACGACCGGCGCGTCCGGCAGCAGCAGCGGCAGGACGACCGAGTCGGCGTGGTCGGACACCTCGCCGTACGTCCGCAGGATGACCGTCTCACCGGTCCCCGCGTCCGCGCCCACCCGTACCTCGGCGTCGAGGTGGGACTTGGTGCGGTCGCGCGGGCTGCGCGCGTGCCGCTTGATGACGACCAGGGTGCGCGCGGGGTGCTCGTGCGAGGCGTCCTCGGCCGCCTTGATCGAGTCGTAGGCGTTCTCCTCGTCCGTGACGATCACCATCGTCAGGACCATGCCCACGGCAGGGGTGCCGATGGCGCGCCGCCCCTGCACCAGCGCCTTGTTGATCTTGCTTGCCGTGGTGTCGGTGAGGTCGATTTTCATGGCCTGCGCCAGCTCCGTCCGTCTCGTGCGAGCATCTCGTCGGCTTCCTTGGGGCCCCAACTGCCCGAGGAGTACTGCGCGGGCCTGCCGTGCGTGCCCCAGTACTCCTCGATCGGGTCGAGGATCTTCCAGGACTCTTCCACTTCCTGGTGACGGGGGAACAGATTGGCGTCGCCGAGCAGGACGTCCAGGATGAGCCGTTCGTACGCCTCCGGGCTGGACTCCGTGAAGGACTCGCCGTAGGCGAAGTCCATCGTGACGTCCCTGATCTCCATCGAGGTACCCGGGACCTTGGAACCGAAGCGCACGGTCATGCCCTCGTCGGGCTGGACGCGGATGACGATCGCGTTCGCACCGAGTTCCTCGGTGGCCGTGGAGTCGAACGGGGAGTGCGGGGCGCGCTGGAAGACGACCGCGATCTCCGTGACGCGCCGCCCCAGCCGCTTGCCGGTCCGCAGATAGAAGGGGACGCCCGCCCAGCGGCGGTTGTCGACCTCCAGCCTGACGGCCGCGTACGTGTCGGTGCTGGACTGCGGGTCGATGCCCTCCTCCTCGAGGTAGCCGGGCACCTCCTCGCCGCCCTGCCAGCCCGCCGCGTACTGCCCGCGCACGGTGTGCTCGCCCAGGTCGTCGGGCAGCTTCACGGACTTGAGGACCTTCAGCTTCTCGGTCAGCAGCGACTCGGCGTCGAACGCGATCGGCTCCTCCATGGCCGTCAGGGCCATCAGCTGGAGAAGGTGGTTCTGGATCACGTCGCGCGCCGACCCGATGCCGTCGTAGTAGCCGGCCCGGCCGCCGATACCGATGTCCTCGGCCATCGTGATCTGGACGTGGTCGACATACGACCGGTTCCAGATGGGCTCGTACATCTGGTTGGCGAAGCGGAGCGCCAGGATGTTCTGGACGGTCTCCTTGCCGAGATAGTGGTCGATCCGGAAGACCTGCTCGGGGTCGAACACGTCGTGCAGCACCCGGTTCAGCTCACGCGCGCTCTTCAGGTTGTGCCCGAACGGCTTTTCGATGACCCCGCGTCGCCAGGACCCCTCCGGCGCGTTCGCCAGCCCGTGCTTCTTCAGCTGCTGGACGACCTTGGGGAAGAACTTCGGCGGTACGGAGAGGTAGAACGCGTAGTTGCCGCTCGTGCCCCGGGACGCGTCCAGCTCCTCGACGGCCGCGCGCAGCTGCTTGAACGCCGCGTCGTCGTCGAAGTCGCCGGGGATGAACCGCATGCCCTCGGCGAGCTGCTGCCAGACCTCTTCACGGAACTCCGTACGGGCGTGGTCGCGCACCGAGTCGTGGACGATCTGCGCGAAGTCCTCGTCCTCCCAGTCCCGGCGGGCGAACCCGACGAGCGAGAACCCCGGCGGGAGCAGACCCCGGTTGGCGAGGTCGTAGACGGCCGGCATCAGCTTCTTGCGGGACAGGTCCCCGGTCACCCCGAAGATGACCAGCCCGGACGGGCCCGCGATCAGCGGCAGACGCCGGTCGCCGGGATCGCGCAGCGGGTTGTCCCAGTCCGCGTCGGACACGGCGGTTTCCATTTCCCCCTCCGTCTCCGTCTCCGTCGCCGCCTCTGTCTGTGTCTCGGCCGGCGCGGTGGTGGTCTCCTCGCTCATTCCCCGTCAACTCCCTTGCTGTTCAGCGACTTGGTGACGGCGTCCAGCAGGTCGTTCCAGGCGGTCGCGAACTTGGTGACGCCCTCGTCCTCCAACAGGGTCACGACCTCGTCGTACGAGATCCCGAGCCGCTCGACGGCCGCGAGATCGGCGCGGGCCTGGGCGTAACCGCCGCTCACCGCGTCGCCGTGGATGTCGCCGTGGTCGGCGGTCGCGTTGAGAGTGGCCTCAGGCATCGTGTTGACGGTGCCGGGCGCGACCAGCTCGTCCACGTACAGGGTGTCCTTGTACGCGGGGTCCTTGACGCCGGTCGAGGCCCACAGCGGACGCTGCTTGTTGGCGTGGGCGCCGCCCAGGGCCGTCCAGCGCGCCCCACCGAAGACCTCTTCGTACGCCTCGTAGGCGAGCCGCGCGTTGGCCAGTGCCGCCCTGCCCTTGAGGGCGAGGGCCTCGTCCGTGCCGAGCACGGTCAGGCGCTTGTCGATCTCGGAGTCGACGCGGGAGACGAAGAAGGAGGCGACGGAGTGGATCGAGGCCAGGTCGATGCCCGCGGCCTGCGCCTTCTCCAGGCCGGCCAGATAGGCGGCCATGACCTCGCGGTAGCGCTCCAGCGAGAAGATCAGCGTGACGTTGACGCTGATCCCGAGGCCGATGACCTCGGTGATGGCGGGCAGGCCCGCCTTCGTCGCCGGGATCTTGATCATCACGTTGGGCCGGTCCACCAGCCAGGCGAGCTGCTTGGCCTCGGCGATCGTTGCGGCCGTCTCATGGGCGAGACGCGGGTCGACCTCGATCGACACCCGCCCGTCCCGGCCCGCCGTGGCGTCGTACACCGGGCGCAGGATGTCGGCGGCGGCCCGGACGTCGGCGGTGGTCATCATCCGTACGGCCTCGTCGACCGTGACGCCGCGCACGGCCAGGTCGGCGAGCTGCTCCTCGTAGCCCTCGCCGGAGCCGATGGCGGCCTGGAAGATCGACGGGTTGGTGGTCACGCCGACCACATGGTGTGTGTCGATGAGTTCGGCGAGGTTGCCGGAGGTGATCCGCCTCCGTGAAAGGTCGTCCAGCCAGATCGAGACGCCCTCGTCGGACAGGCGCTTGAGCGGTCCCGCGGTGATGGTCGTTTCGGTGGTCACTGTGATCATCTTCTTTCTGGCGTTCGGATCAACCGCGGGCTGCCGCGAGGGATTCCTTGGCGGCCGCGGCCACGTTCTCGGCGGTGAAGCCGTACTCGGCGAACAGGGTCTTGGCGTCGGCGGAGGCGCCGAAGTGCTCGAGGGAGACGATGCGTCCTGCGTCACCGACGTAGCGGTACCAGGTCAGACCGATGCCCGCCTCCACCGCCACGCGCGCCTTCACTGACGGCGGAAGGACGCTCGCCCGGTACTCGGCCGGCTGCTCCTCGAACCACTCCACGGACGGCATCGACACCACCCGCGTACCCACGCCCTCGGCCTCCAGCGCCTCGCGGGCGGCGACGGCGAGCTGGACCTCGGAGCCGGTGGCGATCAGGACGACGTCCGGGGTGCCGGTGGAGGCCTCCCGCAGGACGTAACCGCCCTTCGCGGCATCCTCGTTGCGGGCGTACGTCGGCACACCCTGCCGGGTGAGCGCCAGACCGTGCGGGGCCGGGTTCGTGGCGTGCCGCCTGAGGATCTCGGCCCAGGCGACGGCCGTCTCGTTGGCGTCGGCCGGGCGGACGATGTTCAGGCCCGGGATGGCGCGCAGGGAGGCCAGGTGTTCGACCGGCTGGTGCGTCGGGCCGTCCTCGCCGAGGCCGATGGAGTCGTGCGTCCAGACATAGGTCACCGGCAGCTGCATCAGCGCCGACAGCCGTACGGCGTTGCGCATGTAATCGGAGAACACCAGGAAGGTGCCGCCGTAGACACGGGTGTTGCCGTGCAGGGCGATGCCGTTCATCTCGGCGGCCATCGAGTGCTCGCGGATCCCGAAGTGGATCGTGCGGCCGTAAGGGTCGGCCTCAGGCAGCGGGTTGCCCTTCGGGAGGAAGGACGAGGTCTTGTCGATGGTCGTGTTGTTCGAGCCGGCCAGGTCGGCCGAGCCGCCCCACAGCTCGGGCAGGACCGGGCCCAGGGCCTGGAGCACCTTGCCGGACGCGGCACGCGTGGCGACTGACGTGCCCTCCTCGAACACCGGCAGCGCGTCCTCCCAGCCGTCGGGCAGCTGACCTGCCACGACCCGGTCGAACAGCTTGGCCCGCTCCGGCTGCGCGGTACGCCACTCGGCGAGCCGCTTGTCCCAGGCCGCGTGCGCCTCGGCGCCCCGGTCGAGGGCCTGGCGGGCGTGGGCGAGTACCTCGTCGGCGACCTCGAAGGTCTGCTCCGGGTCGAAGCCGAGGACGCGCTTGGTGGCCGCGATCTCGTCGGCGCCGAGGGCCGAGCCATGGGCCGCCTCGGTGTTCTGGGCGTTCGGCGCGGGCCAGGCGATGATCGTGCGCATCGCGATGATCGAGGGGCGCGTGGTCTCGGCCCGCGCCTGTTCGAGCGCCGTGTACAGCGCGCGAACGTCGATGTCGCCGCCGAGTTCGGGCTCGATCCGCTGTACGTGCCAGCCGTACGCCTCGTACCGCTTCAGCACGTCCTCGGAGAACGCCGTCGCCGTGTCGCCCTCGATGGAGATGTGGTTGTCGTCGTAGACGAAGACGAGGTTGCCGAGCTTCTGGTGGCCGGCCAGCGAGGACGCCTCGGCCGAGATGCCCTCCTCCAGGTCGCCGTCGGAGACGATCGCCCAGACCATGTGGTCGAAGGGTGAGGTGCCCTCGGGGGCCTCCGGGTCGAAGAGGCCGCGCTCGTAGCGGGCGGCCATCGCCATGCCGACCGCGTTGGCGACACCCTGGCCGAGCGGACCGGTGGTGGTCTCGACGCCGGCCGTGTGGCCGTACTCCGGATGGCCGGGCGTCTTCGAACCGTGGGTGCGGAACGCCTTGAGGTCGTCGAGCTCCAGCTCGTACCCGGACAGGAACAGCTGGGTGTAGAGCGTCAGAGAGGTGTGGCCGGGGGAGAGGACGAATCGGTCACGGCCCGTCCACTCGGGATCCGCGGGGTCGTGTCGCATCACCTTCTGAAAGATCGTGTACGCGGCCGGGGCCAGGCTCATCGCGGTGCCGGGGTGGCCGTTGCCGACCTTCTGTACGGCATCGGCCGCGAGTACGCGAGCCGTGTCGACGGCGCGCTGGTCGAGATCGGTCCACTGGAGGCTGTCGGATGTCTGCGTACTCATCTTCAAGAAGTCCTCGGTCGAGGTGGATGAACTGCTCGGACGCGTTCAAACTTAAAAGTCTGACTTTTACGGGGCCAGGTGCCTGTGTGTCACCCTGTGGTGAATGTGGGACACGGCGGCTCGGGTCGACGCGGCAAGAGAAGGACATGACGGACAGAACATCCCAAGGCGGCGTCCCGGGCGCGGGCCAAGACGGTGACGGCATCAGGACGTTTCCCTTCCCTGTCGATCTGAGCGTCCTCGGTGTGGGCATGCGGGTCGGCGCGATGTCACCCGACCGCACCTGGCACGAGGACGCCCCGCTGGAGCGCGTCCACCGCATCGACTTCCACATCGTGATGCTGTTCGACGACGGCCCGGTGACCCACATGGTCGACTTCGCCGAACACGAGGCGACAGCGGGCGACCTGCTGTGGATCCGCCCGGGTCAGGTCCATCGCTTCTCCCGCACCAGCGGGTACCACGGCACCGTCCTCACCATGCAACCCGGTTTCCTGCCCCGGGCCACGGTCGAGGAGACCGGTCTCTACCGCTACGACCTGCCCCCGCTGCTGCGCCCCGACGAACCCCAACTCGCGGGCCTGCGGGCGGCTCTGGCCCAGCTGGGCCGTGAGTACGAGGACACGGCCACGCTCCCGATCGGCCTGCACACCTCGGTACTGCGCCACTCGCTCACCGCGTTCCTGCTGCGGCTCTCCCATCTCGCCGCGAGTTCCGGGCGGGCGCCACGCGGACCGGCCGACACCACGTTCACCCTGTTCCGGGACGCGGTGGAGAAGGGCTTCGCCACCAACCACAGCGTCAGCGCGTACGCCGACGCCCTGGGTTACTCCCGCCGCACCCTCGTTCGCGCGGTGCGCGCGGCGACCGGTGAGACGCCCAAGGGCTTCATCGACAAGCGGGTGACCCTGGAGGCCAAGCGTCTGCTGGCGCACACGTCCCTGCCGATCGGGCGCGTGGGCGCGGCCGTCGGCTTTCCCGACGCGGCGAACTTCTCCAAGTTCTTCCAACTGCACACCGGGACCACGCCGGTGGCGTTCCGCGCCGAGCTGCGCGGAGAGCGCGGAGAACGCGGGGAGGGGCGGACCGGCCGGCCCGCCCCTCCCTCAATGCCCTACAACACCCCGGTCAGTGACCGAAGTTGAACCAGTTCACGTTCACGAAGTCCTGCGGCTGACCGCTGGTGAAGGTCAGATAGACGTCATGGGTGCCGGTGACGGAGCTGATGTTCGCCGGCACCGTCCGCCAGCTCTGCCAGCCACCGGTGTTGCCGATGGAGAAGCTGCCGATCGGGGTGGCCGTACGGCTGTCGAGGCGTACCTCGACCAGTCCGCTCACGCCCGACCCGGCACCGCTCGCGACCCTGCCGACGAACTGGGTCGCGGCCGACGAACCGAAGTTGACGTTCTGGTAGAGCGCCCAGTCGCCGTTCGCGAGCGAACCGATGTTCTGCCCGCCGCCGGTGTCGGTGGTGGTCTCCGTGCTGGTGCCCGACTGGCTGTTGTACGACTCGGCCTGCACGGCGCTGTACGCGTCCCGGGTGCCGGTCGGCGGAGGTGTGGTCGTGCCGCCGCCGGTGGTCGACTGGAGCACCTGCACATAGTCGACGACCATCGGACGCCCGGACACCGTGTTCGCGTCAGGACCGCCGCCGAACGCGTTGGGGAACGCGCCGCCCATCGCCACGTTCAGGATGATGAAGAAGCCGTGGTTCGTGGCGTTCGCCCAGGTCGTCGCGTCGACCTGGTTCGCGGTCACCGTGTGGTAGTTGGTGCCGTCGACGTAGAAGCGGATCGCCTCCGGGCTCACCGAACGGTCCCACTCCATACGGTAGGTGTGGAAACCGGCCTGGCAGGTCGTGCCGGCGCAGCTGGTGGTGCCGCCGATGCCGGTCGTCTCGTTGCAGGGGCCGCCCGGGCTCGAACCGCAGTGCATGGTGCCCCAGATGGTGTTGAGCCCCTGGGTGTTCTCCATGATGTCCAGCTCGCCGACGCTCGGCCAGTTCTGGTAGTTGCCCCGGTAGGGCGCCCCGAGCATCCAGAACGCGGGCCAGTAGCCGAGAGCGCCCGCGCCGGTGACGTTCGGCACCTGGAGGCGGGCCTCGACGCGCAGCTTGCCGCCGGCCGGGGGCTGGAAGTCGGTGCGGTTGGTCTCGAT
This sequence comes from Streptomyces sp. NPDC047042, assembly GCF_040644035.1. Lineage (NCBI taxonomy): Bacteria > Bacillati > Actinomycetota > Actinomycetes > Kitasatosporales > Streptomycetaceae > Streptomyces > Streptomyces sp. NPDC047042. The sequence continues at coordinate 275,381 of NZ_JBEYVP010000005.1, read as the reverse complement.
GCGGCCCGAGGTCCAGTTACCGGCGGAGTTGCGCACCGGGGTGATCCTGAGGTTGCCGCTGCCGTCGAGCGAGACGTTGCTCGTGCTGTTCGTCATCGTCTCGATCTCGCCGGTGCCCCAGTTGGCGGGGCCGCCGGGATACGAAGTCCCGGTCGCGTACTGCCAGTTGGTGGTGTTGACGCCGGTCCCGGCGGCGCCGTTGAAGTCGTCGAGGAAGACCTGCGTCCAGCCGGTGGGCGGCGTCGGCGCGTCCGCCTGGGCCACCGACACGGCGGCTGCCGCGAGGCTGAGGACGGCGCCGACGGCGACGAGCACGCGCCGGAGCGGGCCGCGACCGACGGGTGGGCCTGAAGTGAGCGAAGTGCCTGAAGTGTCCCTCATGGGTGCCTCTTCGGGTACGGAGTGGGGGTGCGCGGGTGCCTTCGAGAAAGCTTGAGAGCGCTCTCAAAGTGGGCCCAATGTGCTCCCGGTGACTCCGGCCGTCAAGAGGTGAAACCCGGAAATTCCTTCCGCCACAGGTGAGTTCACCCGATGAAGACATGAATGTGCTGACGGGACACGCCTCAGATCGCGCTGCCCGCCTTCCAGTCGGACCAGGACATGTTCCAGCCGTTGAGCCCGTTGGCCGGGTCGACCGTCACCTCGCCCGAGTTCTCGACGACGACCACGTCACCGATCATGGAGCCGTCGTAGAACTCGTAACCCGGCACGGTGGAGTCGTTCGCGCCCTTCGCGTCGTGCAGGCCGACACAGCCGTGGCTGGTGTTGCTGCTGCCGAACACCGAGGTCGGGGCCCAGTAGTTGCCGTGCACGAAGGTGCCGGAGGTGGTGAGACGCTGGGCGTGCGGGACGTCCGGGATGTCGTACTCGTCGCCGAGCCCGACCGTCGAGGACTCCATGAGTGCCGCCGGCGACCGTGACCTCGACGGGGGCGGTGAAGTCGGCGTGCCGCGTACCGTCGGCGGGGGTGACGGTGACGACGGCCTTCCTGGCCGCCTTCGTCGACGCGCTCGCGCCGGATGCCGTCTCCGAGGCGTTCGGGGAACCGCTGCAGCCGGTCAGCGCGGCGGCCGGGACGGCTCCGAGCGCGGTGAGGATCCGGCGTCGCGACCAGTTCGGCGACGGCCGACCGCCCTGTTCGGACGGGTCGGATATGTGCGCAACACCCACAGCACGCCTTTATCAACGACCCGGGACTAAACCCGGGCTTGCACAGCGGGCGCCACTGGTTGTGGTGCTGCGCTTGCGTCCGGTCCCGCCCTCGGGTGTCGGGGGTGGGTCTGGGGCGGTTGACGGCGCCCCGCGTCGCCACAACTCTTCCGCGCGTGCGCGGATGTTGCGGGAGCCGTTGCGGTCTGCGTGATCAACGAATCCGCAGGACCGGCACGCGAACCAGGCCTGGGAGACCCGGTTCGCTCTGTCGATGTGGCCGCACTCGGCGCAGGTGCGGGAGGTGTACGCCGGATCGACATACACCACCGGCACCCCGGCCCTCTTGGCCTTGTACGCGATGAACGACCCCAGCTGGGCGAAGGCCCAGGAGGAGTGGGTGGCCCGTTGGGGCTTGCGAAGCCGTACCCGTTCGTGGATGCCCGTCAGTTCTTCCAGGGCGATTCCGCGACCGGTGCGTTCTGCCTCGGCCACCACATGTTTCGCGATCTTGTGGTTGATGTCCTTCGTCCGCCGGGCCTCCTTGCGCCTGCGCTTCTTCAGGCGACGCTTGGCGGAGGGGGTGTTCTTCTTCTGCAGTTTGGTGCGCAGGGTGCGTTCGCGCAGCCGTCCCCGGTTGAGGGAACGTCCGGCAATGATCTGGCCGTCGGAGGTGGTGGCGATGTTCACGATTCCCAGGTCGATGCCGAGGAATCCGTCGGGATCGGTGTTCAGGGCCGCTTCGGGGATCTCGCAGGTGGCCTGCAGGAACCACATGCCGTCCCGCGCGACGAGGTCGGACTCGCCCTTGCGGTACAGGGTCAGGCGGGCCAGCTGTTCCGGGGAGGCGGTGAACGCCACCTGCTTCATCCGCCCGGACAGGGTCCAGAGGGAAACGGTCCGGGCGGTGAGCTGCCAGGACAGCATCCTGTCGTCATAGGGCTGCGCGCCCTCCGGGCGGAACGTGATCGGTTTCCCGGTGGCTCGCCGGTACCGCTTCGACCACGGCCTGCCCAGGTTCCCGGCCTTCAGGTTCGCCGCCAGCGTCCGGTAGGCGTCACACGTCTTCTTGATCACGTGCTGGGCCGCCTGAGAGCCGAGCCCCCACCTCTGCCTGACCTCGGCGTAGGTGTGCTCGCGCAGCGCGAAGTTCCGCTTCACATCCTTGACGAAGGCTACCTCCGACGCCCAGGACGCGGCCTCGTTGCAGGCGTGCAGGGTCGCCTCAAGCGCCGCCGCCTGTACGGGCGTCGGCAACAGCTTGACCTGCACCACCAGCTTCATGACACCCGAACCTACACACCCGCCCACACACACGGACGGCTCCGTACACCCGTCCCACCATTCAGTGACACACCGGCCGTACGTTCGATATCGCCCGGCTCCGCCGGACAGCCCTGCGGGCGCTCCGTGCCCGACCTCCCAGACACCGCGACGCTCCGCGTCGCCACCACACGATGCGATTCCTCCCAGGAGTAAACGCCTGGGGTTCCTCGCAAGAATGTCGCTGAACGACCAGGAAGTGATCGACGATGAGCGTGCATCGTGCATCTTCTGTATGGGTTTGGTCTTTGAAAAGGGCGCCCGCCGTCTGAGATTCCGGTAAGGACGCGCGACGCGGACTCAGTGCTACTGCTCCGGCTGCCACCCCAGCGCCCTGGAGATGCCCCGCGCCGCCAGCCGTACCGCCGGCACCAGCACCGGGACCTGGGCGTCGACGTACGGCACCACGACCGACACCGCGGCGGTCACCGTGCCGCCAGGACCGCGTACCGGGGCCGCCACCGAGAGGGCGTCGTCGGTGACCTGACGGCTGCTCACCGCGACGCCGGTGCGCCGGACTTCGGCCAGGACGCGGCGCAACTTGGCCGGGTCGGTGATCGTGTGCGGGGTGAAGGAGACCAACTGGCCCTCGCAGTAGTGGTTCTGGAGCTCCGGATCGCCGTGGGCGAGGAGGGCCAGGCCGACGCCGGTGGCGTGCAGGGGCCAGCGGGCGCCGACCCGGATGTGCACCCCGACCGCCGAACGGCCCGACAGCCACTCGATGTAGACGACCTCGCCGCCGTCCCGCACCGCCAACTGCACGTTCTCGTGCGTCGCTTCGTACAGGTCCTCCAGATACGGCAGCGCGATCTGCCGCAGTGCCAGCCCGCGCGGAGCGAGCGCCGCGACCTCCCACAGCCTGAGGCCGACGTGGTAGACGCCGGCCTCGTCCCGCTCCAGGGCGCCCCAGTCGGCGAGGGCGCCCACGAGACGGTGGGTGGTGGTGAGGGTCAGCCCGGCCCGCCGGCTGATGTCCGTGAGGGAGAGTGCCGGGTGCTCGTGGTCGAAGGCACTGAGCACGGACAGCAGCCGGTCGGGCGCGGAGCGGACGGTCATGGGCGGGCAGCTCCCGGAGGGGTCGAGGCGTGGTTGCGCGCCAGGTCGTAGGGGCGCGGGTACTGCGTCGGCCGGTAGGTCACGTAGCGGGACGGGGTCGCTGAATCCGCTTGCGCCGCGCGGGAGTTGAGGACGCTCGCGGAGGTGTCCCAGCGTCCCGTGTCCAGGCGGTGCTCCAAGGTGTGCAGGGCGGCGATCGTCTCCGGGGTGTTGAACGTGCAGTGGCCGGGGGCGTCGACATAGGCCTGGCTCAGCAGCTTGCCCGCGCCGGCCGCGTTGGCCGCCCGCCGGTAGGCGCTCTCCACCTGTACGGGGACCAGTCCGTCGCCGGTGGTGTGGATGTTCAGCTGGGGATCGGTGAGGCGGCCGGTGAACGAGCTGGTCCGGCTCATCCACTTCACGGCGGCGGGGTCGGCGCTGATCCGGGGGGCTTTGTTCAGCGTCTTCAGGTCGTCGCGCAAGGACAGTCCCGCCTTCTTGTACAGCTCGGTGACCTCCTTGTATACCGAGGACTCGCGCAGCATCCGGGTGTAGTCGACGCCCGTGTTCCAGGAGAAGTTGCCGCCGGCCCGGGATTCCGCCTCCTGGCGCCGGACGGAGGCGGGACTGAGGATCAGGCCGGTGACCGCCGCGTACTGGTTGGCCTGCTGGGTGTCCCAGTCGGTGGGCCCGGGGACGGGCTGTGCGGCGTCGCTGTAGCCGGGGATGTTGTGCAGCGCGGCGGCGAGCGCGATCCGGGCCCGGCCCTCCGGCGTCCGCTGGGCGTCGGTGACCTTCGCGGAGAGGGCGCTCGCGGCCGACTTGGCGGCGGCCTGGTCGGCGAATCCGGTGAGCTGGATGCCCGAGTCCGGGGCGAGGAGCGTACGCAGGGCGAAGACGGGGTCGAGAGTGCTGTTCCAGTTGGCCACCCCGCCCTGCACCAGACCGCACATCGACAGCGAGCCGTCGAAGCGGTCGGCGTGGCGTTCGGCCAGGGCTGTCGTCACGAGGCCACCGTAGGACCGGCCCCAGGCGATCGTGCGCCGGGCCTCGCCGAACCGCCGGGTGAACACGTCGAGCGTGGCCAGCTGGTCCGGTACGGCGTCGGTGACGGCCCATCCACTGGACGCGTACGACGATCCGATGAGCGCGTAACCGGCGTCGACGAGCCGCTGCTGGACGTCCGGAGTCGGCGCGTTCTGGGCCGGGTTGGGGTCCCCGACGGTGCGGTAGCCGTGGCTGAACAGCAGCACCGTCCCGTTCCAGTCGGCCGGCATGTCCATCAGATAGGTCGCGCCGGAGGGGAGGGTGCCCTCCACGCGCTCGGCGGGCGCGGCGGCCTGGGCGGACGGCGAGAGCGTGGTGAGGGTGGTGACTAAGGCCGCGGCGAGGAGGACGAGAGTGCGGGAGTTCACGGGCGGATCCCTTCGGGAGCGGGCTGCTGTTGCGGGAGGGGGACGGGGGTGTCGAGCGTGTCGGTGTGGGTCTCGGGCATCCGCCACACGGTGACCGCCGTGATCAGCGCGCCGCCGCACAGCAGCAGCGACACCGGCGTACTGCCGCCGCCGTTCGAGGCGAGCAGGCTGGTCGCGATCAGCGGCGAGAACCCGGCGCCGACCAGGGTCGCCGCCTGGTAGCCGAGCGAGGCGCCCGTGTAGCGCACCTTCGTGCCGAACATCTCGGAGAACAGGGCGCCCAGCGGCCCGTACATCGTGGACTGGGCGATGCCGTGACCGAGGACAAGGGCGAGGATCAGCAGTCCGGGCGAGCCGGAGTCGACCAGCCACAGCACGGGGAAGGCGAGCGCGGCCGAGGCGAGGGCACCGGCGAGGACCACCGGGCGGCGGCCGACGCGGTCGGTGAGCGCGGAGGCGGTGGGCAGGACGACCAGCGCCACGCAGGAGGCGATGGTCACGGCGGTGAGGACCTGCGAGCGGCTGTGACCGTTCTCGGTGGCGTAGGAGATCATGAAGCCGGTCAGCAGTGACTGGGCGGTGAAGGCGCCGATGCCCACACAGCAGGCGAGCAGCACCGGCTTCGGGCGGCGCAGCACCTCGAGCACCGGCGGCCTGGCGGAGGTCTCCCGCCTGCCCTCGGCGAACAGGGGGCTCTCCGCGACCCGCAGCCGGACGAACAGGCCGACGCCGAGCAGGACGAAGCTGAGCAGGAACGGTATGCGCCAGCCCCAGGAGCGGAACTGCTCGTCGGGCAGGGTGGAGACGAGGGTGACCACACCGGCGGAGAGCACGGAGCCGAGCGGGGCACCGAGCTGGGTGGCACTGGACCACAGGCCGCGCCGGGAACTCTGGGTACGTTCGGCGTGTTCGACGACCATGAGGGTCGCGCCGCCCCACTCGCCGCCGATCGCGAGGCCCTGGACGACCCGGAGGGCGACCAGCAGGACGGGGGCCCAGACGCCGATCGCGTCGTAGGTCGGCAGCAGCCCGATGAGGAAGCTGCCGCAGCCCATCAGGACCATCGTCAGCAGCATCATCGACTTGCGGCCGAGCCGGTCGCCGAAGTGGCCGAAGACGATGCCGCCGAGCGGCCGGGCGACATAGCCCGCGGCGAAGGTGCCGAAGGCGGCGATGGTGCCGACCGCGGGGTCCGCCTGGGGGAAGAACAGATCGCCGAAGACGAGCGCGGCGACCGTGCCGTACACGAGGAAGTCGTAGAACTCGACGGTGGTGCCGAGCAGTCCGGACAGGGCGACGCGGCGCAACTCCCTTGTGTCCGGGGGGAGTTGAGAGGTGGGGGTGGAGGGCGAGCGGGACGGCTGCACGGGAAGCTCCCTGATGCCGATGTCGTGGGGGACGTCACCGGCGGGGGAAACCGAACCGGTGCCCAGGTGAAGTTAGGCACCAATCAAGCGGCAGTCAAGATTCTGCCCAACATTAGTTGAGGCCGTCCTCCGTGAGTCGCTGGAGCAGGGTGTGCAGGGTTTCGCGTTCCGCCTGGTCGAGCGGGTCGAGGAGTTCGTTGGTCACGCGTCGGCCGGCCTCGTCGGTGTCGCGGAGGAAGGCGCGGCCGGCCGCCGTCACGACGACGATCCGGCTGCGGCGGTCGTCGGGGGAGGGGCGGCGTTCGACGAAGCCCAGCTTCTCCAGGTCGTCCACCAGGCCGACGATCGCGCTCGGGTCGTAGCCGAGCGAGGTGCTCAGTTCGCGCTGGAGCACGCCCGTGGAGGTGGCCAGGAAGCGGACTACGGCGTAGTGGCGCAGCCGGAGCCCCGACTCCTGCAGGAACGTGTTGAACAACTGGCCCGAGCGCAGGCCCAGCCGGTACAGCAGGTAGCCGGTGTCCGAGTGCAGGCCGCGCATCCAGGGCTCGTGGGCGTCGATCGGGGCGGGGTTGTGGACGTCCTGCTGGCGGGCGATGGCGGGCTCCCTCGTCGAGGCCCCGGGGCGGGGCCGTTCCATGTGCTGATTCCAGCATGACCCACGTGTCTGATGGCAACAACTATTGACGTCAACAATTATTGCTCTTAGCTTCGATCCAGCAGCGGATTCGTCTTGTGAAGGGACCCCCTCGTGTCCAGCATCGATCTGACCGGCAAGGTCGCCGTCGTCACCGGCAGTGGCCGTGGCCTCGGCCTCGCCTACGCGCACGCTCTCGCCGCCGCCGGCGCCTCCGTGGTCGTCAACGACGTCGACGAGAACGTGGCCGAGCAGGCCGTGAAGTCGATCACCGCGGCCGGCGGCACCGCCGTCGCCGAAGTGGTCCCGGTCGGTACGACCGAGGCCGCCGAGCGGCTCGTGAACCGCGCGGTGGAGGAGTTCGGCCGGCTCGACATCCTGGTCACCAACGCGGGCATCCTGCGCGACAAGGTGCTGTGGAAGATGTCCGACGACGACTTCGACGCGGTGATCACCACCCACCTCAAGGGCACCTTCACCTGCGCCCGCGCCGCCGCCGTACGCATGCGCGAGCAGGGCGAGGGCGGGACGCTGATCCTCGTCGGCTCGCCGGCCGGCCAGCGCGGCAACTTCGGCCAGACGAACTACTCCGCCGCCAAGGCCGGCATCGCCGCCTTCGCCCGCACCTGGTCGATGGAGCTGGGCCGCGCGAACATCACCGTCAACGCGATCGTGCCGGTGGCCGCCACCGCCATGACCGAGACGATCCCGGCCTTCGCCCCCTACGTCGAGGCGCTGAAGAACGGCGAGCCGTTCCCGGCGTTCCTGCGCAAGGGCGAGGGCTTCGGCACCCCCGAGGACTGCGCCGCCCTCGTCCCCTTCCTCGCCTCCGAGGCCGCCCGGGGCATCACCGGCCAGGCCATCGGCATCGGCGGCGACAAGGTGGCACTCTGGTCGCATCCGCAGGAGATAAAGGCCGCGTACGCCGACGGCGGCTGGACCCCCGAGACCCTGGCCGACGTCTGGCACACCTCGGTCGGCGCCGAGCTCCAGTCGGTGGGCGTCCCCGCCCCCAAGTTCCCGGAGGCGTAACCATGGCGAACCTCAATGTCGAGGAACTCGTCGCGATCGACGTCCACACCCACGCGGAGATCTCCTCCAAGGGCACCTCGTCCCTGGACGACGACCTCCACGACGCCTCGTCGGCCTACTTCAAGGTCGAGGGCAAGCGGAAGCCGACCCTGGAGGAGACCGCCGCGTACTACCGCGAGCGGAAGATGGCCGCCGTCATCTTCACGGTCGACGCCGAGTCCGCGACCGGCACCGAGCCCGTCCCGAACGAGGAGGTCGCCGAGGCCGCCGCGGCCAACCCGGACGTCCTGATCCCCTTCGCCTCCATCGACCCCTTCCGGGGCCGGGCGGGCGTCAAGCAGGCCCGTCGGCTGGTCGAGGAGTACGGGGTCAGGGGCTTCAAGTTCCACCCCAGCATCCAGGGCTTCTTCCCCAACGACCGCTCGGTGGCCTACGAGCTGTACGAGGTGATCGAGGAGACCGGCACGATCGCGCTCTTCCACACCGGCCAGACCGGCATCGGCGCCGGGGTCCCCGGCGGCGGCGGGATCAGGCTCAAGTACTCGAACCCGCTGCACATCGACGACGTGTCCGCGGACTTCCCGCATATGAAGATCATCCTGGCGCACCCCTCCTTCCCCTGGCAGGACGAGGCCCTCGCCGTCGCCACCCACAAGCCGGGCGTGCACATCGACCTGTCCGGCTGGTCGCCGAAGTACTTCCCGCCGCAGCTGGTGCAGTACGCCAACACGCTGCTCAAGGACAAGGTCCTCTTCGGCTCGGACTACCCGGTGCTCACCCCCGACCGCTGGCTCGCCGACTTCGAGAAGCTGCCGATCAAGGACGAGGTCCGGCCGAAGATCCTCAAGGAGAACGCGGCCCGGCTGCTCGGGCTCACCAAGCCCTGACTCCCCACTCATGTCTCGTAACTCGTAGAGGGGCGCAACGATGCGCAACGAGGGACTGGGGTCTTGGCCCGCCCGCCGGGCCCGCAAGACCCCCCAACGCACCGCCCTGATCCACGGCGACACCACCATCAGCTACGCACAGCTGTACGAGCGCACCATCCGTCTCGCCCACGCCCTGCGCGAGAGGGGTGTGCGCCGTGGCGACCGGATCGCCTATCTGGGCCCGAACCACCCCACCTACCTGGAGACACTGTTCGCGGCGGGCACGCTCGGCGCGGTCTTCGTACCGCTCAACACCCGCCTGGCCGGCCCGGAGATCGCCTACCAGCTCGCCGACTCCGGCACCAAGGCCCTCGTCTACAACCCCTCGCACGCCGGCCTGGTCGCCGGACTGCCGGGCAACACGGACGTACGCGCGTACGTCGAGGTCGGCACCGAGTACGAGGAGGCGCTCGCCGGTGCCTCCGCCGAGGCGATCGACGCGCCGGTGACCGCCGACGACACCTGCATCATCATGTACACCTCGGGCACCACGGGCCGCCCCAAGGGCGCCATGCTCACGCACGGCAACCTCACCTGGAACGCGCTCAACGTGCTCGTCGACCAGGACGTCATCACCGACGAACGCGCCCTGGTCTCCGCCCCGTTGTTCCACACGGCCGGGCTGAACATGCTCACCCTGCCGGTGCTGCTCAAGGGCGGTACCTGTGTCCTGGTCGAGGCCTTCACGCCGGACGACACCTTCGACCTGATCGAACGGCACGGGATCACCTTCATGTTCGGGGTGCCCACCATGTTCGACCAGGTGGCGAGACATCCGCGCTGGGCCGACGCCGACCTGTCCTCGCTGCGCATGCTCTCCTGCGGCGGCTCACCCGTGCCGACCCCGCTCATCGCCAGGTTCCAGGAGCGGGGACTCACCTTCCTCCAGGGCTACGGCATGACCGAGGCCTCGCCCGGCACCCTCTTCCTGGACGCCGAACACGCCATCAGCAAGGCCGGTTCGGCGGGTGTACCGCACTTCTTCAGCGATGTGCGGGTGGTACGGCCGGACCTGACACCGGTCGAGGTCGACGAACCCGGCGAGATCGTGGTCCGCGGACCGCACGTCATGCCGGGCTACTGGGGCCTGCCGGAGGAGACGGCCGCATCCTTCACGGACGGCTGGTTCCGCAGCGGGGACGCGGCCAGGGTCGACGAGGACGGCTATGTCTTCGTCGTCGACCGCATCAAGGACATGATCATCTCCGGTGGGGAGAACATCTACCCCGCCGAGATCGAGGACCTGCTCCTGGCCCACCCCGACATCGTCGAGTGCGCGGTCATCGGCGTCGCCGACGAGAAGTGGGGCGAGGTGCCGCGCGCGGTCGTCGTCCCCCGCGAGGGCGCGGCCCTGGACGCGGACGAGGTACTGGCCTCACTGTCCGGCCGCCTCGCCAAGTACAAGATCCCGAAGTCGGTCGTCGTAGCGGAAGAACTCCCCCGCACAGCCTCCGGCAAGCTCCTGAAGGCCCGAGTCCGCAAGGCCTTCGGCGCGGGGGCGTAGCCCGCGCCCCCATAGGGGCGCGGGGAACTGCGCGACAAGCCCCCACCGGCCCGCGGGCAAAAACACGTCAGCTCAACTCCCCTCTAAGGAAACGACATGAGCATCACCGTCAACGGCATCGACGAACTCAAGAAGCTCACCGGCAGCGACCTCGGCACCAGCGAGTGGATCGAGGTCACCCAGGAACGCATCAACACCTTCGCCGACGCCACCGGCGACCACCAGTGGATCCACGTCGACCCGGAGAAGGCCGCCGAGGGCCCCTTCGGCGCCCCCATCGCCCACGGCTACCTCACACTCTCCCTCTTCATCCCGCTCTTCACCGAGCTGCTGGACGTCCAGGGCGTCACCACGAAGGTCAACTACGGCCTGAACAAGGTGCGTTTCCCCTCGCCCGTGAAGGTCGGCTCGAAGATCCGCCTGGTCGGCAAGCTGGCCGACGTCGAGGACGTACCGGGCGGCGTGCAGATCACCGTGGACGGCACGATCGAGATCGAGGGCGCCCCGAAGCCCGCGGCGGTGCTGCAGAGCCTGTCGCGCTTCTACGCCTGATCCCTGTCCTCCGAGTCCCCGGCCCCGGCCCCGTCACTGTCCCCGTCCCCGCCGTTGCGGACGGGCACGAGGTCGAGAAGGCGTTCCGAGGCATCCTGGGCGAGCGGTGTGAGCCGCTCGTACACCGTCCGGAACGTCTTCTCGGCCTGTTCGGCGGGCCAGTCGTCGGGGAGGTGCTTGACCGGGAGACGCGGATCGCCGCGGATGATCCCCAGCCACTCGGCCTGGACCAGCAACCGCAGGGACAGGGACATGTCCGCCGCCGGCAGGTCGGTCTCCCAGGGCTGCCACCTCCGCGTGAACGCCTCGTAGCGCGCGGCCAGTTCGGTCAGTTCCCAGGTCTCCTCGATCATCGCGCCGAGGTCCATGCCCGCGTCGGCGTGCGCCCGGAACACCTTCACATGGGCGGACAGGCCGAGTTCGGTGACCAGAGCGGACACGTCGACCTCGCCCGGCGCGATCCACACGCCGTTGAACAGCGGCCCGAAACCGCTCCACGTCAACTGCGAGCGCAGGTCGTGCCGTTGGCGCTGCCAGGACTCGGGCAGCGAGAACCCGAGCAGGGTCCAGCTGCCGTCCCAGTGCCGGTTGACCGCGCCGGTGTGCCAGACGCGCCGCTCACCGTCCGCCAGTACGGCCGCCGACCGCTCGGTCAGCCCGAAGTACATCCGCCGGCCCTCGCGCTGGCGGCGCAGCAGACCCCGGGACACCATCCGGGTCAGTGTCGATCGGGTCGCGTGCTCGCCGACTCCGGCTCGCGCGAACACGTCGATGACACTGCCCGAGTACACACAGACGTCACGCCCGAGCACCTGGTCACCCAGGAACGTCAGCATCAGGGACTGCGGCCGCAGCGACTCCTCGGTGGTCACACGGCCACGGTACGCCCCGGGCGATCAGTACGTCAGCCCCTGCGCGAGCGTCCCCCCGGCAGGTCCAATGACCCGCCGGGGATACAGAGTTGACGCTTCGTCAGTCAGTGGCCCACGACATCGACGAACACCGGGTTCGAATAGAACCAGGTGTCGGCCCACGGGTCACCGTCGCCGGGCGCGTGCGGGATCGGACCGTGCGGGTCGACGGCGGCACCCAGGTAACCGGCGCCGTGCCGGTTGCCGTCGCTGCCGCGCAGACGGACGTAGAACGACTCGTCGCCCGCCGTCAGCGGCACCCGCAGGGTGTACGTCCCCGTGCGCCCCGTCACGTCCTTCGACTTCACGACCTTCGTGTCCGGCGCCTTCCAGGTGTCCCGGTCGGCGACCGGACCGCGCACCGCGCCCCGGATCACGTCGACGTGCGCCAACTCGGGCAGAATTCCCTGCGGGTTGAGACGCGAGGCGGTCGTCACGGTGATGTTCAGCGTGAGCTTCTCGCCCCTGCGGACCCGGAGCCGCCCGCCCAGCGTGACACCCCGGCCGAAGTCGCAGTCACGCGTCAGCCGCACGTCGAGCCCGTCCAGCAGATGGCCGTGGTCCAGCCAGACCCGGCCCGCGCGCATGCCCGCCATCACCGCGCGGTAGCCGTAACCCGTGACGCCCACGTGCGTGCGGCTGAACTGGCCGGGCCAGAAGTCGCTGCCGGGCTGCGGGGTGTCGGTGTTCACCGGGTCGGGCAGCTTGCCGGTGTTGTCGAAGTTCTGCCCGGCCGGCCAGTCGCCGTTCTTCCAGGTGTCGAAGACGATCCGGTGCGCGTCGGAGTTCGTGGTGATCGAGAACAGGCTGCCTTCTGCCAGCATCGAGTCCCACAGACCGCCGACCGTCGCGGTCGCCCAGTCGAAGCCGCCGTACGTCAGATACCCGTCCGCCGGATAGCCCTGCCAGGACTGCGCCGTCGGCTTGTTCTCGTACTCGCCGCGGATCGATGTGGCCCCGCGCCAGCCGGGGATGGCCGCGCCCTGGGCGCCGGGCGCGCCCTCCATGCCGATCATGATCTCGGGGGCCGCGTCCCGCCAGCCCCGCATCTCGTGCGGGGAGTCGATGCCCAGCCGCATCGGGTGGTTGGCGAGGACCAGCACGTCGTCGACGTACCCGGTGCGGCGCTGCTCGGCCAGCCACTTGATCGCCTTGACGGCGTGCGCCTCGTTTCGGGCGGTGTCCGCGGCACCCGCCGAACCCTCGGTGTAGCCGAGGAGCTTGCCGTCGTAGGCGCTCTCGAACCGCGTGAGCAGGTCCACCTCGTGCAGGCCGGGCGGCGAGAAGACCGTGCAGTGCTCGGCGCCCGGGATGTACCACTCCAGGCCCTGGAAGATCAGCTGACGCGGGTTCTCCGCCCGCGCCTTGAGGATCTCGGCGTGCTCCAGCGGGGCGCCGAACTGGGCGTGACCGAAGTTGGAGTGCTCGGTGAACACCATCCAGTCGAGGCCGAACTTCTCGCCTGCGGTGGCCAGTTGGGAGAACGTGTACTTGGCGTCGTGGCTGTACACGGTGTGGATGTGATGGTCGCCGACGAGGTAGGCGAGGCGCGGGTCGCTGCCGCCGAGCGGGCGCGGCCCGGAGGAGGCGGCGGCGGGCGTCGCCAGTGAACCGGCGGCGAAGGCGGCGCCGAACAGGCCCGCCCGGTGCAGGAGTTGACGGCGGGAGACGCCCTGGGCGTCGAGACCGGCGGGGGAGACATCGGGGTCGGCCCAGGCAGGCAGCTGTTGCTCTGACATGGTCTGTGGGTCCCTTGGGATCGGGTGGAAGCTGGAGAACTGTGCAGTTCAGGAGGCTTGGCGGAGCCCGACGGGGTGTGTCAGCGGTGTGTGTCAGTGGTTCATGAACGAGCTGACGGGCAGCGCCCGTTCGACGATCCGTACGTCGCCGAGGCGGCCGTGCAGGATCTGGTCGATCTTCCCGGCGTACTCGTAGCCGCCGAGCAGCCAGGGCAGGCCGACCGAGGTGATGCCGGTCGAGGTGGCCGTCGGGTTGCGGACGACCGGGCAGCCCTGGACGTACAGCGTGGTGTGCCTGCCGTCGTTGACGACGGCGAGGTGCCACCAGGTCTCCAGCGGTGTCTCCTGGCCCCAGTTGGTGGCGATGCCCTGCTGGTTGAGGGGCCGCATGGCCCACTGGGGCTCGCGGTCGTTGGAGAGGGAGAGGGTGGCGAGCGGCTCGTCCGGGTCGTCGCCCGTCTTGCCCGCGGCGCCGCCGGTGCCGGTACGGCTGACCACTCCGGCCCAGGCGTGGTGGTCGGGGTCCCAGTCGGCGGGCAGCCGGTAGAACGCCTCGATGGTGTAACCGGCCCTGAAAGTAGCCGAGTTGAGAGGCGCACCGTCGACCGTGCGCAGATAGGCGCCCTTCAGCGGCGACTTGAAGCCGTTGAAGTCGAGGCTGCCGTGGCCGGGCTGGTCCGGGTGGTGGTCGCCGGACCAGTTCAGCGTGCCGCCGCCGACCGACACCAGGGTGAGGTCGTTGCCGTGGCCCGACCGGTCGCGGACCGTGCCGGTGAGCGCGGCCCCGTCCTGCTGCCCGTCGAAGCGCCAGTAGGCCACCGTGCCCGGGATCACCATCTTCGACGCCGGGCGGGCGGGACGTGCGGGCACCGGGGCGAAGCCGGCGAAGCGCTCCGCGAAGTCGATGTCGACGGAGAACCGGTCGGCGTCACCGCTGAGTTCGATCTCCTGCCGCTCCAGCTCGTTGAGCCCCTTCGCGGCCCGGCCGAGGATCCACGGGGAGACCGTCTCCACGTCGATGGTGTTGCGGTCGAGGTCGAAACGGTAGAGGCGGATCATCGCCGCGCCGCCGAAGTACCGGTTCTGATAGTTCGTCAGATGCAGTTCGACGTCATGTCCCGCCGCGTTCTTGCGCGTCGCGCGCCCGGCGGGCCAGTAGTGCCCGTTGAGGGTGAGGAAGATCTGGTCGTGGTCGGCTATCAGCCGGTCCCACAGCTGCTGCCCGTAGTCCGACAGGGAGTCGTCCTCGACGACCAGTTCGTGCGTGGTGAGGATCACCGGCAGGGTCGGGTGCTTCGCCAGGACGTCCTTCGCCCACGCGTACCCCTGGTCGGACAGCCGCCAGTCCAGCGCGAGGACCAGCCACTCCCGGCCGCCGGCCTTGAACACGTGGAAGGTGTTGTAGCCGTCCGTGGAGGCCCCGCCGAAGGTCTTCTTCCCCTTGAACCGCTCCGGCCCGAACACGTCGAGGTACGGGGAGGCTCCGCGCTGGTCGGTGGTGGAGGACTTCACGTCGTGGTTGCCGGCGAGGACGCTGTAGCCGACGCCCCGCCGGTCGAGGAGCCGGAACGCCTCACCGATCGCGGCGATCTCCGGCGCGGCGCCGTTCTGGGTGAGGTCGCCCAGGTGGGACAGGAACACGATGTTCTCGTCCCGCCCGTGCTCCAGCAGATAGCGCAGGGACGCCTCGACGGGCGCCCTGTCGATGCTCGGCCCATCGAAGAGGTACTGGGTGTCCGGCATCACCGCGAGCGTGAACCGGCGGCTCTCGGTGTCGGGCCGCCACGACGATCGGGCCTTGTCCGTCAGGGCCTCGGCGGCCGTCGGCAGGGCGACGGTGGTGGTCGCCGCCGCCCCGATCAGCGCGGTCGCCCGCAGAAAACTACGCCGTCCGGCGCCCGCCTGGGGCGCTTCCAGGGCAGGCCCGTGCCCGGACCCGTGCGAGGTGCACACAACTGACTCCGTAAGAGGTTCTGTGAGGTGAGAGGGGCGATGGGGGTGTGGGGGAGTTACAGCGTGCGGAGAGTCCAGGCCCAGCGGTGGGTGCCCGGCTGCGGGAGGTAGGAGGGGAAGGTGTCGGGGCCGCACGACGCCGTGCCGAGCCCCCGGTGTGCCGCGTCGATGTGCACCACACAGCCGGGCCGTGGCGTCAGCTGGTCGTGATGCGTGGCGGCGGTCAGGTCCTCGGCACGGAACCGGGTCACGGAGACCTGGCGCGGCCGGTCCAGCACGACCGCGAGCCCGGTGGCGTCCGGCGCCGACAGCCTGAACTGTCGTACACCGTGCCGTCCGCCGCTCTCCTGCGGTCGCAGATAGGGGGTGAACAGGGAGTCCACGGGGGCCGAGTGATGCCCGACGGGCGCACCGGCGGCGCGGTCCGGATAGGACTCCCAGGGGCCCTGCCCGAACCACTCCAGCAGATCCAGCCCCGACACCGTCTCGAACACGGAACCGACGCGCGCCACATCGGCGTACGCGTCCGGCAGTTCGGCGCTCTCCTCGACGCGGATGCCGCCCCGGACCGGGGTGAAGACCTGCTCGTGGCGGATGACGCCCGCGTTCCCGGCGTACTCGGCGAGCACGGTCACGCTCCCGCCGTCGCGCCGCACGTCAACCGGCTTTCGTACGAGGGTGTCGAGGCCAATGGCCCGCCAGCGGGCCGCCATGCCGCCCAGCTCGTCGTTGTCGGTCGGGGCACGCCACAGGGAAAGCGTGGGCGCGGACGTCAGCAGCGGGTGGATCAGCAGTCCGTCCGCGTCGACCGTGACGCGCGGTCCCGCGACCGCCGCCTCCGAGGCGTCCGGCGCGGCCCGCAGCAGCAGTTGGGGCACGCACACCTCGGTGCCGCGCGGGGCCCACGGCTGGTCGTCGGCCGTCGTCACCCGCAGGGTCAGCCAGGCCTCGCCGCCGTCCTCCGGCAGCTCGATGGGCAGTGGCACGGCCGCCGTCTCACCAGGCCGCAGGTCGGGCAGTTCGGCGGGCACGGTGAGGGTACGGCCGTCCGCGAGCGTCAGTTCCCAGTTGGCCGCGAGCCAGTCCAGGCCCCGGAAGGACTGGTGGTTGGAGATCACCACGGGCCCCTCGTGCCGCAAGGCGTCGAGGCGCACCGGAGCCGCGATCTCCCGGTGCTCGTACATGACCGGCTTGGGCGTGCGGTCCGGGAAGACGACACCGTCGGCGATGAAGGCGCCGTCGTGGATCGTCTCGCCGAAGTCGCCGCCGTACGCCCAGCGCATGCCGGGGGCGGCGACACCGTTGTCATAGAGCCCGGCGCCCTCGCGCCCGACCGGTCTGCCGCTGTTCACGGACTGAAGGATTCCGTGGTCCCAGAACTCCCAGATGAACCCGCCCTGAAGTCCCGGCGTTGACTCGATGGCGGCCCAGTGGTCCGCGAGGGTGCCGTTGCTGTTGCCCATGGCGTGCGAGTACTCGCACTGGATCAGCGGCTTGGTCTGCTCGCCGGACAGGGCGTGCGCGACACAGTCCTCCAGCGCCGCGTACATCGGACACGCGATGTCGGAGGCGACCGCCGGATCGGCCCAGCCCAGCTTGGCCGCGCCCTCGTACTGCAGTGGCCGGGTCGGGTCGTGCCGGCGCAGCCAGCCCGCCGCCGCGTCGTGGTTCGCCCCGTAGTCGGACTCGTTGCCCAGCGACCAGATGATGACCGACGGGTGGTTCTTGTCCCGCAGGACCATCCGCGAGACCCGGTCCACGAAGGCGTTCAGATAGCGCGGGTCGTCCGCGATCTCGTGCGCGTGGTCGTGCGACTCGATGTCCGCCTCGTCGACCACGTAGAAACCGAGCTCGTCCGCGAGGTCGTACAGCGTCGGGTCGTTCGGATAGTGCGCGGTGCGGATCGCGTTGAACCCGAACCGCTTCAGCAGCTCCAGATCGGCGCGCATGTCGTCGTACGACACGGTCCGCCCGGTCAGCGGATGGAAGTCGTGCCGGTTGACGCCCCGGACGTAGATCCGCTCCCCGTTGACGAGGAGGTCCCGGCCGACGATCTCGACGTCCCGGAAACCGACGCGGTGCCGCGAGGTGTCGGCGACCGTTCCGTCGGCGCGGTGCAGCCGGACGGTCAGGTCGTACAGCTCGGGCGTCTCCGCGGTCCAGGTGCGTACGTCGGACAGCTGCGCGCCCAGCCGCGGTTCGCCGAGGAAGTCGGAGACGCGGTCGTCCTCGGCGTTGAGGCGGTCGAACTCGGCGTCCTGGACGAGGAGTTGACCGTCGATCTCACCGGTGACGTACCAGCCCCCGGGCAGCGCGCCGCACGCCTCCCGCACCCGGCAGTCGACCCGCAGCTCACCGGAGGCCGGCGCCCGCACGGTGACGTCCGCGAGGTGCAGTGAATCCGTCGCGTACAGGAGCACCGAGCGGGTGATGCCGCCGTGCCACCACTGGTCCTGGTCCTCGATGTGGGTGGCGTCGGACCACTTGACGACGGTCAGCCGCACGGTCGCCGAGGCGCCCGGCCACACGAGGTCGGAGAGGTCGAACTCCGCCGCCAGATGGGAGTCCTTGGAGATGCCCACCGGCCGCCCGTCGACATGCACGAGCAGCACGCTCTCGGCGGCACCGACCTGGAGCACGATCCGCCGGCCCGCCCACTCGGCCGGAACATCGAACTCGCGCTCGTACACGCCCGTCGGATTGGCGGCCGGTGAGGCGGGCGGGACGTCGGGCCACGGCATCCGCACGTTGGTGTACCAGGGCAGGTCGTCGGTGTCCTGGAGGGTCCAGGCCCCTGGGATCCGGGCCGTGGACCAGTCGTCGGCCACCTCGGCCGTGGGCCCCGGGAGCAGCTGGAAGCGCCAGTCGCCGTCCAGGGAGATCGCCCCGCCGCGCCGGTCGACGGCGTTCATGGGCAGCCGCCCCCAGGACGTCACCTCGGGGGACTCCCAGGGGCGCAGCGCCACCAGCGGATCGCTTGTCATCCGCGGACAGCCCCCTTCGCGAGGTCGCCGATGATCTGCTTGGCGCCGATCGCGAACACGATCAGCAGGGGGACGAGGGCGAGCAGCGCGCCGGTCATCACGATGCCGTAGTCGGTGGTGCCGTGGGTGCCGTTGAGCTGGGACAGCGCGACCTGGAGGGTCACGTTGTCGGGGTTGGTGAGGGAGATGAGGGGCCAGGCGAAGTCGTTCCACTGGCC
Organism: Streptomyces sp. NPDC047042; assembly: GCF_040644035.1. NCBI lineage: Bacteria > Bacillati > Actinomycetota > Actinomycetes > Kitasatosporales > Streptomycetaceae > Streptomyces > Streptomyces sp. NPDC047042. Next base: position 256,636 of record NZ_JBEYVP010000005.1, on the reverse strand, counting down.
CATGAAGGTGAAGATGCCGAGGAAGGCGAGACCGGGGCGGACCACCGGCAGCGCCACGTGCCAGTACTGGCGCAGGAAGTGCGCGCCGTCGAGCTTGGCGGCGTCGAGCAGCTCGTCGTGGATGGCCGTCTTCATGTACTGGCGCATCCAGAAGATGCCGAAGGCGTTGGCGGCGGCCGGCACGATCAGCGCGGTCATCGAGCCGATCCAGCCGATCTTCGCCATCACGACGAACTGCGGGATGACCGACAGCTGCGCCGGGACCATGAAGATCACCATGAGCAGCCCGAACAGCACCCCCTTGCCGGGGAACTCGAACTTGGCGAAGACGAAGGCGGCCAGCGAGTCGAAGAGCAGGACCAGGAAGGTCACCGAGGTCGCGACCAGCAGCGAGTTCCACATCGACCCGAAGAAGTCGATGGCGTCGAACAGATTGCGGACGTTCTCCAGGAAGTGCGTGCCGGGCAGCAGCTTCGGCGGGTACGAGAAGATCTCCGACGAACTGTGCGTCGACATGATCACGGCCCAGTAGAACGGGAAGGCCGAGATCAGCGTGCCGATGACGAGCGGCAGGTGCAGCGCGAGCCCTCTGCGGCGGGAGCCCTTGATGGATGCCATGATGCGCGCCCTTCCTAGTCGCCCCGGCGCTGCACGAGGCGCCAGTTGATGATCGAGAAGAGAACGACGACGAGGAAGATGCCCCACGCCACCGCGGCCCCGTACCCGAAGTCGTTGTTGTCGAAGGTCTGCTGGAAGAAGTAGAGGACCATCGTCTGGCCGGAGTGGCCAGGACCGCCCGCGAACGTCGAGTCGTTGGACGAGGTCTGGAGCAGGACCTGTGGTTCGGAGAAGCTCTGCAGACCCGTGACCGTCGAGACGACGAGCACGAACAGCAGGGTGGGCCGCAGCAGCGGGAGTGTGATCCGGAAGAACGTCTGGACCGGCCCGGCGCCGTCCATGCGCGCCGCCTCGTACAGCTCCCCCGGGATGGTCTGGAGCCCGGCGAGGAAGATGATCGCGTTGTAGCCGGTCCACTGCCAGGTCATCAGCGCCGCGATGGTGACCTTGATGCCCCACGGCGTGTTCAGCCAGGCCACCTGGTCGATGCCCACACCGTGCAGGACGGCGTTCACCACACCGTTGTTGGTGGAGAAGATCGAGCCGAAGACGATCGCGATGGCGACGACGGAGGTGACGTTCGGCAGGAAGTACGCGACGCGGTACCAGCTCTTGAAGCGGACCGCGGAGTTGAGCATCACGGCCGTGACCATCGCCAGCAGGATCATCGGGAAGGTGGCCAGCGCCCAGATGATGATCGTGTTGCCGATCGAGTTCCAGAAGTCGCTGTCGCTCAGCAGGTACTGGTACTGCGAGAGCCCGGCCCACTCCATCGAGCCCAGACCGTCCCAGCGGTGGAAGGACAGATAGAGCGAGAAGCCGACCGGGAACAGACCGAAGCCGAGGAAGATCAGATAGAAGGGGGAGATCGCCGCGTAGAGGTGCCAGTACTTGCGCCAGCCCTTCTTCGGGCCGGCGGGCGAGGGCCGCTGAGCGACAACGGGCGGGGTGCGCTCGATGACCGCCATCAGTAGCTCACCCCCAGGTGCTTCGCGATCCGACGGCACTTGCTCATGGCGTCACTCCAGGCCTTCTTCGGGTCCTTGCCGAGGACACCTACGTTCTTGATCTCGTCCTTGATGGGCGTCCCGAGCGCGATGTCGTACGGGCTGTTGTAGGCGACTACGATCTTCTGCGCCGCCGGACCGAAGACGTCGGTGGTGACCTGGCCGCCGAAGAAGGGATCGGCCTCCCGCAGCTGCTTGAGTTCGTACGAGGCCGGCGTGGAGGGGAAGAGGCCGGCGTCGACATAACCCTGGGCCTGGTTGGCCGCGTCGAGGATCCAGGTGATGATGCGGAACGCCTGCTCGGGCTCCCGGCACGCCTTGGTGATCGACAGGAACGAGCCGCCGTTGTTCGCAGGCCGCACCGGCATGTCGGCGATCCGCCACCTGCCCTTGGTCTTCGGCACACCGTTCTTGAGGTCGAAGGTCGCCCAGGAGGCGCCCAGCTGGCTGGGCAGCTTGCCGTCCTGCACGGCCGACAACTGGTCCGGGGTGCCGTTTACCAGGTCTGAGACGATCTTCCGCTGCTTGGCCTCCACGGCGAGCGCCCAGGCCCGGCGCACATGCTCCTGGTCGCCGATGAAGTGGCGGTCCTTGTCGACGTACCGCTTCGCGCCCTGCTGTACGACGTTCTCGAACACGGAGTTGACGTCGGTGAGCAACTGGGTGCCCGGCAGGCGCTTCTTGAGCTGCTCTCCCGCGTCGAAGAACGCCTCCCAGGTGGAGAGCTGCTTCGACACGTCGTCGGGCTCGTACGGCAGGCCTGCCTTGCGGAACACGTCGTACTGGTAGAAGTGCGCGACCGGCCCGCAGTCGATCGGGAAGCCGACCATCGTGCCGTCGTCGGCGATGCCCTGGTCCCATTTCCAGGGCAGGTACTGGCTCTTGTACTTATCCGCGCCCAGCGTCCGCAGATCGATGAACTGGTCCGCGTTCGGGAGGTAGGCGGCCATGTCCTCGCCCTTGAGCCCCGCGATGTCGGGGATGTGGGCCTGGCCGGTGATGGTGGTGATCAGCTTGGAGCGGTACTGGCCGCCGATCTGGATGGCCCGCAGGTCCACCGAGCTGTCGAAGCGGGCCTTGGCGTTCTTGACGACGGTGTCGCTCAGACCGCCGCTCCAGTACCAGAGGACCATCTCGCGCCCGGTGGAGCCGGTCGGAACGGCGCAGCCGCTCGCCAGGCCGCCGAGCGCGGTGGCGGCCGTACCGGCCAGTCCCGCGCGCAGCAGGCCTCTTCGTGAGAGCTGCACAGCTCCCACCGCCTTTCGGATCTGTTCGGTGCGTAAGTACGTAAAGTGCGTATATGTGTATGTCGGTAAGGGGTCGGGAAATGGGGGAAAGGTCAGGGTGTGACGGGTGCGAACCGCACCGGCGGCCCCGGATCGGCCGGCAGCCGGTCGGCCAGGAAGCCGTAGGCGCGCCGCAGTTCGGGGTCGTCGAGCGTGTGCCACCAGCGGTGGACGTGGTACCAGCCGGGCGCGGCCAGTGCCCCGCCGCGCTCCCGCACGGACAGGGAGGCGGCCAGTACGGCGAACCGCAGCCGTTCCTCCAGCGGCCAGCCGCCGAGGGAGGCCGCGACGAAGCTCGCGCCGAACACGTCACCGGCGCCCGTCGAGTCCACGACGTCCACGGGCAGGGCCGGTACCTCGGCGTACTCGCCCGTCGTCTGGTCGACGGCGACGGCGCCGTCACCGCCGCGGGTGACGACGGCCACCGGCACCAGCTCGCTGAGCGTGCCCAGCGCGGCGACCGCGGTGTCCGTACGCGTGTACGCCATCGCCTCGGTCTCATTGGGGAGGAAGGCGTGGCACAGGGCGAGCTGGTCGAGGAGGTCGGAGGACCACCGCTGGGTGGGGTCCCAGCCGACGTCCGCGTAGATCTGCGTGCCGTTCGCCGCCGCCTTGGCCAGCCATCGGTGGGGTTCGGCCTCGATGTGCACCAGGGCGGTGCGGGCGTCGGGCGGGTCGCCCAGCAGGGCGTCCTGGGAGTACGGGGGCGGCTGCCCGTGGGTGATCAGGGCGCGGTCGCCGTCGTAGGCGAGCGAGACGGTGACGGGGGTGTGCCAGCCGTCCGCGGTGCGCGAGAGCGAGAGGTCGACGCCCTCCTGGTCGGCGAGGACGGTCCGGCAGTGGGCGCTGTAGGCGTCGTCGCCGAAGACCGTGGCCAGCGAGGTCCGCAGACCGTACCGGGCTGCGGCCACCGCGAGGTTCGCGATCCCGCCCGGGCTGGTGCCCATCCCCGAGGTCCAGATCTCCTCGCCGGGCGTCGGGGGCTTGCCCAGACCGGTGAGGACGAGGTCGAAGAAGAGCAGCCCGGTCAGCAGCACATCGGGCCGATCGTCGTCCACGCGTGCATCCTCTCGTCAAAACTCGTCAATTTGATGACGGGAATCGTGCGCGCCTTCGGAAGATTTGGCAAGAGTCGAGCAGAAGCAAGCATAGAAATGATTGAAGATGACGAGTACTGTTCAGCACGTGCTGGCAGAAAGACGACATCAACTCATCCTGCGGGCCCTGCGCTCGGGCGGCCCCGCGGCCGTGACCGATCTCTCCGAGCAACTGGGCGTGAGCCCCGCCACCATCCGGCGTGACCTGGTCCGACTGGAGGAGGAGGGCCTGCTCACACGTGTACACGGCGGCGCCGTGGTCGAGGAGGGCGACCAGCCCTTCGCCGAGGTCGCCGAGGTGCGCGTCGCCGAGAAGGACGCGATAGCCGCCCGTGCCGCCTCCCTCGTCGAGGACGGCCAGTCCGTGCTGCTCGACATCGGCACCACCGCCTACCGGCTGGCCCGCCAGCTGCACGGCCGCCGGCTCACCGTGATCACCAGCAACCTGGTGGTCTTCGAGGAGCTGGTGGACGACGAGGGCATCGAACTGGTGCTGCTCGGCGGCATGGTCAGGCGCGAGTACCGCTCCCTGGTCGGCTTCCTCACCGAGGACAACCTGCGCCAGCTGCACGCCGACTGGCTCTTCCTCGGCACCAGCGGCATCCGGCCCGGCGGCCAGGTGATGGACACCACGGTCGTCGAGGTACCGGTCAAGCGCGCCATGATCAAGTCCGCCGACCGGGTCGTCCTGCTCGCCGACCGTGCCAAGTTCCCCGGCACGGGCATGGCGAGGGTCTGCGGCCCCGGGGAGCTGGACATGGTGGTGACGAACGCGCCGGTGGACCCGGCGACGCAGTCCTCCCTTCAGGAGGCCGGGGTGCAGGTCATCACGGCAGGAAAGGTGCAACCTTGAAGCTGACGATTCTGGGCGGCGGCGGATTCCGCGTGCCGCTCGTGTACGGGGCGCTCCTGGGCGACCACGCCGAGGGCCGGGTGACCCATGTCGTCCTGCACGACCTGGACGCGGGCCGCCTCTCGGCGGTCACCCGGGTCCTGGCCGAGCAGGCGGCCGGGGTGCCCGACGCCCCCGAGGTGAGCGCCACGACCGACCTCGACGAGGCGCTCACCGGCGCCGACTTCATCTTCTCCGCGATCCGCGTCGGCGGCCTCGAGGGCAGGGCGAACGACGAGCGGGTGGCGCTGGCCGAGGGCGTCCTCGGCCAGGAGACGGTCGGCGCGGGCGGTATCGCGTACGGTCTGCGCACGGTCCCGGTGGCCGAGGACATCGCGCGGCGCGTCGCACGGGTCGCCCCCGACGCCTGGGTCATCAACTTCACCAACCCGGCCGGTCTGGTCACCGAGGCCATGTCCCGCCACCTCGGCGACCGCGTCATCGGCATCTGCGACTCCCCGGTGGGCCTCGGCCGCCGCATCGCCCGGGTGCTCGGCGCGAACCCCGGCGAGGCGTGGATCGACTACGTCGGCCTCAACCACCTCGGCTGGGTACGCGGCCTGAGGATCAACGGCCGCGACGAACTCCCGCGGCTGCTCGCCGACCCCGACCTCCTCGGCTCCTTCGAGGAGGGCAAGCTCTTCGGCACCGACTGGCTGCAGTCCCTGGGCGCGGTCCCGAACGAGTATCTGCACTACTACTACTTCAACCGCGAGGCCGTACGGGCGTACAGCGCGGCCGAGAAGACCCGCGGCGCCTTCCTGCGCGACCAGCAGGCCGGCTTCTACGACGAGATGAAGAAGCCTGACGCCGCCGCCCTCACCGCCTGGGACCGCACCCGCGCCGAGCGCGAGGCGACCTACATGGCCGAGGCCCGCGAGACGGCGGGCGCGGGCGAACGCGACGCCGACGACCTGTCCGGGGGCTACGAGAAGGTCGCCCTCGCCCTGATGCGGGCCATCGCCCGCGACGAGCGCACCACGCTGATCCTCAACGTCCGCAACCGCAGGACGCTCTCGGTGCTCGACGCCGAGGCGGTCATCGAGGTGCCCTGCCTGGTCGACGCCAACGGCGCCCACCCCGTCACCGTCGACCCGCTGCCCGACCACGCCTCCGGCCTGGTCTGCTCGGTCAAGGCGGTCGAACGCGAGGTGCTCGCCGCCGCCGCGTCCGGCTCCCGTGCGACGGCGGTCAAGGCGTTCGCCCTGCACCCGCTCGTCGACTCCGTGAACGTGGCCCGCAGACTGGTGGACGGATACACCGCGGTCCACCCTGGCCTCGCGTACCTTAAGTAAGCGCTTTCCCGCTCGTATCGGATCTGTTCGTATCGGGTCTGCTCGTATCTGGTCTGGAGACTTCTCATGCACGACGAACGCCGGCGGATCGAGGAGCGCGTCCAGCGACTCCACGATCAGCGGATCAAGGCGGCGATCTACGCGGCCACGGTTCCCTTCGAGATCGAGGCCTGGCAGGCGCCGGGCGAGCCGGTCTCCTTCGAGGAGGCGGCGGCCGCGTCCTACGCGCCCTTCGCCATGGACACCCCCTGGGGCCCGCCCTGGGGCACCACCTGGTTCCGGATGCGCGGGCAGGTGCCCGCAGAGTGGGCCGGCCGGCGCGTCGAGGCGGTCATCGACCTCGGCTTCGTCGGCGACTGGCCCGGCAACCAGGCCGAGGCCCTGGTCCACCTCACCGACGGCACCCCGCTGAAGGCGGTCAACCCGCTCAACCAGTACGTGCCGATCGCCAACCCGGCCACGGGCGGCGAGGAGATCGACTACCTCGTCGAGGCGGCCTCCAACCCGGACATCCTCGCCGAGAACTTCTCCAGGATCACCCCCATGGGTGACGTCCTCACCGCCGGCGACAAGCCGATCTACACCTTCCGGCGCGCCGACCTCGCCGTCCTCGACGAGGAGGTCTTCCACCTCGACCTCGACGTCCAGGTACTGCGCGAACTGATGCTGGAGCTGGAGGACCACGACCCGCGCCGCCACGAGATCGCGCACGCCCTGGACCGCGCGCTCGACCTCCTCGACCTGGACGACGTGGCCGGATCGGCGGCGGCGGTACGAGCGGCCCTGGCGCCCGCGCTGGCCAAGCCGGCCAACGCCAGCGCCCACAAGGTCTCCGGTGTCGGTCACGCGCACATCGACTCGGCGTGGCTGTGGCCGATCCGCGAGACCAAGCGCAAGACGTCCCGCACGTTCTCCAACGTCACCTCGCTGGCCGACGAGTACGAGGACTTCATCTTCGCCTGCTCGCAGGCCCAGCAGTACGAGTGGGTGCGCGACAACTACCCCAAGGTGTGGGCCCGCATCCAGGAGTCGGTGAAGAAGGGCCAGTGGGCGCCGGTCGGCGGCATGTGGGTCGAGGCCGACGGCAACCTGCCCGGCGGTGAGGCGATGGCCCGCCAGCTCATCCACGGCAAGCGGTTCTTCATCGAGCACTTCGGCGTCGAGACCAAGGGCGTGTGGCTGCCGGACTCCTTCGGCTACACCGCGGCCTACCCGCAGCTCGCCAAGCTCGCCGGCAACGAGTGGTTCCTCACCCAGAAGATCTCCTGGAACCAGACCAACAAGTTCCCCCACCACACCTTCTGGTGGGAGGGCATCGACGGCACCCGGATCTTCACGCACTTCCCGCCCGTCGACACCTACAACGCCCGCTTCAGCGGCGAGGAGATGGCCCGCGCGTCCCGCAACTACCAGGAGAAGGGCGCCGCGACGCGTTCGCTGGCCCCCTTCGGCTGGGGCGACGGCGGCGGCGGCCCCACCCGCGAGATCATGGAACGGGCGCGCAGGCTGGCCGACCTGGAAGGTTCTGCGACGGTCGAGGTCGAGCACCCCGACGACTTCTTCGCCAAGGCCCGCGAGGAGTACCCGGACGCCCCGGTCTGGGTCGGCGAGCTGTACCTGGAGCTGCACCGGGCCACGTACACCTCCCAGGCCCGCACCAAGCAGGGCAACCGGCGCAGCGAACACCGGCTGCGCGAGGCCGAGTTGTGGGCGACCACGGCCGCGCTGCACGCGCCGGGCTACGTGTACCCGTACGAGCACCTGGACCGGCTCTGGAAGACGGTCCTGCTCCACCAGTTCCACGACATCCTGCCGGGCTCGTCCATCGCCTGGGTGCACCGCGAGGCCGAGGCCGAATACGCGCGTGTGGCCGAGGAGTTGGAGGCGCTCACCGCCGAGGCGGTCGCCGCGCTCGGCGGCGGCGAGTCCCGCGCGTTCAACACCAGCCCCTACGACCGGGCCGAGGTGGTCCGTACCTCGACGGGCGTCCCCATGTACGTGGAGGTCCCGGCGAGCGGCAGCGCCCCGCTGTCCGTCGCCGAGCCCCCGCAGCCGGTGACCATCGCCGCCGGACGGATCCTCGACAACGGGCTCGTACGGGTGGAGGTCGCCGAGGACGGCACGCTCGCCTCGGTCCGCGACCTGAGGGCGAACCGCGAGGTCCTCGCCGACAAGGGCAACCTGCTGCGTCTGCACACCGACCTCCCGAACTACTGGGACGCCTGGGACATCGACAAGCACTACCAGAACCGCTACACGGACCTGCTGGAGACGTCCTCCGTCACGGTGACCGAAGAGGACCCGCTCCTCGGCGCCATCCGCGTGGAGCGTGCCTTCGGCAAGGGGTCGAGGATCGTCCAGACGATCACCGTCCGGGCCGGCAGCCCCAGGATCGACTTCGAGACGGAGATCGACTGGCACGAGGCCGAGAAGATCCTCAAGGCGGCCTTCCCGGTGGACATCCGTGCGGCACACTCCAGTGCGGAGATCCAGTTCGGCCACGTCCAGCGGCCCACGCACACCAACACCAGCTGGGAGTCGGCCCGCTTCGAGGTCTCCGGCCACCGCTGGGTGCACCTCGCCGAGCCCGGCTACGGTGTCGCGGTCCTCAACGACTCGACGTACGGCCACGACGTCTCCCGCACGGTCCGCGAGGACGGCGGTACGACGACCACGGTCCGTCTGTCGCTGGTGCGCGCCCCGCGCATCCCCGACCCGGGCGCCGACCAGGGCAAGCACCGGTTCACGTACTCGCTGCTGCCCGGCGCGAGCATCGAGGACGCGGTGGCCGAGGGCTACTCCCTCAACCTGCCGCTGCGTGTCGCGGACGCGGCGGGTGCGCCGGAGCCGGTGGTGTGGGCGGACGGTGACGGGGTGACCATCGAGGCGGTGAAGCTGGCGGATGACGCGTCCGGCGATGTCGTCGTGCGGTTGTACGAGTCGCGCGGTGGCCGGGCCGAGGGTGTGGTGTGCACCGGGTTCCCGTTGGCGGGGGCGCAGATCACCGACCTGCTGGAGCGGCCGCTCTCCGAGGTGGCGGTGGAGGGTGATTCCGTCGCGGTGGCGTTGAGGCCGTTCGAGGTGTTGACGTTGCGGCTGGCCAGGGGCTCCGCCGGGTAGGCGGTTTTTTGGCTGCGGGGCGGTGGGGGCTGGTCGCGCAGTTCCCCGCGCCCCTATAGGGGCGCGTTTGGGGCGGGCCGTGTTTTTTGCGGCCCGCCCGTTTCGTTACCGGTAACCGTCCCTGTGATAGTCGTGGGTTCGTTCCTGCCGGGCGCTTCTGCGGGTCTGTACGAAGGTGGTGATCGGGGCTCGGAAGGCCAGGAGGGCCGTCAGGGCGATGGCGGCTCCGCCCCAGGTGACGATCGTGCTCAGCATGGCGTCTAGGCGGTGGTTCCAGGTTTCGCCGACGTGGAGGCGGACGGTGATCGGTGGGGTCAGGGTGGCCAGGGCGCGGTCCGAGTCGCCCTGGTAGGTGGTGACGGACAGGAGGAGTTCGTAGTCGCCCGGTTCGTTCGAGGACACGCTCCACCACCACTCGACGGCGTCCCCCGGCCTGACGATGACCTGTCGCGCCTCGACGTCGGTGAGAAGGGCGACCCGCACATCGGGGTCCGTGGCCGTCAGGGCGGCCCCTTCCACCCCGCCCACCGGGAACGAGCGGGTCTCGGTGAGCGTTTCGTCCAGCGTGCTCCGGCTCGCCGCTTCGTCGCTCAGAGCGGTGAGGTTGATCCGGAAGGTACGGGGTTCGCCCACCCCGGTCGAGAGCCGGGAACGGTACTCGAGGCGGCCCGCGAAGAGCTGGCCGCGGTCACTCGCCACGTCGGCCTGGAACGCGGCCTGGGTCCGGGAGGCGGGTGAGTCGCAGGCGCTGAGCGCGCCGACGGCCACGACGAGGAAGAGGCCGAGGGCGAGCAGCGGGCGTATGCCGCCACCGCCCCTAGCTCTGCCCGTGTCCCCCATGACTGTCTCCCGAAGACTCGGGCGGCCCCCGCGACCGCGCGCCGATGATTCTTCCCGATGCGGGGGCCTGGCGACGGCTCTTTTCCGGCCCCGGCGAGCGGGACCTCGGTCACCGGAGTGACGGGCCCCGCGCCGCCGGGAAAGCGGTCCGGCCGGCAGGGGTGTTACGCGGTGGCCGTCGCCGGCGCTCCCGTGGCGGCCTCCGCCGTCGCTCCCGTGACCGGCTCCTCGACGACCGCCGGTGCGGGTACGGCGGGCAGCGTGGACGTGGGCGTCGGGACCTCGTCCGCGGGCGCCGACACCGTACGCACCGGGCGCGGCGCGGAGATCACCGCGTAGTCCTGGCCGAGGAACGGCGGGACCAGGTCGCCCGGGTCCTCGCCGAGCGCCAACTGCACTGCCGCCCAAGGGGCGTTGATGCCGCACAGCGAGAGCTGGTGCAGACCGCCGGCCGGACGCGTGTTGACGTCCATCAGCACCGGCCGGTCCTCGTACATCCGGAACTGGATGTTGCTCAGGTGGTGCAGCCCGAAGCCCTCGGCGATGAGCCGCGCGGGCTCCAGCCAGGCCTCGTCGAGGGTGAAGCCACGGCGCCGGCCGTTCTTGGTGCGGCCGATCGCCATCCGGATGCGCGAGTCGGGGCCGGTGAGGCAGTCGACGGACACCTCCGGCTGCTCCAGACGGGGCATCACCAGCCAGTCGACGTCCTCGTCCGTGTTCCGCAGTACGTCGAGCACCATGTCCAACTGGACGTAGGGGGTGGGGAACCCGTTGAGGTGCGACATCGAGAAGGGGGCGCGCGTGATCACGCGGAAGCCCACCCCGCCCGCGCCCGCCGCCGGCTTGAAGCACGCCTTGTGCCCGGCGGCCTCCAACTGCTCGACGGCGACGAGGAGTTCGTCGGCGTTGCGCACCCGCCACCACGGTGGCACCGGAACCCCGACCGCCTCGACGGCCTGGTACGCGGTCGCCTTGTCCTGGAAGACGGCCACCGCCTCCGGCGTGGGCGCGAGCAGCTTGGTGCCGACGGCCTCGAAGTCCGCGCGGTGCTGGACGATCGCGTCCTGGTGCAGACGCGGCACGAACACGTCGATCTCACGGCGGTCGCACTGGTCGAGCGCGTACTCCACGTACGCGGCCGGGGACAGGCCCTCGGGCTCCATGGCGGCGGTGTCGGCGGCGGCCAGCACGGGGGAGTCGGCGTCGGCGTGGGTGGCGTGGATCTCCACCGCGCGGTCGCTGGGATTTCTCCGCAGCTGTTCCACGAAGAACACGTTCTCCGCGTACGTGCGGTTGAGCCAGACGCGTACGCGAGAGACCATGCAGGGCCACCTTTCAGGGTTCACGGGCGCGGCGAAGCAAGGCCGAGCCCGGCCAGGGGAGAGTTGGGAACACGACAAGCCGCCGGGTGCGAACCGGGTTTTTGGCGGAAGTGTTGAGGCGATCATAAGGCTCCGCGGACCCTGTTCCTGCTACGCGCGTGTTACGGAATTGACAGCAGTACCCCGTGTGTTGCCTTGTGCACCAACCGTGGTCCCCTGTAATGATCTTCGACCCGCCCGGTGAGCTGCGCCGAGCGGGTGAACGGAGGGCCGGAAGCCGTACTTGTCCGGCCGTCGGCGATGTGTTCTTGTGGGTCCGAACGGGCGCCCGCACGGGCGGAGTTCGGGATGCGGAAGGGGCTGGGGTGGAGACGACGGCCGACGGCGTCGGACAGCTGCTGGCGATCAGTGATCTGCACATCGGCTACCCGGAGAACCGCGCCCTGGTCGAACGAATGCGCCCGGAAACCGAGGACGACTGGCTCGTGGTCGCCGGCGACGTGTCGGAGAACGTGGCGGACATCCGCTGGGTCCTCGAGACCCTCGCCGGCCGGTTCCGCAAGGTGATCTGGGCGCCCGGCAACCACGAGCTGTGGACCCACCCCAAGGACCCGGTCACCCTGCGCGGCGTCGCCCGCTACGAGCACCTGGTCGGCCTGTGCCGTGAGCTGGGTGTGACGTCGCCCGAGGACCCGTACCCGGTGTGGGAGGGCCCCGGCGGCCCCGTGGTCGTCGCGCCGCTGTTCCTCCTCTACGACTACTCGTTCCTGCCGCGGGGCTGCGCCACCAAGGCGGAGGGGCTGGCGTACGCGCAGGGCACCGGCATCGTCTGCACCGACGAGTACCTGCTGCACCCCGACCCCTATCCCACCCGCGAGGCCTGGTGCCGGGCCCGGGTCGCCCACACCGAGCGGCGGCTCGCCGAACTGCCCGAGGACCTGCCGACGGTGCTCGTCAACCACTATCCGCTGGACCGGCACCCCATGGACGTGCTGTGGCACCCCGAGTTCGCCATGTGGTGCGGCACCACACTGACCGCCGACTGGCACCGCCGGTTCCGCGTCGCGACCATGGTCTACGGTCATCTGCACATCCCTCGGACCACCTGGCACGAGGGTGTTCGCTTCGAAGAAGTGTCGGTGGGCTACCCCCGCGAATGGCAGAAGCGACCGGGAGACCCGGGAAAGCTGCGCCGCATACTGCCGATGGAGGTCGGATCCGATGATCGAGGAGTTGCTTCCGGCCACGGTCGTGACCGTGGAAGCACACGGTGACGAGACGGCCGTAGGCGCGTACGGGGCGGGCCAGCCCGGGGGCGTGACGCTGTACCCCGAGGAGCAGGAGATCGTGGCCCGGGCGGTGCCCAAGCGCGTCCACGAGTTCACTCTCGTCCGCGCGTGTGCCCGCCGGGCCATGGAGAAGCTCGGCGTGCCGCCGCAGCCCGTGCTGCCCGGCGAACGGGGCGCCCCGCAGTGGCCGGCCGGCCTGGTCGGCAGCATGACCCACTGCGAGGACTACTGCGCCGCCGCACTGGTCCCGGCCACCGACCTGGCCTCGATCGGCATCGACGCCGAACCCCACGAGCCGCTGCCCGCGGGAGTCCTCAACTCCGTGTCCCTGCCCAGGGAACGGGCACACCTGCTCGCACTGGCGACGGACGGCGCGGGCGCGCCCGGGGGCCCCGCGCGAGGGGAACCCGTGTACTGGGACCGGCTGCTGTTCAGCGCCAAGGAGTCGGTCTACAAGGCGTGGTTCCCGCTGACCGGCGAGTGGCTGGACTTCACCGAGGCCGAGATCGACTTCACGGCCGCCTCCGGTCCCCATCCGCACGGCACCTTCCGGGCCCGTCTGCTGGTGCCCGGGCCGGTCCTCGACGGCCGGCGACTCGGCGGCTTCGACGGGCGCTGGACCGTACGGGGCGGCCTGCTGGCCACGGCGGTCAGTGTGCCGCACCAGCCTGTCTGAGCAACTCGAAGAACCTCTCCTCGTTGCCCGTCAGACCCGCCTGCGCCAGGGCCGCCTCCGCCTCCGCGAGCACGGCGGGCGGCACGACGGGTGGTCGGCGGCCGTCCGGTGATACGTCGAAGGCTGCGCGGACGGTGTGCAGCAGCCGCAAGTAGGCCTGGACGGCGGTGCGCTCACGGTCTGTCAGTACGGCGGTCGGCATCGGACGGCTCTCCCCATGTCGGCGTCATCTCGGTTCGGCTCTGCTCATCCCTGCGTCTCCAAGCTTGCCGCCCGCCACTGACAATCGCGGTTCCTCACACGTCGGTTCGCTCGCTTAGCGGAGGCGAAACCTCCTCGAAACGCCCTGTGGGAATGGGGTTCTACGCTCAGGGAAAGGGTTTTCGGCAACCCGGTCAGGGCACGGGGAGCGGGGAGGTGAGCGGTGTGACGGACATTCCACGTCACGGACCGGCGCGCGCCGTACGGCTGCGGTCGGTGGGCGACGGTGAGCTGGAGCTGCGGTACCGCGTCGTGCACGGATACCGCCGGGCCTTCCGGATGGCCGGTGAGGGCCCCGCGCTCGTCCTCATCCACGGCATCGGCGACTCCTCGGCGACCTGGGCCGAGCTGATCCCCGACCTCGCCCGCAGCCACACCGTGATCGCCCCCGACCTGCTCGGCCACGGCGCGTCCGACAAGCCGCGCGCCGACTACTCGGTGGCCGCCTACGCCAACGGGGTGCGCGACCTGCTCACCACGCTCGGCATCGAGTCCGCGACGCTCGTCGGACACTCGCTCGGCGGTGGGGTGGCGATGCAGTTCGCCTACCAGTTCCCCGAGCGCACCGAGCGGCTCATCCTGGTCAGCGCGGGCGGTGTGGGCCGCGAGGTCAATCCCGTGCTGCGGGCGGTCTCGCTGCCGGGCGCCCATCTCGCGCTGTCCGCGCTGCGGTTGCCCGGGATGCGGCTTCAAGTGGGCGTGGGGGTGCGGCTGATGAAGCTGCTGGGCACCGGTCTGGGGCAGGACGCCACCGAGTTGCTCACCCTCGTCGACGCACTGCCCGACGAGACCTCGCGCAACGCCTTCATCCGTACGCTGCGGGCGGTGGTCGACTGGCGGGGGCAGGTGGTGACGATGCTCGACCGGTGCTATCTCACTGAGGGCATGCCGACGATGTTGCTGTGGGGGGACCGGGACAGCGTGGTGCCTGTGCGGCACGCGTACCGCGCGCACGAGGCGATGCCGGGCAGTCGTCTGGAGGTGTTCGAGGGGGCGGGGCATTTTCCGTTCCACAGTGATCCGGCGCGGTTCGTGGCGCTGGTGGAGGAGTTCACCGGGGGGAGTTCGCCGGCGGCGTGGAGTCGGGAGCACTGGCGGGAGTTGCTGGTGGAGGGGTGTGCCGGGCGGGCGGCGGAGCAGGGGTTGCGTGAGGTGAGTGAGCGTAGTGCGACGTAGGTGGGTTCGGTTGTCGGGTGGGGTGCGGGTGCGTTGTGGCTTGTCGCGCAGTTCCCCGCGCCCCTGAAGGCGGTTGGGTCGCGCGCCTCTGAAAGCAGTTCCCGGCGCCCCTGAAGGCGGTTGGGCCGCGCGTCCCTGGAAGCAGTTGGCCGCGCCCCTTATGGGGTGCTTCTCTGCCGTATCTCGGCCACTACTGGGGATCTGCGTAGGGCGCGGGACATGGCGACCAGGTCTCGGGGGGCGCCGGCTGTTGGGGGTGGGGGGCTGGTCTCTGTTGTTGCCGCGGTGATGACCCTGCCCTCCGGGTCCGCCGCTCTGGCCCGTAACGCCGCTGTCACCATGGCCGCGTCCGCCTCGGCGCGGGCGCCGTCGGGGGAGGAGCCCGCGGCGCGGGCCGCGTCGTAGGCCCGGGTCCGCACGGCCTGGTCGAAGTACGGGTACAGGCTGAGCATGCCGTCGTGGATGTCGGACTCCCGCTGGGTGACCTGGAGTTCGGCCGGTGACCACCAGGCGATACGGACCGTCCGGTCGCCGTGCTCCGACAACGGGGCGAGCTCCCGCCACAGCGGGCTGAGGCGGCGGTACGTCGACCAGGCGCTCCACACGTCCCCGACGCGCTGGAAGGCCAGCGGGATGCAGAAGCCGGCCGCGGTGACGACCTCCGCGGCGGCGGCCATCGCGGGGGCGACATAGGTGCTCAGATAATCGAGGTCGACGCCGTTCCAGCGGGCGATGACAGCCGTCAGCTTGGTCGCCGCGAAGGCGATGTTGCAGAAGAAGCCGGCCACGATGACGAGCAGCCCCACCCGCAGCCAGCCGTGCACCTGCAGCGCCCACGGCCAGCACACCATGTTCATCGCGATGTTCGCGACGGTGAGCGCGACGAGGTACAGCACGATCATCTCGCGGATGAACGGCGTGTTGGCGTAGTGCGTGTCGAAGTCGCGCAGCCGCTGCTCGGGCGCGTCACCGAGGGCGAACAGCGCCGCCGTCGCCACGATCACCACCGCGTACCCGGCGATCCAGCGGCGCGAGGCACGCCGGGTGGCCTCGGGCGGGCCCCCGCGCCAGTTGATGATCAGCACCAGACACGAGGCGCTGAAGGCGCTCAGCAGGCAGTACACGAGCGGCGCCGAGATGTTCGGGACGGCGGTGACTCGGTTGACCCAGGAGATGGTCGGCGGGGCCGCGAAGAGGAACACCAGCACGGACAGCAGGAGCAGCGTGTACACCGACCGCAGCAACGGGTCGCGCCAGGCACGCAGTACCGCCCGGCCCTTGAGGAGCAGGACGATCACCATCGCGGCGGACGGAACGTAGTAGCTGGAGTCGTTCACGCCGGGCGCTCCCTCAGCTCTGCGGCCAGCGATAGCCCAGGGAGGCCTCGATGCGGCCCGCGAGCTGGTCCCGCCGTACCGGCCGGTGCGCCGAACCGGCGAGCCACGTACGGCACTTGCTGGCCAGCAGCAGGCCGAAGCTCTCGGCGTCCTGCTCGTCCGCGAGGTGGGAGCGGGTGCGGGCGGCGACCTTGCGGACCGTGGCCTGGAGGTCCGCGGAGTCACTGAGCAGCCGGGCGGCGACGGCGGCGCCCTCGACATGGTGGCCGCAGTGCCCGGCCTGCATGTGCCACAGCTCGTGGCCCAGGATCACCAACTGGTGGTCGGGCGCGGTGCGTTCCTCGACCACGATGAGGTCCTGGTCGGCCATGTCCAGCCACAGCCCGCTGGCCGTGCCGGGCGGGAAGGGTGCCGCGCGGAACAGGACGGGACGGCCGCGCCGCCTGCTCATGGCCGCGCACAGGGCGGCGTAGAGGTCGGCGGGTTCCGCGGGTGCCGGAAGCTGCAGCTCGGTCACCAACTCGCCGCACAGGCGGCGCATCTGCTTGCCGATGTTCACAGTCATCCCTCGGATCACGACTCCGGCCGCTTGACGCTCTCCAGAAGCATGTCCAGCCATTCGGCGACCTTGTCGCGATGCTGGTCGGAGGGCAGCTGCGCGGCCCGCCAGGCGATTCCTCGGACACCGTGGTCCTGCAACAGCCGCTCCAGCGGGTCGTCGACGGTCCTCGCCGCCTCGCGCTCACGGTCCGCGAGCTGCTGGAGGAGCTCCTGCTCGGAGGCTCTCAGGGCGCCCGCGAGTGCTTCGGGGTCCTCGGCGGTGAGGAATCCGGCGTGCACTCGGAAGAAGCGCTGGATGGCGTCGCAGTGCTCCATGGTGGGACGCCGGTCGCCGTTGATGAGGGCGCCCGCCTGCTGGCGGGACATTCCGGCGCCGTCGGCGATCTCCTGCTGGGTGTACTTACGGCCGTTCGGTTTGAGCCGGGTACGGCGCAGCAGGCCCAGCCGCTGAAGGAACCGGGCCTGGAGATCGGGTTCGCCGGCGCTCTGCCCGCTCAGCAGGGCCTTGACGACGCTCTCCGGGACACCGGAGGCGACGGAGAGCCGCCCGGTGTGGAAGACCTCGGCATGCGGTACGCCGAGCCGGTCCGCGAGGGCGGTGACACGGACCACGACCGCGGACAGCAGCACCGTCGCCGTGGCGCCCGGAACCTCGTAGCCATCCGTCACCGACAGGTCTCCTACGTCTTCTGCGTGTACGTCGTAGCTGTTGCTGTGAACTGCCCGGAGAGAGTAGCGGGTTGTTCGAACTCACATCCAGCTCTCGCCACATCTGTGGCCAGAATCAGCCGTCAACGGGCATGAAATGCCACGATAGTTGACACGAGTTATTGCGGGGCAGCAGGATCAGGGCGCCGCGTGAAGGCCGCATGAGCAAGAGGGGTGACCTCCCGATGGCATTTCAGGCAGGTGGGCAGCGGCCTGCGCCGCGACCCGTCCCCGAGAGTCCCGAGGCCCAGGCGTATCTGCTGGACTACGCCACACTTCTGGAGGCCGTGCCCTTTCCGTCGGTCGTCCTCGACCACCGGTGGGACGTGGTCCTCTGCAACGCCGCGTTCGAGACACTTTTCCGCGCGGTCGGACCGCATCCCACGGCCATGCCGGGCGACAATTTTCTCCGTTTCGTCCTCTTCCATCCCGACGCGGGCACGGTCCTCGGCGAGCACGAGTCGAGCTGGTGCCTGCCGATGCTCGCCCAGTTCGCCGCCGCCCTGGAACGACACGCCCAGGACCGCGGTCTCCAGTCCATCCGCCGGGACATCGCCCAGGACCCGCTCATGGAGGCGGCCTACCGGCAGGGCCTGCCGCACTGGATCCGCGCGGTCGGCGACGAGGCCGTCCAACACGACGGCGCCGTACGCCCGTTGCTGCACCCCGACCCGCGCTGGGGCGCCACCGCGTGCCGCATCGTGTGCGAGACCCCCGGCGTCCTCGAGAACGCGGGGTATACGAGGCTGACGCTGGTGCTCCGCGAGACGCGGCGCCCGGCGGACGTCCCCCGCGGAACACGCCGCCCACGGCGCTCGGCGAGCCACCTGAGCGTGGTGCCGGCCCCGGAGGCGTGAGCCGGACCTGGCCCCGGAACCGCCGGCGTTCAGGTCGCCGACGGCACCGGGGCCACCGCCACGTCAGTGTTGTGAGCCTGGAGGTCTGTATGCCTAGAGGTCGAGGACCAGCCGGGGGCCTCGGCACCGGGACACGCAGATGAGCATCGTCTCGCCCGCCTCCCGCTCCTCGTCCGAGAGCACCGAGTCCCGGTGGTCCGGGGTGCCTTCCAGGACGTCCGTCTCGCAGGTCCCGCAGGTGCCCTCGGTGCACGAGTAGAGGACCTCGACCCCGGCGGCGCGCACGGTGTCCAGCACGGACACGTCGACGGGCACGGTCAGGGTACGACCGCTGCGCTGCAGGACCACCTCGAACTCGCTGTCCTCACCGCCCTGTTGGGCCTTGGGCGTGAACCGCTCGACATGCAGCGCGCCGGCCGGGCAGACCGACTCCACGGCGTCGAGAAGGGCGCCCGGACCGCAGCAGTAGACGAGGGTGCCGTCCGTCAGCTGCCCGACCTCCGAGTCGAGGTCCAGGAGTCCCGTCTCGTCCTGCGGAGCGAACGTGACCTTGTCCCCGTAACGCCCCAACTCCTCGGTGAACGCCATGGAGTTGCGGGTGCGGCCGCCGTACAGCAGCGTCCACTCGGCGCCCGCTGCCTCGGCGGCGGCGAGCATCGGGAGGATCGGGGTGATGCCGATGCCCCCGGCGACGAAGCGGTAGCGGGGCGCCGGCTTGAGGGCGAAGTGGTTCCGTGGCCCCCGTACCCGTACCTTGTCGCCCAGCCCCAACTGCCCGTGCACATACGCCGATCCACCGCGTCCGTCCGGCTCACGGAGCACCGCGATGCGCCACTCCGACGAGTCGGCCGGGTCGCCGCACAGCGAGTACTGCCGCTCGAGGCCGGGCCCGAGCAGGACGTCGACATGGGCGCCCGGCTCCCAGCCCGGCAGCTCCTCGCCCAGCGGGTGCCGCAGGGTGAGCGCGAGCACCCCGTCCGCGGCGGACTCCCGCCGCTCGACGACGAGTTCGGCTTCGTACACGTTCATGAGCTGGTTCCCTGTGGCTGGTGTCCCTGTGGCTGGTGTCCCTGTGGGTGGGCGAGCATCCACTCCCACATCTCGATGGGGTCCTGCGAGCTGTGTTCCCGGCCGCAGTGACAGGTTCCGTGCAGGATGTCCGTGCCCGGCAGCCAGTCGATGCGATAGACCTCGCCTGTCGGGCTGCCGCTCACAGGACCTTCTCCACCGGCTTGTCGCCCTCCTCGACCAGCCGGGCGAGGATACGGCGGGCGGCGAGACCGCCGGTGTCGATGTTGATGCTCAGCTCCTGGTAGCCGGACCGCTCCGAACCCAGCGTCCGCTGCAGGAGGTTGAGCGCGTCGACGTCCTGCATGACCACGGTGTGGTTGTTGCCCCGCAGGAACTCGGTGACCTCGTCGTCGTCCGTGGCCCAGTCGCGCGAGACCATCCAGAAGTCGTACACCTTCCCGTCCGCCGACGGGGTGATGGCGTAGGTGATCTCGGTGTGGAAGCCGTTCGGGTCGCTGCCGTCGGCCTCGGGCAGGACACCCACGGGCGCGATCCGGCTGTGCAGCAGATACAGGCACGGCGCGTGGTACTCGATGTCCTGCCAGCGCGTGATCCGCCCGCTGATGCCGGTCGACTTGGCGTAGAACGGCGGGCACTCGGCGTCGTCCATGTGCCGGCTCACCCGTACGATGCCCGCGCCCTCGTCGACCTCCGTGGTGATCGGCGTCTCGGCGACCTCGGGGGTGCCGATGTAGCCGCCGTGGAGGTAGGTCTCGTGGGAGAGGTCGAGGAGGTTGTCGACGAGGAGTCCGTAGTCGGCGTCGATCGGCTCCATGCCCTTGACGGTGACCCAGCCGGGGGAGTCGAGGTGCCGGGCCCGCGGAATGGTGTCGGCGTCGGCGAGGGCCGGGTCGCCGATCCACACCCAGATCAGGGCGTCCTGCTCGACCACCGGGTAGGAGGCGACACGGGCGGTACGCGGGACGCGCTTCTGTCCGGGCACGTACACACACGTACCGGTCGTGTCGTAGGTGAAGCCGTGGTAGCCGCACACGATCCGGTCGCCGTCGAGACCGCTCTCGGACAAGGGGTAACGCCGGTGCACACAGCGGTCGGCGAGCGCGATGGGCGTTCCCTCGCCCTCGGTGCGGTAGAAGACGAGGGGCTCCCCGAGGATGGTCCGACCGAGCAGCTCCCGCCCCACCTCGTGGCTGTAGGCGGCGACGTACCACTGGTTCCGGGCGAAGGCGGTGGTGTGAGGCATGGGGGTTCCGTCCCTGTCGGCGGGGTGTCGTCGCCCCGCGTGCCGTGGTTGGGAACAGGTTCCTGATGGCTGCGGTGGCTGCGCAAGACGGCTTCCGTCAGGCGGAAGTGTCTCTACGAAAGAGCTGGTCAGGGCAGGCTGAGCCCGCTCTGGCGCAGAGACAGCGATGACGGCGCCGCTGCCCCGGGCAGCGGACCGGGTGACGGGCTTCGGTCCAGGACCGCACGCACCCTTCACGACCGGGCGGAGACGGTCGCCCTGTTCGAGCATCTGGCCCGGGGTCCTCCCGCGCAGGATCCGCAGGCCACCCGCGGTGAGTCGACTTGCTGGCCGCACGCACGATCCGCCGCTTCGGCGAACCGGCACCTGGACCACCACTCCGGTGCCGCGTGACCCGGCTCGATCAGCCCCCAGGGCGCCGCCGTGTCCGCACGCCGAACTCGGGCAGGACCGACCGTCCCACCCGCAGCGGCAGAGGATTGTGCAGCCTGGCCACATACCGCCGGTATGCCCGCGCCTCGGCCGAGGTGCCCTCGACGACGTCATGACGGTCGGGGAACATCGCACTTCCCGCGGTCAGTACCGCGTTCGCCCCGAACCTGTTGCCCTGCAGGCGGCCGGTCAGCAGCCGGCCCCGGGCCCAGGGAATCGGTTTGTTCCGGCCGGTTGTCACCGGGCCGCGGTTGACCTGGAACCAGACCTCACGGCGGTTGCCGAACAGCACGACACTCTCGCGGAGATCGCGCACGTCCGTGTACACGTCGAAGTCCCAGTCACCCGGAGCGCCCGCCAAGGCGTAGTGCGTACGGAAGTGGTGCAGGAACCGGGGCAGGTCGACGGCGGCGCCGAACGGAATCACCGCGTCGGCATAGGGCTCACCGGCGATGAAACAGATTCTGAACTCCAAGCCGTACAGCCGTCCGTGGACCTTCTTCCTGACGCGCAGCGAGAACGTGTCAGCGTCGTCGTACTTCCAGTGGTCCGCGGCGCGGACTCGCTGACTCAGGTGCCTGAACGACAGTGCCTCCCGGTCGACCAACAGGCCAGGGATCCGTTCGACCGAGCCATGCAGCAGGTAGAGGCACATCAGGTCCACCGGATGCGTGTCGTGCGCCATCCGCGTAAAAAGCTCCTCCACAAGACCATCCTCCTCAGCTCATGCCCGAACAGATGAACCGGCCGAGGTAGTGCAGAGCACCCATGTCCTGAGACGAGGAGAATCGGCCGCGCGAGAGGAAAACGTGCACGAGGTTCACTGGTCTGCCATGGGGGGTGAGGGCCGGCCGGGGCTCTCGGCGTGGAGCGCGGGGTCGAGCAGGTCGGGGGAGGGCTGGGCTGGGGTTTCGTCGTCGCTGTGGGCGGTCGCGGTGAGGAAGTCCGTCTCGAGGGGGGTCAGGTTCGCGATCAGGGTGTCGAGCGGGTGAGTGCCGACGAAGCGGGCTCGGGTGTGGGTGACGAGCATGATCGCCAGGGGCTCGTCGCGGGGCATCGGGAGGCCGGGGTCGATGTCGCCGCCCCAGTACATGACCGGCGCCTCGGTGCAGGGGTGCGCGAAGCGGCCCGCGCCGGCCAGCATCAGCAGGTGGGTCTGCGCGCTGGTGGCCTCGCCGTAGTAGTCGTACAGATAGGCCTCCAGTGCCTCGTCGCGGTGGCGGAGCAGGTCGCAGCCCTGGGCGGCGCGGGGGGTGAGCAGGTGCAGGGGGGTCTTGTCCCGGTCGGCGCGGATCCCGGCCACCGCCTGCGGGTAGTGGGCGGCGGTATCGGTCAGGTCCCAGTCAGGGGCGGCGCCGTCCATGGCCCAGCCCGCGTACATCGCGGACGGGTTCTCGATGATGTCGAGGCCCGGCAAGGGCGTGTGCAGCCACTCGTCGAAGCCGTCGCGTGACATCGGTATCCGTGTCGCCAGCATGAATGAACGAGCGCCCATGAAGTGCCTCCTCGGGACAACAGCGGCGGACCTGACCCCGGAATCCGCCGGCCAACCGGCCCGGAAAGCATCGGGTGCCTCGCACGATAGCCCCGCCCACCGACACCGTTTCGGGCCTGCACGCTTCCACGGCGAAACTCAGTATCAAGTGCCGTGGTTTCACGTAGCGGCCGCCGGCGGGAGGGACGCGGAACACCGCATGCGACCTTCCCGGTCCCGGCGTCAGCCCTGCACGGTGAGCCTGGCCTGGTCGAAGCGGAGGGCGGCGAGGTCCTCGGGGCGAATGAGCCAGTAGAGAGTGCCCTCGTCGCCCCACGCCGTCTTCGCGTCTCCGTCACTGTCGAACTGGGCGAGCAGGACCCAGCGTTCAGCTTCCTGGTCCAGGGTCCGGTCACCCCACGTGTGCGTGCCGCCGGGCGCCGCGTTCGCGATGTCGTACTCCACCGGACCCTGGACAGGCACGGCGTGGCCGCCGACCTGGTGACCGATCCGGGTGCGCAGGCGGGCGAAGGCACGGAGGAACGACTTGAGTTCAGCAGGCGTTTGGCGGGGGTGAGGCCAGGGCCGGGTGTCGCCGAGCAGGGCTTGCCGGGCCTGGGGCAGCCCCAGTTCGGGGGCGCTCTGCTCCGTGTCCGCGGTCAACTCCACCCGCGGGAACGCCGCCAACTCCGGGGGCGTGTCTCTCGGGAGGACGGGGGTGTTCTCGGGGACGTACAACACCCGGGCCCCGGCCCAGGTCTCGGGATCGTCAGCCGAGACGAAGACGTCTTCGTCGGCCTGACCGTCGAAAAGGAAGAAGAGCAGGGTCCCCTCCTGCAAGGGCCCGGCCGGGACGGACTACTGATCCTGGAACGCGGCGATCGTCCGGCGGGACGCCTGCAGCCCGGTGCGCTGCATCAGTTCCAGCGCGCCCCTGATGCCGGCCAGCTCCGAGCCGCCGCCGGCCCGTCCGGGCCCGCCGTGTCTGAGGGCGGGCAGCGGCGATCCGTGGCCGGTGGTCTGGTCCATGTTGGTCGAGTCGAGCAGGTGCAGTCGGCCGTGCCAGGGGGCCGCTTCGAGGGCGAAGGCGGTCGTCCAGGCGAGGTCGTCGCCGACCAGTGAGGCGACGAGGCTGCCCCGGCCGCGCGCCAGCAGGTCGCCGGCGTGAGCGGTGTCGCGGTACGCGAGGACGGTGGCGGCGGGGCCGAAGGGCTCGACCTCGTGGGGCGCGGCGGCGTCCGGGTCGGCGGAGATCAGCAGGGTGTCCAGGAAGGCGCCGCGCTCCGGGTCGGCGTCCACCACGCGCACCTTCTCCGGGTCGCCGTGGACGAAGCGCCCGGACGCCGCGATGGCCCGCACCGCCCGTCGTACGTCCTCGCGCTGGGCGAGGCTGACGACCGGGCCCATCCGTACGCCCTCCGACGCGGGGTTGCCGATGCTCACCCCGGCGAGCCGGGACGCGATCGCGTCGAGCGCGGCGCTCTCGTGCTCGCGGGGCACGAGGACCCGGCGGACGGCGGTGCACTTCTGGCCCGCCTTGACCGTCATCTCGGTGACGACCTCCCGTACGAACGCCTCGAACAGCGGTGAGGCCGGCGTGACGTCGGGGGCCAGCACGACGGCGTTGACGGAGTCGGCCTCGGCGTTGAAGCGGACGGAGCGGGCGACCAGGCCGGAGTGGGTGCGCAGGGTCTCGGCGGTGGCGGCGGAGCCGGTGAAGGAGAGGACGTCCTGCTCGCCGAGCAGGTCGAGCGCGGGGCGTACCGAGCCGGCGACCAGTTGCAGGGCCCCCGGTGGCAGGGCCTCGGAGTCGGTGATGATCCGGACCAGGCGTTCGGTGAGGTACGCGGTCGGGGTGGCCGGCTTCACCACGCTCGGCATGCCCGCCAGCACGGCCTGGGCCAGCTTCTCCAGGGGTGCCCAGACGGGGAAGTTGAAGGCGTTCACCTGGAGCATCAGCCCGGGGGAGGGGGTGACGAGGTGGACGCCCAGGAAGTCCTCGCCGCGGGCCAGGCGCTCGGGGGGACCTTCGACGAGGCAGGGGGCGTCCGGGAGTTCGGCGCGGGCCCGCGCCGCGTAGTCGCGCAGGACGCGGATGCCGCCGTCGACGTCGTAGCGGGCGTCGTTCAGGGTGGCTCCGGCGCGGGTGGAGAGGGCGTAGAGCTCCTCGCGGCGCGCGCGGACGGCGGCGGCGAGGGCCTCCAGGAGGTCGGCCCGCTGGTGGAAGGTGAGCGCGCGCAGCGCGGGCCCGCCGACTTCGCGGGCGTGGACGAAGGCACTGTCGAGGTCGAGGCCCCGGGCGGAGACGCGGCAGACGGTCTCGCCGGTGACGGCGTCGTGGACGTCGACCGCCGCCGGGTCATGGGCCGTAGGGGCGACCCAGGTGTCCTGCAGATGGCTTTCGAGAAGCATGGGATACGGCCGCTTTCGTCGAAGAGGGAAGAACTGAAGCCGCGTCACGGGACCGGGTGGTGGCCCCAGACGTCGGCCGTGTACGTACGGCTCACCCAGGTGTCCTCGTCGACCTGGACACCGCCCGCGCCGATCTCGATGCCGAACCCGGCGGGCGAGGTCATGTAGAACGAGAACATCCCGTCGTTGGCGTGCTTGCCGAGCGTGGCCATGAGCTTGACGTCGTGCTCGCGCGTGCGGTCGAGGGCCCGGCCGACCTCCTCCGGGCTGGTCACCTCGCACAGGATGTGATGGGTGCCCTCGTTCCGGTACGAGCGGACGAAGGCGACGCTGTGATGGCGGGGGTTGCAGCCCAGGAAGTAGAAGGTGCCCCAGGGGTAGTCGGCGGTGTCGCTGAGGCGGAAGCCGAGGACGTCGCGGTAGAAGTCCACCGCCTCCTGGACGTGCGGTGTCTTCATCACCACGTGTCCGAGCCCCTGGTCGCCGGTCACGAAGTCGACGCCGAGCGGTGAGACGAACTGGCTGGGAGCCAGTCGGCGCCCGCAGAACAGCTCGGTGCGGATCGCCGCCGGGCCGGTGAAGTGCACCATCCGGGTGACCTGGCGCTCCCGGCACTCCTCCTCGGTGCCCGCCGTCACATCGACGTCGGCCTCCTTCAGCCGCACGGTCAACTCGTCGATGGCGGCCGCGTCGCGGACCTCCCAGCCGATGACGGTGACACCGCCCACCGGCGCCTCCGTCAGCCACATACGGAACGGATGCTGGTCCATCCGCAGCCGGTGGCGTACGGGGTCGTCGGGCTCGCCGTTCTCGACGGCGAGCCCGATCACGTTGCGGGCGTACTCCGCCCACGCTGTCGGATCGGGCGTGCCGATCCCCACATACCCGAGGCTCTGGATCGTCATGATGAAGACCGTATTTGTTAGACCCTTGACGGTCAAGGTCCTGACGAATAAGTTGCCGTCATCGAGCCGAGGAGGACTCCGATGTCGGAGAAGCCCCGCCTGCTCCCCGTCGACGAGGCGGATCTGCAGGAGAAGACACTGGCGTCGCTGGCGCCCTACCGCGACCAGGACGGCCGGATCTACACGATCTGGGCGACCCTGGCCCACCACGAGGACGCGCTGCGCCGCTTCCTCGTCTTCGGCAACCACGTGCTGGGCAAGAACACCCTGCCGCTGAGGTCGCGGGAGCTGATGATCCTGCGGATCGCCGCCCGGGCCCAGGCGGCCTACGAGTGGGACCAGCACGTAAGGATCGCCCGCCGTGCGGGTCTCGCCGACGAGACGATCCTCGCCGCCGCCACCGGCGCCCGGGACGGCCTCGACGAGCTGGACCGGGTCCTGCTGGACGCCACCGACTCGCTCGTCGACCGCCAGGGTGTCGACGACGGGCTGTGGGACCGGCTGATCGCCCACCTGAGCACCGAACAGGTCATCGACGTCCTCTACACCGTCGGCCAGTACCTGACCGTCGCCACCGTCATCAACACCCTCGGCGTACGGGTGGAGGGCGAGCCCGCCCTGCCCCTGCCCGGACCCGCCGACCTGAAGGAAGTGCCCGTATGAAGCTCGCCAACCTCGCCGGCCGTCCCGTCGTCGTACGCGGGGACCGTGCCCTCGACATCGCCACCGCGAGCAAGGGTGCGATCGAGGCGCGACTGGAGGTGCTCGGCGACCTCTCCCTCCACGACGAGCTGCGCACCCTCGCCGAGCGCGCCGCGGAGACGGACTGGAAGGAGTTCGACCCGCGTGACCTCGGCCGGGTCGCCAAGCCGTACAAGGCGATCGGGGTGGCCCTCAACTACCGCGCGCACGCCGAGGAGTCGGGCCTCCCGGTCCCGGACGAGCCGTCGGTGTTCGCCAAGTTCGCCTCGTCGGTGGTCGGCCCGTACGACGCGATCGTGGTGGAGCCGCAGTACGACAAGGTCGACTTCGAGGCCGAACTGGTCGTCGTGATGGGCCGCACCGGCAAGAACATCCCGGAGGCCGAGGCCTGGTCGTACGTGGCCGGTGTCACCGCGGGCCAGGACATCAGCGACCGCAAGGAGCAGTGGCGCAAGCCGATCAACCAGTTCACGCTGCCCAAGTCGTACGACACCTTCAGCCCGATCGGCCCCTTCCTGGTGACCGTCGACGAGTTCGAGGACCCGGACGACATCGAGGTGGCCGGCTGGGTCGACGACCTGGAGGTGCAGCGGGGCCGCACCTCGGACCTGATCTTCCCGGTGCCCGCGCTGATCGCCTGGCTGTCGAAGCGGGTGACGTTCGAGCCCGGCGACCTGATCTTCACCGGGACCCCGGCCGGCTGCGGCGTGCGCCGCACTCCTCGGCTGTACCTGACCGAGGGCAAGGTGGTGCGGACCGAGGTCACGGGCGTGGGCACTATGGTCAATCCGGTCGTGGCGGGCTAGTCAGAGGGAGGGCGGAGATCGTGACCGACACCGTGGGTGAGACGGGGGCCGCCGGCGCGAGCCGGACCCGGGAGTTCTCGGAGCTGCTGCGCCACCACCATCGTGAGCTGGGCACGACCGATCCCCGGGACCTCGACGCGATCGAGATGGTCACCGATCTCACCCGCCTCGAGGCCCGGCTCACCAAGGACTTCGAGAAGCACGTCCACCGGCCGCTCGGCCTGACCTGGGCGGGCTTCCGGATCCTCAACGCCCTGTGGGTCTACGGCCCGCTCGGCCAGCAGGACATCGGCCGGTTCTCCGGGTCCAGCAGGGCCAGCATCTCCAGCGCCCTGGCGACGCTGGAGAGCCGGGGCCTGGTCAGCCGGGAGCGCGTCGAGTCCGACCGGCGCCAGCTGTTCGTGGAGCTCACCGAAGAGGGCCGCGAGACGCTGCGCAAGGCGATCGAGACCCAGACGAAGCGGGAGCGGGCGTGGACCTCCGTACTGCGCGACGACCAGCTCAGTGAACTGGTCCACCTGCTGCGCACGCTGGTCAACCAGGAGACTCCGACCGCGGAGTGACAGGGCCGCGGCGCCGAAAACCGTCAGGCCTTTTACCGTCAAGCATCTAACAATTGCTTGGTTTCTCAAGGGAGAGAATCATGGTCCGTCGTGTCGTCACCGGTGTCGATCCCAGTGGCAAGCCCGTGATCGCGAGCGACGGAGAGCCGCCCGTCACCCGCCAGTACGTCCACACCCCCGGCTTCGCCCGTTCCCTGGTGTGGAACACGACGGCTCCCGCCACCCCGTCGGCCGACCCGACGGAGTCCCTGAAGTCCTACATACCGGCACCCGGCGAGACCATCGCCCTGACCGTCACCTTCCCTCCCGCCAGTGTCTACGCCGACCCCGGCTGGGACCCCGCGGCGGCCGGCGCCGAACAGCTGGAGGGGACGCCGGGCCTGGCCGAGCTGTTCGAGATCGACAACCCGGGCATGCACACCACGCCCACCGTCGATTACGGCGTCGTCCTCAGCGGCGAGATCGTCCTCGACCTCGACGGCGGTGAGACCGCGGTGCTGAAGCCCGGCGACCTGGTCGTGCAGAACGGCACCCGGCACGCCTGGCGCAACCTCGGCACCGAGCCCGCCACGCTCTTCTTCGTCCTGATCGGCGCGGGCGGGAGGCCATGAGCGCCCCGGCGACGCCGGCGCCCGGCGCACCCGTCGTCGAACTCGACCTCGCCGAGCTGCGCCGCGACCCCTACCCGGCCTACGCCGAACTGCGCCGCACCGCGCCGCTGGCCTGGGTTCCCTCGGTCGGCCGCCATCTGCTGACCCGCTACGAGGACATCGTCCGCGCCGAGAAACTGCCCGAGGTCTTCAGCTCCCGCGAGGAGGGCTCGCTGCTGCTGCGCACCGTCGGGCCCAACCTGCTCCGTGAGGACGACCCCGTCCACCGGCGGCTGCGGGCCGCCGCCGAGCCGCCCACCCGCCCCCGCCAGGTCCGCGACCTGTGGGCGGCCTCCTTCGAGCGCACCGCGCACGAACTGCTCGACCGGCTCGAGGGCCGCGGCGAGGCCGATCTGATCGCCGACTTCGCCGAACCGCTCGCCGCCGCCAACCTGGCCCTGGTCCTGGGCCTGCGCACCGCGAGCGCCCATGACATCGCCGACTGGTCACGGGCGATGATGGCCGCCAACGGCAACTACGCCGACGAGCCCGGCATCTGGCTGCGCGCCGAGCGGGCGACCCGGGCCATCGAGGACGCGGTGGCCGAGGCGGTCGACGCCGTCAGGGACACTCCAGACGGCTCGGTGATCTCCTCCATGGTCCACGCCGCCGACCCGGTGTCGCGGGCCGAGATCCAGAACAACGTCAAGGTCGTCATCGGCGGAGGCGTCAACGAGCCGCGGGACGTCTTCGGCGTCGGGGCCTGGGCGCTGCTGCGACGACCCGAGGTGCTGGAGCGGGTGCTCAAGGACCCGGCGGTCTGGAAGCGGGTCTTCGAGGAGACGGCGCGGTGGATCTCACCGATCGGCATGTATCCGCGTCAGCTCGCCCAGGATTATGAGATCGCCGGTGTGAACCTGCCGGCCGGCAGCCGCGTGGCCCTCGTCATCGCCTCCGGCAACCGGGACGAGTCGGTCTTCGAGCGGGCCGACGAGTTCGACCCGGACCGTCCGCACCGCCCGCACCTCGCCTTCGGCGGCGGACCGCACTTCTGCATGGGCGCGTGGGTCGCGCGCCACGAGGTCAGCGCCATCGCCTGGCCCCTCGTCTTCAGCCGCCTCAAAGGACTCCGCCTCGCCGAGAACACCCCGGACCGTCTGGACGGCTGGGTGTTCCGCGGGCTCACCTCGCTGAACGTCACCTGGCAAACCCCCTGAGCCGTCCCCATCGGGAGGACCTCATGCCCACCGTCATCTTCCAGTTGCCCGACAGGACCGAACACAAGGTCACCGCGGAGTCCGGGACCGTGCTCATGCAGGCGGCGGTCGCGAACGGCGTTCAGGGCATCGTCGCCGAATGCGGCGGCAACGCCTCCTGCGCCACCTGTCACGTCTACGTCGCCACCGCCCAGTCCGAACTCGTCGGACCGCCGAACGAGGTCGAGGACGAGATGCTGGACTTCACCGCCGCCGAACGCCGGCCCACCAGCCGGCTCAGCTGCCAGATCCAGCTCACCGACACGCTCGACGGACTGGTCGTCGTCGTGCCGGAGGAGCAGGTATGACGAGCGCAGCGGCGGGTGTGGTGATCGTCGGCGGCGGCCAGGCCGGTTTCAGCGTCGCCTCGACACTGCGCGCCTCCGGTTACGACGCCCCGGTCACCGTTCTCGCCGCCGAGCCCCATCCGCCGTACCAGCGGCCGCCGTTGTCGAAGAAGGCCCACACCGAACCCCAGGACCTCCGGGTCGAGCTGGTACCCGAGTCCTTCTACCGGGACCGTGACATCGACCTGCGGCTCGGGGACGAGGCGGTCGCCCTCGACCTCGCCGCCCGCACCGCCCTCACCAGGACCGGCACGGCCGTCCCCTACGACCAGCTGGTGCTGGCGACGGGCGCACGCAACCGCCCGCTGCCCGTCCCCGGCGCCGATCTGCCCGGCGTGCACGCGCTGCGCTCCCTCGACGAGGCGCTGGAGATCGGCCGGGCGCTGACGACGGCCCGTGACGTCGTGGTCGTCGGCGGCGGTTTCATCGGTCTCGAACTGGCCCGGGTCGCCCTGTCCCGCGGTGCCCGCGTGACCGTGGTGGAACTGGCCCAACGGCTGCTCGGCCGAGCCGTGTCGGCGGAACTCGAACCGTGGCTGCGGCAACGGCACGAACGCGCCGGCCTCCGGATCCTCACCGGCACGGCCGTCCGGGCCCTGGAGGGCGCGGGACGGGTCGAGCAGGTCGTCACCGACCACGAGGTCCTGCCCGCCGACCTCGTCGTGTACGGCATCGGCGCGGTACCCCGCGACGAACTCGCCGGGCGGGCCGGACTGGCCGTGCGTGACGGGGTGCTGGTCGACGGGCAACTGCGCTCGGTGACAGACCCCCGTGTCTCCGCCGTCGGCGACTGCGCCCGGTGTCCGCATCCACAGGCGGACGGCCCGGTGCGGCTCGAGTCGGTGCAGAACGCCGTCGACCAGGGCGCGCTGGTCGCGCGCCGCATCGCGGGGTCCGCCGATACCGCCGGCCCGTACCGGAGCCTGCCGTGGTTCTGGAGCGACCAGGGGGACGTCAAGCTGCAGATCGCCGGGCTGCGTTCGAACGGTGACGAGGTGCGGGTGGTGCCCCGCGACACGGCCGAGCGGCTGGCCGCGTACGCCTTCCGCGACGGCCTGCTGGTGGCCGTGGAGACGCTGAACTGGCCCGCCGAGCATCTGGCCGCCCGCCGGATGCTGGAGCGGGGGACGCCGGTCTCGGCCGCCGACCTCGCGGAGACCACCCTCGGCGCCCTCGCCCGCGCCGGACGAACCGCGGAGGTGCGCAGATGACCGGCACATTCGGCGACCACCTCGTCACCGGCGCCGCCGACGCCGGTTCCCGCACCGCACTGGTCTTCGAGGACCGGACCTGGACCTACGCCGAACTCGACCTCGCCGTACGGCGCGTGATCGCCCGGCTCGACAAGTCCGGGGTGCGCAGGGGCGACCGGGTGGTGATGCAGGGGGCCGCGCGGCCCGAGGCGCTGATCACGCTGTTCGCGGTGACGCGGATGGGCGCGGTGCTCGTGCCGCTGCACCCGCAGGTGACCGGCGGTGAACTCGGGGTGGTGTGCGAGGAGACCGCACCGGCGGCGGTGGTCGCCGACGAGGGGTTCCCCGCGGGCCCGGGACTGCGACTGACCTGGCAGGAGCTGCACCCCGAGGACGCCGGACCCGAGGCCGTCCCCCAGGATCTCCCGTCCGGGTCCGACATCGCCGTCATCGCGTTCACCTCCGGCACCTCGGGCCGCCCCAAGGGCGTCGCACTGACCCACGACAACCTGCGCTGGAGCATGGCCGGCGGTCTGGCCCGGATGCCCTTCGGGGACAACGACACCGCGCTGATCTCCACCCCGCTGGCCCATGTCGCCGTACTGGGCGGACTTCCGCAGTGCGTCTGGGCACGGCGCGGCACGGTGATCCTGGCCCCCCGCTTCGAACCCGGTCTGTTCATCGACCTGGTCCGCGACCACCGCGTCACGTGCGCGTTCGCCGTACCGGCCATGTCCGCGCTGCTCGCCCGCCATCCCCGTTTCCGCGGCGGCGACCTGGACACCCTGCGCTGGATCCTGTCCGGAGGCTCACCGGCGCAGACCGCCACCCGCGAGCAGTTCCGGGCCCGCGGGATCGGTGTGGTCGACTCCTACGGCCTCACGGAGACCGCGGCCGGGGTGACCTACTCCGCGCCGGACGACCCGGCCGGTTCCACCGGATCGCCCGTCCCCGAGGCGGAGGTGACGGTCGTGGACGCGGCCGGAACGCCCGCCCCGGTGGGCGTACCTGGCGAGATCTGGGTGCGGGGCCCGTCCGTGGCCGCCGAGTACCGGACCGCCGCCGGGCCGGTGCCCGTGACCGACGACGAGGGCTGGTTCCGCACCGGGGACCGGGGACGGTTCGACACGGCCGGTCGGCTGGAGGTCGTCGGCCGGCTCAAGGACACCATCATCACCGGCGGCGAGAACGTCGACCCCGCCGAGGTGGAGAACGCGCTCGCCGACATCCCCGGCGTCGTCGAGGTCGCCGTCTCCGGGGCGCCCGACCCGGTCTGGGGCGAACTGGTGACCGCCTTCCTGGTCACCGACTCGGGCACACCCACCCTGGACGACCTGCGCGCCCACCTCGACGGCCGGCTCGCCAGGCACAAGTGGCCCCGGCGACTGTGCGTCGTACCGGCCCTGCCGCGCGGTGCCACCGGAAAGCTGCAGCGCGCGCGACTGACGACGCTGCTGGACGACTGACCCACCCTTCACAACCCCCGAGAAAAATCCCCGAGACCGTGCCGTCGGCGCCGTCTCTCCCTCCCGTACCCGAGGAGACGCCATGAGTGCGACCATGCGAGCCGCGCGGATGCACAAGGTCGGCGAGCCGATGAGGATCGAGGAACTGCCCGTTCCCGAACCCGGCCCCGGCGATGTCCGCGTGGCCGTGCACGCCGTCAACATCGTTCCGAACCTCGCCAACATCCTGAACATGTGGACCACCTGGTTCCCGGACAGCCCCCTGCCGACCCTGCCGGCGATCTTCGGTCTCGACCCGGCGGGAGTGGTGGAGTCCGTCGGCGCGGGCGTCCAGGCGTTCAAGCCGGGCGACCGGGTGTACGTCAACCCGGGCCGCTCCTGCGGCTCGTGCCGGTCGTGCCGCGACAACGACTCGATCAACTGCGCCAGTTACGCGTTCGCCGGATACTTCGGCTTCTCGCCGACGGCGATCGACCTGCTGGACCGCTACCAGGGTGGCCTGGCCGAGTACATGGTGGCTCCGGCGTACTCCCTGGTGAAGCTGCCGGACACACTGTCCTTCGAGGCGGCCGCCCGCTTCGGCTACCTCGGCACCATGTACTCCGCGCTCCGCAAAGCCGGGGCCGGACCGGGCAGAACCGTCCTGGTCAACGGCATCAGCGGCACCCTCGGCATCGGCGCGGCCCTCCTCGCGCCCGCCCTGGGCCTCACCCACGTCTACGGCACCGGCCGCGACAAGGGCCTGCTCGACCAGGTCGGCAAGCTCGCCGACGGACGCCTGCGCCTGCACTCGCTGGAGGACGGCCCGCTGGACGACTGGATCCGTGCCGAGACCGACGGCCACGGCGCCGACATCTACATCGACGCGCTCGGCCCCGGCGCACCGCACGAGACGTTCCTGGCCGGCATGCGGGCGCTGGCACGCGGCGGCATCGCGGTGAACATCGGCGCGGTCGCCGGGGATCTGCCCGTCGACGTCCACCGGATGATGGACCAGCAGTTGCGGCTGGTCGGCTCGGCCTGGTTCACCTCGGGCGAGGGCCAGGTGATGGCCGACATGGCCGGGGCGGGTCTGCTCGACCTCGGCCCGCTGGAGCACCAGGTCTTCCCGCTGGAACGGGTCAACGAGGCCATCGGCGGCATAGCGCGACGCAACGGCGGCTTCAGCAACTTCGTCATCAGCCCGACGCTCTCCGCCTGACCGGCCGAGCCGGAGGCCGCCGGTTCCTCCCCTGACCGGCGGCCTCCTCTTCCTCCCCACCCTCCTTCCTGCCTGCTTCTGGAGACACCCGATGCACGCTCAGCACGCGCCCCGCCAGGCCGACCCCCTCGACCTCCTGGAACTCGACACCCTGCTCACCCACGACGAGCGCGCCGTCCGCGACACGGTCCGCACCTTCTGCGACCGGCGTCTGGAGCCGCACATCGCCGAGTGGTTCGAGCAGGGTGCCATCGACGACATCCGCGGCCTGACGAAGGAACTCGGCGAACTCGGCCTGCTGGGCATGCACTTGGACGGCTACGGCTGCGCCGGGATGAGCGCGGTCGACTACGGCCTGGCCTGTCTGGAACTGGAGGCCACCGACTCCGGGCTGCGCTCCCTGGTCTCCGTGCAGGGCTCGCTGGTCATGTTCGCGATCCATGCCTTCGGCTCGGAGGACCAGAAGGACGAGTGGCTGCCGAAGCTGGCCGCCGGCACCGCCATCGGCTGCTTCGGCCTCACCGAGCCGGACTCCGGCTCCGACCCGGGCAGCATGCGTACCGCCGCCCGCCGTGAGGGCGACGACTGGGTCCTCGACGGGCGCAAGATGTGGATCACCAACGGCTCGGTCGCGGACGTCGCGGTCGTCTGGGCCCGCACCGACGACGGCGTACGCGGCTTCGTCGTCCCCACCGACACCCCCGGCTTCTCGGCCCCCGCCATCAAGCACAAGATGTCGCTGCGGGCCTCGGTGACGAGTGAACTCGTGCTGGACTCCGTACGGTTGCCGTCGACGGCCGTCCTGCCGGAGGTACGGGGCCTGCGCGGTCCTCTGTCCTGCCTCAACGAGGCCCGTTACGGCATCGCGTGGGGCGCGATGGGCGCCGCCCGGTCGGCTTTCCGGGCCGCGCTGGCCTACGCCGGTGACCGCGTCCAGTTCGGCCGCCCGATCAGCTCCTTCCAGCTGACGCAGGCCAAACTCACCGACATGTCCCTGGAGTTGGCGAAGGGCACCCTGCTCGCCCTCCACCTGGGCCGCGCCAAGGACGACCGGGGTCTGCGCCCCGAGCAGGTCAGCTACGGCAAGCTCAACAACACCCGTGCCGCGCTGGAGATCTGCCGCACCGCGCGGACCGTACTGGGCGCCAACGGCATCTCGCTGGAGTACCCGGTGATGAGGCACGCCAACAACCTGGAGTCGATCCTCACCTACGAGGGCACCGTCGAGATGCACACCCTCATGATCGGCCAGGCGCTGACCGGACAGGCGGCCTTCCGGTGACCGACGCGTTCGACGCCGATGTGGTGGTCGTGGGCCTCGGACCGGTGGGCGCCACCGCCGCCAACCTCGCCCATGACCTGGGGCTACGCGTCGTCGCCGTCGACCGGGCGACAGAGATCGAGCCCCGGCCGCGTGCCATCGGCTTCGACCAGGAGGCCATGCGGGTCTTCGCCGGGCTCGGTCTGGCCGACACCATCGCGCCGCATGTGATGCCCTACCGGCCCTCCGAATACCACAACGCCGAGGGGCGGGTCATCCGACGCATCGGCACCGCGCCACCGCCCCATCCGCTCGGCTGGGCGCCCAACTACGTCTTCCTCCAGCCGCGGCTGGAAGGCGCGCTGCGACAACGCCTGGAGCAGTGCGCGGGAGTCGAGATCCTCCTCGGCACGGAGGCGACGGACATACGGCCCGACGACGGCGGCGTCAGCGTCGCGACGACCGATCTCTCGGGGAGACACCGGACCCTGCGGGCCCGGTACGTCCTGGCCTGCGACGGCGGCGCCAGTCCCCTGCGAGCCGCGCTGGGCCTGGGCATGCGCGACCTGGAATTCGACGAACCCTGGCTGGTGGTGGACGTCCTGCTGCGCTCCGGCGCCGGCCAGGACCTTCCCCGGACCAACATCCAGTACTGCGAGACGGCACGCCCGAGCACGTTCGTCGTGGGCCCCGGCAACCTGCGCCGCTGGGAGTTCATGATCAACCCGGGCGAGGACCCGGAGGAGGTGTCCCGGGAGGAGTTCGTCCGGGGGCTGCTCTCCCGCTGGCTCGACGCGGGGGAGTACGACCTGTGGCGGGCGTCCAGTTACCGGTTCCACGCGCTGGTCCTTCGCCAGTGGCGCGCCGGGCGGGTGTTCTTCCTGGGCGACGCCGCCCATATGACCCCGCCGTTTCTCGCGCAGGGTATGTGCCAGGGGATCCGCGACGCCTCCAACCTGGTGTGGAAGCTGGCGCTCCAGCTGCGGGGCGTCGCCGAGGAGCCGCTGCTGGACACCTACCAGCGGGAACGGGAGCCGCATGTGCGGCAGGTGACGCTGGCCGCCAAGGAGCTGGGCCGGATCATCTGCGAACGGGACGAGGCCGTCGCCGCGGCACGCGACGCCGAACTGCTCGGCGAACTGGCGGCACGGCCCGAGGGAATCGTCCGGCAGTCCCTCATCCCGGGCCTGACGGCGGGATTCCTCGCTCCCGTGGGCTCCCCGGCGAGGGGCGACCTGCTGCCGCAGCCCAGGGTCACGGACGTCCGAGGACAGGAGGGTCTGCTCGACACGTTCACCGGCAGCACCTTCCGGCTGGTGGTCCGGCACGACGTGGACGCCTCGGCGGCCGAGCGGGCGCTGTCCGTCCATCGGGCGGCCGGTGGATTTCCGCTGCGGCTGGTCCGTATGACCACGGGCGGCACGCCGACGCGGCCGGACGAGTACCTGGAGACAGGGCCGCTCCTCGACGACTGGATGCGACAGCGGTCGTGCGCGGCCGTCCTCGCCCGCCCGGACCACTACGTCTTCGGCGGCGCCCGGAGCGCGGAGGACATCGCGAGCCTGCTGGACAGCGCGGACCGGCAGTTGCGTCCCTGGGCCCACCACCTGGCCGAGCCTCCCGCGCGGCAACGAGGTGTGGCGTGACGGACGTCCGGTGACCGCTCGTACGGGGCGGTCCCCCGGGTGCCGTCCTCGGACCAGCACCCGGGGGACCGCCGCGCGCGTGTCAGGCGGCGTCGACGTCGGTGGTGGCCAGCTTGGCGTAGACGTCCGGCCGGGTGCGGCGGATGTGGGCGGCGAGGGCGACGCCGGCCAGGAACACCGCCGGGGTGAGCGCGACCAGCGACCAGTTGACGGCCGGGCCTGCGCCGGTGAACAGGTCGAGGCGCTTGCAGACCAGCACGGTGACCGCGGTGAGGAGGACACCGGCCGCGGCGGGCGCGAGGAGGGTACGCAGAGGTCCCTCGCCGTGCTCGGCGGAGTTGCGGCGGAAGAAGGCGACCACTGCGAAGGCCGCCAGTGCCTGCAGGACGAGGATGCCGACCACCCCGGGAGTGTTCACCCACAGGAAGAACTTGGTGTAGGGGTCGACGCCGATCACGGCGAAGACGGCGACGACCACGACCGCCAGGACGCTCTGGGCGATGCCGGCCACCCACGGCGAGCCGTGCCTGGGGTGCACGCGGCCCAGCGCCGAGGGGGCGACCTTCTCGACGGACAGGGCGTAGACGTACCGGGTGATGGCGTTGTGGAAGGCGAGCAGGGCGGCGAGCACGCTGGTGACGATCAGGACGCGCTGGACGTCGGTCGCCCAGCCGCCCACGTACTGGGTCATGGCGGTGAAGAACATCTCCGCCGGGTTCTTCGCGGCGACGCCGACGGCCTGGTCACTGCCGAACGCCTGCACGATGATCCAGCTGATGAAGGCGTAGAAGAGGCCGAGGAAGCCGATCGCGAGGTAGGTGGCGCGGGGCACGGTGCGGTCGGGGTGACGGGCCTCCTCGCGGTAGATGGCGGTGGCCTCGAAGCCGATGAACGCGGCGACGGCCAGACCGAGCGGTCCGCTCATCCCGGAGACGAAGACGTTCGAGGGGGCGAAGGAGTCGAAGGTCAGCCCGCTCGCGCCGCCCTTGACCAGGACCGCGCCGGCGAGCAGCACCAGGATCGCGGTCTCCGCGATCAGCAGGGCGGCCAGGACCTTGGCACCGAGGTTGATGGACCTGAAGCCCAGGAACCAGACGACGGCGATCCCGGCGAACGCGTACACCGGCCAGGGCAGGTCGACGCCGAGAAGGTCGTTCGCCGTGGTGGAGGCGAAGAAGCCGAAGGCGCCGAACATGCCGATCTGGAGCGAGTTGTACGAGAACACCGCGAGGAACGCCGCTCCCAGCCCCGCCGGACGGCCGAGCCCTCGCGCGATGTACGAGTAGAAGGCACCGGCGTTGCGGATGTACGGCGTCATCGCCGTGAACCCGACCGCGAAGAGGACCAGCACCACGCCGACGGCGAGATAGGCGACCGGGGCGCCGATGCCGCCGAAGAGGATGGCGAGGGGAGCCACGCCGGCCATCACCGTGAGCGGGGCGGCCGCGGCGACGACGAAGAAGACGATGTCGGCGACGCCGAGGCTGCCGCGCTGGAGGTGAGGGCTCTGGTCCGTCCCCCCGGCCGGTGGTGGCTGGTGGGGAGCGGTGGGAACGAGGGGCTCGGTCATGGAGGTCTCCGCGTGGTGTGGGTGAGCGTGGAGCGAGCGGTACGGCAGGGAGACGTGGACCGGTCGTGACGACGACGTGGGTCTATCGTCTCCCGGCCCGCGTGCCGTGGGGAGTGGGGGCGTCGTGGGTACGCCGGCCGGCGAGCCAGGTGCCCAGGACAGGGAGGTGCGCGAGGTCCCCGGGGGCGGTCCCGGCCGGATCGGCGGCGAGATGCACCAGGTCGGCGCGCATTCCGGGACGCAACGCGCCCCATTCCTGCTCCTCGAACGCCTGGTGGGCGCATCCCGCGGAGTAGGCGGCGAGAGCGGTGTCGATGTCTATCCGCTCCTTGGGGAGCCAGCCGCCCTCGGGAATCCCCTCGGGTGTCTGGCGGGTGACCGCGGTGGCGATGCCCCGCAGTGGTTCATGGGCGGTGACCGGCCAGTCGCTGCCGAACGAGAGCCGGGCGCCGGAGCCGAGCAGGGCGGCGATCTGGTACTGCCGCCCGCCTCGTTCCGGGCCGATCCTCGGGAGCGTCAGCTCGGTCATCAGGGGGTCCGGCTGGGCCCACAGCGGCTGGAGGTTGGCGATCACGCCGAGGGCGGCGAACCGGGCCAGGTCGGCGGGGTCGATCAGCTGGGCGTGCGCGATGACCGGACGGCGGTCGCGGGCGCCGTTGGCGCGGGTGGCGGCCTCGATCGCGTCCAGGGCGGCCCGGACACCGCCGTCGCCGATGGCGTGGAGGTGCGCGCGGAAGCCGAGCGCGTCGACGGCGGTGACGGCCTCGGCGAGTTCCTGGGGCGCCCAGTTGGCGATGCCGTGCGAGTGGGGGCAGTCGGTGTAGGGCTCGAGGAGGGCGGCGGTGCCGGCCTCGATGACACCGTCGGCGAAGAACTTCACGCTCCGCGCGGTCAGCAGCCCGGGAGCGGAGCTCTCCACCTTCTCCCGGTCCGCCGCGAACCGCAGGACGCGCTCGCGCCAGCCGTCGGGTTGCAGGACGAAGGCGAGATCGGCGCGGAGGGGAAGCCCCGGCCCGGTGGTCGCCGCGGTGACCCAGACGTCGGCGTGGTGCGGTTCGACCCAGGCATCCTGGACCCAGGTCACGCCGGCCGCGGCGAACCGGGCTGCGGCTTCGCGCAGCGCCGCCACCTGTGCCTCGTGGGACGCCGTGGGAACGAGGTCGAGCACCGGGCCGAGGGCGCCGAACTCGCGCAGGGTGCCCAGCGGCTCGGTGGATCCTTCCCGGCGCAGGATCTCCCCGCCCGCCGGGTCCGGGGTGTCGGCGGTGTAACCGGCCCGGCGCAGGGCCTCGCTGTTCACCCAGGCGGTGTGGTGGTCCATGGTGCGCAGGACAACGGGACGGTCGGGTACGGCCGCGTCCAGCCACCGGGCGTCGAACCGGCCGTCGGGGGCGAGCCACGGGTCGAAGCCGTCACCGGTGATCCACTCCGTCTCCGGGTGTCCGGCGGCCCAGCCCCGTACGACGTCGACGATCTCCTCGACGCTTCCACGGTCCCGGACCGGCACCCCGGCCAGACCCAGTCCGCCCATCACGGGGTGCACATGTCCGTCGCCGAACGCCGGCAACAGGGCCCCGCCGGCCAGGTCGACGACGGTGGTACGCGGTCCCCGGGCGGCCATCGCTTGTGCGCCGAGCGCGGTGATCCGGCCGCCGGTGACGGCGAGGGCGTCGTGGACGGGGTCGTCGAAGGCCCCGGTCCGGACGGTCCCTCCGGTGAAGACGATGTCGGCGTGCATGGCGTGTGGCGGTGCCTTTCCTTCGGCCGACCACCTAACTGAAAGGTGTTCGGTTTCCGGTAATGTAGGCGCCGTCCGGGCGACTGGGAAGAGTTTTACTGAATGCCATTCGGTAACGTCTGGGTTACGGCAAGCGAAGACAATTTCTCCGAGGAGCCACCGTGGGACGGCCGCGCACACCCCTGCTGGACCGCCGGCGCATCGGTGCCGCCGCACTGCGCCTGGCCGACGAGAAGGGCGCCCTCTCCATCCCGGCCCTGGCCAAAGCCCTGGGTGTCGCCCCGTCCGCGCTCTACCACCACGTCGCCGGCCGCGACGAGATCATCTCGCTGATGCGCGAGGAACTCGCCCTGACGACCGGGGACGACCAGGACTGGTCACAGCCCTGGGAGAAGGCCCTGGAGGGCTGGGCCCGCTCCTATCTCGCCGCCTTCGCCGCCCACCCCGGGGCGGTACCCCTGCTCGCCACCGCTCCGCTGGCCGAGCCGTTCATGCACGCGATGTACGAGAAGGTCGCCGAGCTGCTCCTGGGCGCGGGTTTCGCCACGCACGAGGTCATGCCGCTGATCACCGCGCTGGAGAGCTTCGTTCTCGGCTCCGCCCTCGACCTGGTGGCGCCGCCCGTGATGGTCTCCGACGTCGCCCGCGACACGACTCCGCACCTCGGCGCCGTACTCGACGCGACCCCCACCGACCGCAGCCGCGCCACCCTGGCCTTCGACCTCGGGCTGCGCGCCCTGCTCACCGGGTTCCGCGACCTGCTCCGTCAATGACGAGCGCCTCGGTGCGCCCGGGGGGGTGGGCGGACCGAGGCGTGCTCGTCGGATCTCAGTGCTGGCTGCAGTAGTTGACCCAGCGGTGCGAGGAGATGTTGTTGTTGACGCTCGCCCCGAATCCCTCCAGGCCCTCGCCGTAGGTGAAGTGGTAGCGGTTGGTGGTGGTGTCCCTCCAGCGGTCGCCCTGGGAGATGCACGCGTGCGCGCCACCGCCGCCCGGAGCGGTGTAGAGGTCGACCGCGTCGTTGCCGCCCTCGTAGCCGTTGTTCCAGATGTCGGAGGTCAGGTTGCGGCAGAGGCCCCAGTTGTCGGAGTTGCCCTCCCACTTGCACTCCCGGCCGCCGCCGTTCGGCTGGGTGAAGACGTGGAGGAACCCGTCCGCGGAGACGAGTTGGGCGGACCGCGTCCCCTGGGATCCGGCGTCCAGCGCGTTGGCGCCGGAGAGCGGGGAGAAAAGGGTGACGACGGCGGCGGCCGAGGCCGCGAGGGTGACGAGACGCTTGATGGACATGGCAATCCTCGTTTTCGTTGTGAGCGGGATGGTGCGACCACGGCTCGGGGCCGTGGGGGTCTGTGGGGGAGCGGACCGCGCTTCAGTCGCCGCGTGCGACGATCGCGCGGGCCCGGGGCAGCGCCTCGCGCTTGAGGCGCGCGAGATCGGCCGACTCCCTGGGGTGGCGGCGCCGCAACTCGTCGCGGTACTCGGTGTCCAGGGCCTTCGCCACGGACGACAGGCCGCTGGAGAGGGCGCAGCGCGCCTCCGCCGAGGCGAGCCGGACCTCCTTGGCGCGCGGCCAGGGAGTTGACGGCTGGGTGGCGGCGGCACGGGTCTGCCCGGGGACGGTGTAGGTGTACCCCTGACCGCGCATGCAGCGCGCCCACGGTTCGGCGGCCGCCTTGTAGCGCTTGTCGTTCATCACCAGACCGATGCGCGTGTCGGCCAGGCTGTCGGCGACCCGGGTGGCCCGGAACCAGGCCTGGAGGTCGGAGTACAACTGCCGTTGGGCGGTGGACTGGCAGCCCTGGTCGCTGTGGGTGATCTCCATGCCGTTGGGCAGCCGGACCGAAAGCCCTTCCGGCCGCGCCCCGTTGATGGCGGCCACCAGGACGGCCCTGGTCTTCGCCGGCTTGGAACGGAAGTACCGCTGGTTGGGGTTGCTCCGGGCCCTGGCGTCGTCGGCGAGCCGAAGGTCGGTGCCGTAGCCGTGGGCCTTCGCCCATGCCAAGTCGTCGACGACGTAGGGGAACCGGGTCGAGAGGTTCTCGGGATCGGGCGGCTCGACCCAGTACTTGTGGCCCTGCTTCTCCATGCACTCCTTGATGAGGAGCTGTTCGGCGAGCTGGAGCGTCTCGCGCGGCGTGCCCTCGACCCTGCGCGGGCCGGCGTCGGCGGCAGCGGGGGCCGACGCGGTGTCGCCCGCACAGCCGGTCGCCGTCGTGGCCAGCAGGCCCGCGGTCAGCAGGGCCAAGGTCCAGCGGTGCATCGGTGCCTCCCGGGGCTCTCTCGAACGAACGTGTTGCTTTCGAGCCGTTGACGCGTCGTGGAGCGCGTCCGTATGCCCTCTGACCGAAGAATCTTTCGCTGCCCCCGGCGGTCATACGACGACGCCGTGAGAGCCGTCTGCAGAGTCTGATGAGCCTGATGAGCTTCATGCAGGCGATTTGCAGCGCATTTGCAGAGGGGTCCGCGACGCTCTGCGTGTGACCGAGACCAGCACGCTCTCGGGCGCTGGATTCCCGCCTCAGGCCCGTGCCGCTCCCCCCACGGGGGTGGGGAAGCGGCACGGATGTCCATCACCGCTGTCTCCGGTCCGTCCGGTGACGTCACCCATGAGAAGGAAGAGTTCCTTGAAGATCAGCAGCACGCGCCGCCGGACCAGCGCCGCGTTCTTGGGGGCCTCGGTCCTCGCCCTGTCCGCGTTCCTCTCCGCTCCGGCCCACGCGGCGCCGGCCGCCACCTGTGGTGTCCTCGCTCAGGGTGCCTCCGCCACCGCGCAGGCCGCCGTGAACGCCGCCTGTTCGCAGATCGGCGTCTGGTACAGCTGGGGCGGCGGGCACGGAGCCACGCCGGGCGCCAGTTACGGCTTCTACGACGGCTCGGACCCCGACAGCCTCCACGACGGCGAGCGCAAGGGCTTCGACTGCTCAGGCCTGGTGCGCTACGCGTACGCGCAGGCCACCGGCAAGGACCTGCTCAACGGCACGGCCGACGACCAGTTCCACAGCTCACAGGCCTCGGCCCGCTTCTCCGCCGCGCAGGGCAGCGCCCCACTGCTGCCGGGGGACCTCATGTTCTGGGGCAGGGGACACATCCATCACGTCGCCATCTACCTGGGCGGCGGGCAGCTGGTCGAGGCGTTCGAGTCGGGCACCCACATCCGGGTCGCGCCCGTGCGCACCGGCGGCGACTACGCGGGCGCGATCCGGATCAACGGGTCGGGCACCCCCACCCCGCCGCCCGCGAACGGCGGCACGACCTTCGAGACCTGGGGCACGGGAGTACGGACCCACCGCACCCCGAGCGTGCGCGGTGCGGTGGTGGACACCTTCGCCGGACCGACCCAGGTGTCCGTCCAGTGCCAGCAGCACGCCGAGAGCGTCACCGCCGAGGGCTACACCAACGACATCTGGTCCAAACTGGCCGACGGTTCCTGGCTGACGAACATCTACATCAAGGGCCCGGCGTCGCTGCCCGGCATTCCGGACTGCGGCGGCAGCAGCACCCCGCCGCCGGCGAACGGCAGCAAGCCGTTCCAGACCTGGGGCACCGGGGTCCGTACGCACAGCGAGCCGAACGTCAACGCCGGTGTGGTCGACTACTTCGCGCAGCCCACCACGGTCAACGTGGTCTGCCAGGCGCACGCCCAGGAAGTGACGGCCGACGGCTACACCAACGACGCCTGGTCCAAGCTGACGAACGGCTCCTGGATGACGAACATCTACATCAAGGGAGCGGCCTGGCTGCCGGGCGTACCGACCTGCTGACACCGGGGCATGCCGTCGCGGGCCGCCGGAGGGGCCGGCCTCCGGCGGCCTCGGGCGAAGGTGGGTGAGAACGCGACCGCCCGGGGCCACCGAGCCGACGGTGGTGGCGGTGGCGACGTGAGCCGTGCTGGACCCGCCCGGCCGACTGGTCGCGGGGCGACCGATGACCGGACCCCCGTCTTGCCGCGTCCCGGCACGACGAGCACCACAGCCTGCCTGCGGCAGCGCCAGCGGTGCGCGGCCTGCGCTGGAAACCTCCTGGGGTCGCGGGCCGCGGCCGCCGAGCGACCACTTCATCCTCGGCGGCACGCGACGCTCACCCCGTCGCGAGGGAGATCTCGGTCGACTTGATCAGGGCGACGACCGGTGAACCGGCCGCCAGGCCCAGGTCGTTCACGGCGTCCGTGGTGATTGCGGCCGTGAGTGAACCGCCCGCGACGGTGACCTTGACGGACGCCATGGCGACGCCGGTGGTGAGGTCGGCGACCGTACCGGGGAGCTGGTTGCGGATGGAGACGCCCTC
Source organism: Streptomyces sp. NPDC047042 (assembly GCF_040644035.1). Lineage (NCBI taxonomy): Bacteria > Bacillati > Actinomycetota > Actinomycetes > Kitasatosporales > Streptomycetaceae > Streptomyces > Streptomyces sp. NPDC047042. Next base: position 212,173 of record NZ_JBEYVP010000005.1, on the reverse strand, counting down.
GACGACGGCCGTGGCGAGGGAGACCTCCGTCGACTTGACCAGGGCGCGCACGGCGGTGCCCGCGGTCAGGCCGAGATCCCTGACGGAGTCCCGGGTGATCGCGGCGGTGATCTCCTGGCCACCGTCGAGGCGGACCTTGACGGTGGCCATGACCTCTCCGGTGGTGACGGCGATGACGGTGCCGGGGATCTGGTTGCGGATGCTCAGACTCATGGCGGGTACGCCTCACAGGGAAGAAGGTGCGGAATGTGCGCTTTTGCTCTGCGTGGGGCTCACGCTAACCGGGCCGGGGGCCGGGTCCCGGTCAGGCCGGGTACGCGTGGGTCTGTGTCGCCTTGACGGTCGCCCAGACCTCGGCACCCGGATGCAGATCGAGTTCGGCCGCGGCGATGGTGGTGAGGTCGGCGGCGAGGGGGAGTTCGCCGGTGAGGTTCGCACGGATCTGGTCACCGTGGGTCTCCAGTCCGGCCACCTCGCAGCGCCACAGGTTACGGGCGCTGGAGCCGGTGGGCCGGTGGCGGTGCAGGGTCACGGCGCCGGGCGGGAAGGCGACGAAGACCGGGCCGGTGAGATCCTCGGTGGTGGTGATCGCCGGCCCGGTGTCCAGCGTGACGGTGTGGCCCTGGGCCCGGCCCGGGTAGAGGTTGACGCCGACCAGTTGGGCGATGTAGTCGGTGCGCGGCCGGCGCGCGATGTCCTGCGGCGGCCCCTCCTGCACGACCCGGCCGTGTTCGACGACCACCAGCCGGTCCGCGAGCACCATCGCGTCCAGCGGGTCGTGCGTGACCAGGACGGCCACGGCCTCGAAGTCGGCCAGGTGGCGCCGGAGTTGGGCGCGGACTTCGAGGCGGGTACGGGCGTCCAGCGCGGCCAGCGGTTCGTCGAGGAGCAGCAGCCGGGGCCGGGTCGCCAGGGCGCGGGCGAGCGCGACGCGCTGGGCCTGGCCGCCGGAGAGCCTGCGCGGTTTGGCGCCGGCCTGGTCGGCGAGCCCCATCCGCTCCAGCCACTCGGCGGCCGTCGCCCGGGCCTCCGCCTTGCTCGCCCCCCGGCAGCGCGGACCGAAGGCGACGTTGTCCAGGGCGGTGAGATGGGGAAAGAGCAGGTAGTCCTGGAAGACGACACCGACCGGGCGGGACTCGGGCGGCGTACGCTCCAACTCCACCCCGTCCAGTCGCAGATGGCCGTCGTCGAGCGGGGTGAGCCCCGCCAGGGCGCGCAACGCGGTGGTCTTGCCGGCGCCGTTGGGCCCTAGCAGCGCCACGACATCGCCGGGCGCCGCCGTCAGCCGGACGTCGAGCCGGAAGGAGCCCCGGTCGACGACGACCCGGGCGTCGAGCCCCCCGTCGGACGCGCTGTCCGAACCGGGGGCGAGGCGGGACTTCGTATCGTCCATGGAGGTCATGACGGGGTCATCCAACGGTCGCGCAGCCCGGCCAGGACCGCGATCGAGACGGCGAGCAGGACCAGGCTCAGGGCGATGGCGGCGGCCGGGTCGCTCTGCAGGGCCAGATACACCGCCAGGGGCATCGTCTGCGTACGGCCCGGAAAGTTGCCCGCGAAGGTGATCGTCGCCCCGAACTCGCCCAGCGCCCGGGCCCAGGCCAGGACCGCGCCGGCCGCGACCCCGGGGGCGATGAGCGGCAGGGTGACCCGGCGGAACGCGGTGAAGCGGGAGGCGCCCAGCGTCGTGGCGGCCTCCTCGTAGCGCGGGTCGGCGGCGCGGAGTGTGCCCTCGACGCTGATGACCAGGAACGGCATCGCGACGAACGCCTCCGCGACCACCACGCCGGCCGTGGTGAACGGCAGCGTGATCCCGAACCACGAGTCCAGCCACTGCCCGACGACCCCGTTGCGCCCGAGGGCGAGCAGCAGCGCCACACCCCCGACGACCGGCGGCAGCACCAGCGGCAGCGTCACCAGCGCCCGTACGAGACCGCGGCCGCGGAACTCGGCGCGGGCCAGCAGCCAGGCGAGCGGGACGCCCAGCACCACACTCACCGCCGTCGCGGCGGTGGCGCAGAACAGGGACAGCCGCAGGGCCTGCCACACCTCGGGGCTGGTCAGCTGATCGGGCAGAGTGCTCCAGGGCGTCCGTACCAGCAACGCGATCAGCGGCAGGAGAAGGAACGCCAGACCCACGAGCGCGGGAACAAGGAGCGGAACCGGCACGGCCGACCGACGGCCCCGGGCCCGGCCCTTGCCCGGCTCCCGGCCCTTGCCCGGGCCCCGGTCCCGGGACCCGCCTCGGACACGCCCGCGCCGCGGTCCGCCATCGGTCAGGGTGTCGGCCGCGGCGCGGGCGTCGTCGGGTTCGGTCACGGCTCGAGGAATCCCGCCCCGGTCAGAACCTGCCGGCCCGCGGCGGACCGGACCAGCTCGATGAACGCCTTCGCGGTGTCCGCGTGCGGCGCGTCCTTGAGCAGGACGATCGGATAGTCGTTGATGGCCTGGGCCGACTCGGGGAACTCCACACCCTCCACTTTGTCACCTGCCGCGTTGACATCGGTCCGGTAGACGACGGAGGCGTCGGCCTCCTTCAGCTCGACCTTGGTCAGGGCGCTCTTGACGTCCTGCTCGTACGACACGGGCGTGAGCTTCAGGCCGCTCGCGTCGAGGGCCTTCTGCGCGGCGGCACCGCACGGCACCTCCTTGTCGCAGAGGACGACCTTCAGGCCGGACCTGGTGAGGTCCTTGAGAGAGGCGATCTTGTCGGGGTTGCCCGGCAGGGTGGCGATCTCCAGCTGGTTGCGGACGAAGGTGACCGGGGTCCCGGCGGCGTCCTTCGCGTCGGTGACGATCTTCATCGTCTTGGGGCTGGCGGAGGCGAACACATCGGCCGGGGCGCCGCCGGTGATGCTCGCGGCGAGGGAGTCGCTGCCGCCGAAGCTGAAGGTGACCTTCGTACCGGGGTACTTCTTCTCGAACGTCCTGCCCAACGTCGTGAAGCTCTCCTTGAGGGACGCGGCGGCGAACACGGTCACCGTGCCGGACAGCTTCGGCGCGGCGGACCCCGAGGAGTCCGGCTTCGCCGACGAGTCGTCGGAGGAGGCGCAGGCGCTCACCGCCAGCAGCGTGGCGACGCTCACGCCGGCCACCTGCAGGGTCCGGCGGGTCCGGCGAGCGGAACGGGTCATCACGGGGCTACTCCCTCGGCTTCTCACGGCAGGCACACGCCGATACTACTGCCGCAAATGCGAGGTGCAGGAATTCGGTGGCATCGCATGATCCAGGAAGATTTCCAAATCACCTGGCATGTGCGGTCGGTATGGCGGAGGTCACCCGTTGCTCTCCTCCTCGTCCCGTCGGTTCAAGTTCTGTTCAACACACCTTGCGTACTCCCGACTTTCACACCAGCGTCATCAGGCACTTCCCTGTCGTTTGGTGCCCTTGCGACACTCCAACCGCGCGTATCCCCCAGGACGAGAGGTCACCCCGTCATGTCCGAAGTCAATCGGCGCCGCTTCCTCCAACTCGCGGGCGCGACCACGGCGTTCACCGCTCTCTCCAGCAGCATCGAGCGCGCCGCCGCCCTCCCCGCGCACCACCGCACCGGGACGATCGAGGATGTCGAGCACATCGTCGTCCTGATGCAGGAGAACCGGTCCTTCGACCACTACTTCGGTTCACTGCGCGGTGTCCGGGGCTTCGGGGACCCGCATCCGGTCAGCCAGGTGAACGGCAAGTCGGTGTGGCACCAGTCGGACGGCACCAAGGACGTACTGCCCTTCCGGCCGGACGCCGACGACCTGGGACTGGCCTTCATCCAGGACCTCCCGCACGGCTGGAGCGACGGGCACGTCGCCTTCAACAACGGCAAGTACGACAAGTGGATCCAGGCCAAGTCGTCGACGACGATGGCCTATCTGAACCGCCAGGACATCCCGTTCCACTACGCGCTGGCCGACTCCTTCACCATCTGCGACGCGTACCACTGCTCGTTCATCGGCTCCACCGACCCGAACCGCTACTACATGTGGACGGGCTACACGGGCAACGACGGCAAGGGCGGCGGCCCCGTCCTCGGCAACGACGAGGAGGGGTACGGCTGGACGACGTACCCGGAGCGCCTCGAGAAGGCGGGCGTGTCCTGGAAGATCTACCAGGACGTCGGCGACGGGCTCGACGCGGCCGGCTCCTGGGGCTGGATCGAGGACGCCTACCGGGGCAACTACGGCGACAACTCGCTCCTCTACTTCAACCAGTACCGCGACGCGAAGCCCGGCGACCCCCTCTACGACAAGGCCCGCACCGGCACCGACGCCCGCAAGGGCGAGGGCTTCTTCGACCAGCTCAAGGCGGACGTGGCAGGGGGCAGGCTGCCGCAGGTCTCCTGGATCGTCGCCCCCGAGGCCTTCACCGAGCACCCCAACTGGCCCGCGAACTACGGCGCCTGGTACATCTCCCAGGTCCTGGACGCGCTCACCTCCGACCCCGAGGTGTGGGCGAAGACGGCCCTGTTCATCACGTATGACGAGAACGACGGGTTCTTCGACCACCTCGTGCCGCCGTTCCCGCCGCAGTCGGCCGCGCAGGGCAAGTCGACGGTCGACGTCGGCCCCGATCTCTTCAAGGGCGACAGCAGTCACGCGGCCGGTACCTACGGACTCGGGCAGCGGGTGCCGATGCTGGTCGTCTCGCCCTGGAGCAAGGGCGGGTTCGTCTGCTCGGAGACCCTCGACCACACGTCGATCATCCGGTTCATGGAGAGCCGGTTCGGCGTGCACGAGCCCAACATCTCGCCCTGGCGGCGCGCGGTCTGCGGCGATCTGACGGCCGCCTTCGACTTCTCCCACAAGGACACCAGGCCGGTCGCCCTCCCCGACACCGACGGCTACCTGCCTCCGGACAAGGGCCGCCACCCCGACTACGTCCCGGTCCCGCCGGCCCACCCGGTCCTGCCCCGGCAGGAGCGCGGCCTGCGTCCGGCCCGCCCGCTCAAGTACGCGCCCCACGTGGACGGTTCGGCCGACCTCGCGGCCGGGAAGTTCACGCTCTCCTTCGCCTCCGGCGCCCACGCCGGCGCCGCGTTCCTGGTCACCTCCGGCAACCGCACCGACGGCCCGTGGGCGTACACCACCGAAGCCGGCAAGACCGTCTCCGACACCTGGAACTCGGCGTACTCGAAGGACGCCTACGACCTGACGGTGCACGGCCCGAACGGCTTCCTGCGCGTCTTCAAGGGGCGCGGCAAGGGCCCCGCCGGACCCGAGGTGACCGCCCGCCACACCGGCGACGACCTCGAGCTGACCCTCACCAACAAGGGCTCCAGGACAGTGGAGTTGAAGCTGAGCAGCGGGTACGGGGGACACGCGCGGACGATCTCGGTGCGGGCCGGCGCGACCGTGCGGCACCGGGTGGACCTGGGGGCGAGCAAGCGGTGGTACGACCTGACCGTCACCTCGGTGTCGGACGCGTCCTTCCTGCGCCGGTTCGCCGGGCACGTGGAGAACGGCCGGGCGGGTGTGAGCGATCCGGCGATCGTGACCTGCTGAGAGTCCGTATCGGGGGAGCGGGTGGGAGCCGGGGCGCCTTGACCGGGACATGGTTGTCACGCAGCCATGCCACGGTAGTGTGCCCCGGTGACCACGCAATCGAACATACCTGCAGGTTGGTACGCGGATCCGAATGGAGCGCCCCAGACGCTCCGATACTGGGACGGTTCCCAGTGGACCGAGCACACCAACACCGACCAGCAGCAGGCGCAGCAGCCCCCGGCCCAGCAGCAGCCGCAGGCGGCGCCGGTGCAGCCCGCGCAGCCGGCCCAGCAGGGATTCGGCGGGCCCCAGAAGGGGTTCGGGCCGACGCAGCCGGCCGCCGCCGGTGACCCGCGTGTGCAGCGGCAGGTGCAGCAGCAGGCCGGGGTCGCGGCGGGCGGGGCCGGCGGTGGCACGTTGTTCAGCGAGCCGGTGCTGGTGGTGAACCAGAAGGCCAAGCTGATCGAGCTGACCAACGAGTACAAGGTCATGGACCAGCACGGCCGGGATCTCGGATCGGTGGTCCAGGTCGGCCAGAGCGTGCTGAAGAAGATCCTTCGCTTTGTCTCCAGCCTCGACCAGTTCATGACGCACAAGCTGGAGATCCGGGACGTCCACGGGCAGCCGGTGCTGTTGCTGACGCGTCCCCGCAAGTTCCTGAAGTCCCGGGTGATCGTGCAGCGTCCGGACGGTTCGCCGGTTGGTGAGATCGTCCAGCAGAACATGATCGGGAAGATCAACTTCGCGATCAACGCGGGTGGTCAGCAGGTCGGCGCGATCAAGGCGGAGAACTGGCGGGCCTGGAACTTCGCGATCGTCGACCACGCGGAGAACGAGGTCGCCCGTATCACCAAGACCTGGGAAGGTCTGGCGAAGACGATGTTCACGACCTCGGACAACTACGTCCTGCAGATCCACTACCAGCTGCCCGAGCCCCTGCTGAGCCTCGTGGTGGCGACGGCGCTGACCGTCGACACGGCGCTGAAGCAGGATTCACGGGGTCTGGGCTGACGGGTCGGTTCACAGCCGACGCTTCGGTTCACAGAGCGCGACCGAGGCCCCTGTTCACGGGTGTTCACAGGGGCCGCTCGGTTCACAGCGAGGTGAGGTGCCCCGGCTCCGAAGGCCGCCGGGGCAGCAGCGACGGTTCGACGGGCGCCGAATGGGCCTCCAGCGCCAGCACCGACGCCACCGGATGCTCCTCGTCGTCCAGTACTGAGGCGCCTGTTGAGACGTTGGCCGAAGCCGGGGACGGAATCACGACCCGCTCCGGAGCCGCCGGGACGGAAGCCCGAGCCGGAACCGGCTCCGGCGTCGACCGCGACAGCGCCACCACACCCCACCCCGCGAGCCCCGCGCCCGCCAGCGCCAGCAGCAGACCCGCTGCCGCGCCCTGGAGCCGCTCGCCGAGCAGCGCCAGGCCGATCACCGCCGCGGAAACCGGGTTCGCCAGCGTCACCAGGGCCAGCGGACCGCCGAGGCCACCCCGGTAGGCGGTCTGGGACAGGATCAGACCGCCCGCCGCGAACGCCGCGACCAGCAGCGCCACCCCGATCACCTGCCAGCCGGGGAGCGAGTCCGAGCCGGCCGTCGCCGCGACCGTGACGGTCTGGGTGAGCGCCGAGGCCACCCCGGACGCGATGCCGGACGCGCTCGCGTGCCGCAGTCCGGGCCGGGCGCCGGGCCGGGCCAGCACCCCGATCACCAGCATCGTCGTACCCGCGACCGCCAGGGCCTGGGGGAGACTCAGCACGTCCTCGGGCGCCGGACCGGACGCCGTGACCAGGATCGCCGCCAGGCCGAGCAGCGTCAGCGCGGTACCGCGCCACTCCACCGCGCTGACCCGCCGGCCGGCGACCCGCGCGCCCAACGGCACCGCGGCGACCAGCGTGAGTGCGCCCAGCGGCTGCACCACCGTGAGCGGACCGTATTTGAGGGCGACCACGTGCAGCAGCGCGCCCGCCGCGTTGAGCAGCACCGAGCCCCACCAGGCGCCGGTCGCGATCAGGTGTCGTAGCCCCGCCTCGGAGTTGCGGGAGGCGAGCCGTTCCTGCGCGACGGCGGCGGAGGCGTAGGCGACGGCGGAGAAGAGGGAGAGGACGACGGCGGCGAGCGTGGCGGCGTTCATCGGCCCGCTCCCACGAGGACGGGCTCTTCGGCCGGAGCGAGGGGGCTGCTCTCGCGCGCGGTCGTCTCGGTGCGGTGCGGCAGGTGGACGACCGCGAGAGCGATGCCCAGCAGCGCGGAGGCCACGATCGCGTCGAGCCAGTAGTGGTTCGCCGTACCGACGATCACCAGCAGCGTCACCAGCGGATGCAGCAGCCACAGCCAGCGCAGGCGGGAGCGGGTGGCGACGACCAGGCCGATCGCCACCATCAGGGCCCAGCCGAAGTGCAGTGAGGGCATCGCCGCGAACTGATTGGACAGGGTGTCCGCCTCGGGCGAGGCGCCGTAGACCGTCGGTCCGAACACCTGGCCGGTGTCGATGAGGCCGGCCTCGGCCAGCAGCCGGGGCGGGGCGAGCGGGAAGGTGAGATGGATCACCAGGGCCGCCCCGGTGACCAGGGCGAGGACCCGACGGGCCCAGACGTAGTGGGTGGGGCGCCGAAGGTAGAGCCAGACCAGGAAGGCGACGGTGGCGGGGAAGTGCACGGTCGCGTAGTAGGTGTTCGCGAGATGGATCGCGGTGTCGCTGTGCACCAGCGCCGACTGCACGGCGCCCTCGCCGGGGAGGTGCAGGGCGCGCTCCCAGTCCCAGACGCGGTGCGCGTTCTGGAAGGCCTCGGCGGTGTGCCCGGTCGCCAGCTGCCGGCCGAGTTTGTAGACGAGGAACAATCCCGCGACCAGCAGGAGTTCACGGACGAGCGGCGGCCGGCGTATTCCGGCGGGCTCCGTCTCGGCGGCCTCGGTGCGGGCTTCCATCTCCCGACCCCTTCGGTAGTGCTTATGGGCGAGAACTCGTCTCCAGGGGCGGTCCGCTCATCGATACGTTGGTGTACCGATACGAGAGTGTACCGATACGGATCCGTACCGGTACACTGGCGTATCGATGGACTTACGACACACTGAAAACGGGAATAAGCCACCGGACTGCCCGACACGAACGGCAGGACCGACCAGGAAGAGGAGTGCGGACATGACGTCGCAGGCAGCGGAGGGACCGCCGGAACCGGGCGTCGCCTCGCGCCGCTCCAAGATCACGCCGGAGCGTGAGCAGGAGTACTTCGACGCCGTGCTCCGCCAGATCCGCGAGTGCGGCTACGAGGCGCTGACCATGGAGGGCGTGGCCGCCAGTGCCCGCTGCAGCAAGTCGACGCTCTACCGGCAGTGGAAGACGAAGCCGCAGTTCGTGGCCGCGGCGCTGCGCGCCAGCAGAGGCGCCCGCTGCGCCGACGTCGACACGGGAACCCTCGCCGGGGACCTGCGCGCGGCGGCCCGGGCGGCCGGCGAGTGGTCCGGGCACGCGACCCAGCTGATGCAGGCCCTCGGGCATGCCGCCATGCAGGACCCGGAGCTCCAGGTGGCGCTGCGCGAGGCGCTCGTCGAACCCGAGGTCGGCGCGTTCGGCGCGATGATCCGCCGCGCGGTCGAGCGGGGCGAGGTGCCGGCCGACCATCCGGCGCTGGAGTACGTACCGGCGCAGATCATGGGTGTCCTGCGCGTGCGTCCGATGCTGGAGGGGCGGTACGCCGACCCGGACTACCTCGTCAAATTCGTGGACGCCGCGGTGCTGCCCGCACTCGGCGTCACCTGAGACGCAGGCCGCCGTCCGTGGCATCCACCGGACGGTGACCTGTCCGCGTCGACCCGTGGGGACGGGGGCGGCGCGCACCCCCCGGCCGGGTGGGGTTCCTCTTGAGCGGAGAGGCGCTCCACCCGGCCGATCCACTGCCGGGGGACCGGCCGCGGATCAGACGTCCTGCCCGCTGCCGCCCACCGACGAGACCTTGATGCCCGCGGTGATCTCGTCGATCAGCGACTCCTTCTGGTCGGCGTCGATACCGAAGCGGACGACCACGATCTGGCGGGGGTTGGACGGCGCGGGGAAGGCCAGCGACTCGACGATGCCGTCCGCTCCCTTGCTCGTGACCGCCTTCCACCGGACCAGATAGCCCTTCTGCCCGGCCACGGTGACCGCCTTGGTGGCCAGGACGTCGTGCGAGGTGATCTTCCCGTAGGTCGTACCGCCGTACGACTCCTCGGCGTTGGCCTCGATGTCCGCCTTGGCGACCGCCTCGGGCGTGCTGCCCGGGGTGCCCAGCGCCAGCGCGGGCGCCGAGTACGCCCCGCCCTTCGTGCACGTCTTCGTCGTGTCGCCCGGGCACTTGTACGAGCTGTCGGACGTCACCTGCCCGCCCACGGTGATCGACTGGCCGTACCAGCCGTCGGGAATCGGGATGCTGATCCCGTTGGTCGAGTCGGGTACGGAACCGCTGTCGATCCTCGGACTCTCCGAGGGCTCGGTCCGCTGCGGATCCGGCGTCCGCCCGCCAGGGCCGCCTCCGGTGCCGCCGTCGGGACCGCCCTGACCGCCGCCGTTCTGGCCGCCGGGCCCGCCCCGGCCGCCGTTTCCGCCCTGCCCGCCGGGTACCTGTGAGCTCACATTGCTGCCGCCGTCGTCCTTGGTGAGCGCGTACACACCGCCGCCTATGCCGGCGAGGACGGCAATCGCCACCGCGACGGCTATGCCCGTGCGCAGCCCGCGCCGGGTGCCCGTCGGCGGGTGGTCCGGATACGCCGGATACCCGCCGGTGGCCAGCACCGGTGGACCCCAGGCGGCGGCCGAGCCCTCGGGACGGGTCTGTTCCGTCCATGCCTTGCCGTCCCACCAGCGCTCGGTGGCGGGGCCGTCACTTGTCTGCCCGGGGTCGGGATACCAGCCGGGTGGAGTCTCCTGCGTCATGCCCCCACCGTATGAGGCTCGTGTGAAAGGCGGATGAGAGGACCGCCCTTTCCGCCGGGAACGGCGTGGAAAGGCGGTCCGAGATGCCGAGATAACGGGATACGGGCCTTCGGAACCCCGCCACCGACGACTGGCGCCGACTCTCACCAGGGCAGCCGGCGGGTCCGTCGCGTCGCCCTGCCGCCCGCCCTGTCACTCGTCCCGGCGGAGTCTGCGCCGACCCCCCTCCGCAGCGACAGCCGGACGGCTACTCTCAGGTTCTGTACGTCGTTCAGGCGACTTGGGGAGGTAGCGGGATGACGGAGGAACGGCCCGGGACGGCCGGCTCTGCCGCCCTGTGGGAGCGCGAGACACAGGTCGCCGCCGTCGAACAGGCGATCGACGCGTTGTGTGTCGACAACTCCTCCTCGGGCACTCTGCTGCTCTTCACCGGCGAGGCGGGCCTCGGCAAGACCGCGCTGATGGCCCACACCAGGCGCGTCGCCGAACGGCGCAACTGCACGGTGTGGTCGGTGCGCGGCGGCGAGACCCTCAGGTCCGTCCCCTTCAACGTCGTACGCCAGTTACTGCAACCCGCCCTGCTCTCGCTGATGCCGGAGGAGGCCCGCGAATACCTGGGCGACTGGTACGACATCGCGGGTCCCGCCCTCGGCATCACCGAACCCGGCGAGCGCCAGGCCGACCCGCAGGGCGTGTGCGACGGCCTGGTGGCGGCCGTACGACGGCTCGCCAAGCGCGACTGGCCGCTCGTCCTGCTCATCGACGACGCCCACTGGGCCGACCATGAGACCCTGCGCTGGCTGGCCGCGTTCGCCGAGCGGCTCGACGACCTGTCCGTCCTGGTCGTCGTCGCGCACCGGCCCGACGAGGCCACCGGCGCCCGCGCCGAGTACCTGGAGGCGATCGCCCGGTCGGCCGCTCCCGTCGAAGCCCTCGACGCCCTGACTCCCGCGGCCTCCGCCGGTCTCACCCGCGCCACCCTCGGCCCGCACGCCGACGCCCCGTTCTGCCGCGAGGTGTGGGCCGTCACCGGCGGCAACCCGTACGAGACCGTCGAACTCCTGGCCAAGGTCCAGGGTGCCGGACTCGCCCCGGTCGAGGCCTCCTGCGGCGAACTGCGCGCACTGAACCACTCGGCGCGCGGCGGCGGCCTCGTCGCCCGCCTCCAGGAACTGGGCGTCTCGGCAACCCGGTTCGCGCAGGCGGCGGCCATTCTCGGTACGGGCATCACCGTGGACCTCGTGGCACGGCTGGCCACCCTCGGCCCCAACGAGGCCTACCGCTGCGCCAACCTGCTCTGCGCCGAACGCATCCTCACCGAACCGGATCTGACGTCCGGTCAGGCAACCGACAGCGAGCTGGAGTTCGTCCACCCGCTGATCGCCACCGCCGTCTACGACTCCATTCCGGACAGCATGCGCACCGCCATGCACGGCATCGCCGCGCAGGTCGTCACCGAGTCCGGGAAGGGCGCCGCCGCGGCCTCCCGCCACCTCCTCCATGTCTACCCGGACGACGACGAGGAACTCGTCGACCAGCTGCGCGAGGCAGCCCGCGAGCACCAGGCGGTCGGCGCGCCGGACGCGGCCCGCCGCTGTCTGGAGCGCGCCCTGCTGGAGCCGCCCCGCCCCGAGAGCCATGCCCATGTGCTCTACGAACTGGGCTGCGCCACCCTCCTCACCGCGCCCGCCACCACCATCGGACACCTCCAGACGGCGCTCGCGATGCCCGGCCTCGAGGGCAACAAGCGCGTCGACGCGGTCGTCAGGCTCTCCCAGGCCCTGCTGCACAACGACCAGTTGGAGGCGGCCGTCCGCACGGTCGAGACGGAGGCCGCCCGGCACGAGCCGGGCCCGGCCCGGATGCGGCTGCAGGCCGTGCACTTCATGTGGGAGGGCATCTACGGCGGCGACGTGCCCGTGCCGGGCCGCTCCGAGCGCCTCGCCGCCCTCGCCCGCCCCTGCACGGGCCGGGACAACTCCGAGCGCGCGCTGCTCATCCTGCGCGGCTTCGACGCCATGACGCACGGCGAGAACGCCGAGGAGGTCGTGGAGGTGTGCGACCGCGCCCTCGTCAACGGCCGCCTCGCACCCGGACTCGGCTGGACCGACCCCGAGTGGGGCCTCGAACTGCTGATGATGCTGGCCTGCGCGTATGTGTACACCGACCGCCTCGACCGCGCCGAGTCCCTCTTCATGGACGCCCTGCGCGCCTACGAGACGGCTGGCTGGAGCGGCGGCCACCTCTCCCTCGCCCATGCCTACGTCGGTCTGGGCCACCGCAGGCGGGGACGCCTCAGAGAGGCCGAGACGTCGTTGCGCGAGTCCCTGCGGCTCGCCGAACGAGTAGGGCGCGGCCTGCCCCTGTACTGGTCGGCGATCTGCAACCTCGTCGACACGCTCCTCGCCCGCGGCCATGTGGAGGAGGCCTGGTCGGTCGCCGAGCAGTACGGCTTCGCCCCGCCCTACCCGTCCACCATCGTGCTGCCCGAACCCCGCGCCGTACGCGGCAGGCTGCTCATCGCGGTCGGCCGCACCAAGGAGGGCATCAACGAGTTGGAGGCCGCGGAGAAGGCGGCGACCGCGCGGGGCTTCCACAACCCGGTGCTCGCCACCTGGGCCGTCGACCTCGCCCGCGCCCTGGCCACGGAGGACCCGCTGCGGGCCGCGGTGCTGGCCACCGACGCCCGCCGGCACGCCGAGCGCTTCGGCACGGACACCGCCATCGGCGAGGCCCTTCGCTGCGCCGCGTCCCTGGAGACGGGCCAGCGCGCGGTACGCCTGGCGGCCCAGGCGGTCGCCTACCTGGAGGCGTCACCCTGCCAGTACGAACACGCGGCGGCCCGCGTCGAGTACGGCATCGCCGCCCGCTCCACCGCCGAGATCCAGCGGGGCCTGACGCTGGCCAAGTCGTGTGGCGCGGACGGCCTGGTCGCCCAGGCACGGGAGGTCCTGGACAACGGCCGCGGACTGCGCTGACCCACGGGGTGCCCGGCAGAGGCGGTCACACCCGGAGCAACTCCTCCGTGGCCCTCTCCGGGCGCCCAGGTCACCCCTGTGCGCCGTCCTCCTCCGCCAGCACGCGCTGCGCCGCCGCGAACGCCGAGTTGGCCGCGGGAACCCCGCAGTACACGGCCGTCTGGAGCAGCACCGCGCCGATCTCCTCAGGGGTGAGCCCGTTGCGGCGGGCCGCGCGGACGTGCATCGCCAGCTCGTCGTAGTGACCGTGCGCGACCAGGGCGGTGAGCGTGATCATGCTGCGCTCGCGCCGGGTGAGCGTCGGGTCTGTCCAGATCTCGCCCCACGCGTAGCGCGAGATGAAGTCCTGGAAGCGGGCCGTGAAGGGCGTCTGCCGCTCCTGCGCCCGGTCCACGTGCGCGTCGCCGAGTACCTGCCGGCGTACCTCCATGCCCCGCCGGGGCGCCGCCCCGAAGTGCGGGCGCAGCGCGGCCAGTACGGCCTCCGGGCACTGCGCGACCGCCAGATGCGAGGCGCCCGGCAGTTCGACGAGCGTGGCACCCGGCACGGCGTCCGCGATCTCCCGCAGATGGGCCGGGGGTGTGGCCGGGTCCTGCCGCCCGGCGACCAGCAGCGTGGGTACGTCGATCTCGGCCAGCCGGTCGCGCAGGTCGAAGGCGCCCAGCGCGTCGCAGCAGGCGGCGTACGCCTCCGGATCGGCGTTCCGGTGGTCGGCGACCAGCTCCGGCACCGTGAACCCGGGTGTGAACCAGCGTGCGTCGGCGCTCTTCGCGAGCTCCGTCAGCCCCTCGCTCCGCACCAGGGCGGCCCGCTCCTCCCACGGCTTGCTGCCGTTGAAGTGGGCCGAGGAGCACAGGACGGCCAGTGACGACACCCGCTCCGGGTGGTGGACGGCCAGATGCAGACCCACCGCACCGCCCAACGACACGCCCGCGTAGGCGAACCGGTCGATCCCGAGGGAGTCGGCGAGCGCCAGCACGAGCGCGGCCAGATCCCCGACCGTGGCGCCCGGCCCGATCAGCCCGGGCGCCGACCCCCCGTGCCCGGGCAGGTCCCAGCGGACCACCCGGTGACTGACGGACAGCTCGGGGGCCACCTTGTCCCAGAGGGCGTACGACGTGCCGAGCGAGGGTCCGAGGATCAGCGGGGGAGCGGTGGCGGAGCCCTCGACGCGGTGGTGCGGCAGCTTGTCGGTCACGGTCGCTCCAGAGCGCGGTCGGTGAGGATGTCGGCGGAACCGGTGTAACGGGCGGGGTCGGTCAGGTCGTCGAGCGGAAGGTCCTTCAACTCCGGCTCCTCGGCGAGGAGTTCGAGGAGCGGTCGTCCCTCGGTGTAGGTGCGGGCGGCCACTTGGGTGAGCAGGGCCTTCGCGCGGCCCCGGCCAAGGACCGGGGCGAGCTCGGCGGCCAGTCGCTCGGAGACGATCAACCCATGGGTGAGGGCCAGGTGCTGCCGCATCACGTCCGGATGCACCCGCAGCCCTTCCATCAACTCCACGGCATCCCGGGCGGCACCCCCGACGACCCGGAGCAGCTCCCTGAGCGGCTCCCACTCGGCGTGCCAGGCACCGGCCGGCCGCTCGTCCTCGGCGACCAGGGCCCCGTACAGCGTGGCCGCGAGCTGCGGTGCGCGCCGGGCCGCGGCGGCGATCAGCGTCGACCGTACGGGATTCGCCTTGTGCGGCATCGCCGAGGACCCTCCGCCGCTGCCCTCGGAGACCTCGGCGATCTCGGTACGGGCCAGCGTCAGCACATCGGCGGCGAGCTTCCCTAGGGCGCCGGCCGTGAACGCGAGCGCCCCGGCGAGATCGGCGATCGGGGTGCGCAGGGTGTGCCAGGGCAACACCGGTTCGGCGAGGCCGAGTTCACGGGAGTAGGCGGCGACCAGGGCACGGGTGTCCACCGGTGCGTCGCCCGCGCCGAACACGGTGAACGCGGCCAAGGTGCCCGCCGCGCCCCCGAGTTGGGCGGGAAGGCTGTCGCGCACGGTCGTCACCCGGTCCCGTGCGTCGAGCACCAGCGAACGCCAGCCCGCCGCTTTCAGACCGAACGTCGTCGGTACGGCGTGCTGGGTGAGCGTACGGCCAGGCATCGCGGTGTCGCGGTGGTCGGACGCCAGCCGGGCCAGAGCCCGTGCGGTGCCGTCGAGGTCGGCGAGGACCAGGTCCAGGGTGCGGGCGGCGACCAGCATCGTCGCCGTGTCCAGGATGTCCTGGCTGGTCGCACCCCGGTGGACGTACGGCCCGTACTCCGTGCCGACCTCCGCCGTCAGGTCCGCGACCAGCGGGATCACGGGGTTGCCGCCTGCCCGGGCGCGCAGTGCGATCGACCGCACGTCGAAGGCGGAGGCCCGCCGGGCGGCCGTGTCGACCGCCGTGGCCGCCGCCACGGGCGCGAGGCCCAGCCCGGCCTGCGCCCGGGTCAGCGCGGCCTCCGCGTCGAGCAGCGCCCGCAGATACGCGGTGTCGCTCGTCGCGCCGGCCGCCGGGGAACCGGCCCACCCGGGGGAGAGCAGGCCGGTGTCGGCGCCGGACTCGGCATCGGTGTCGGCATCGGCAGGTGGTGTCACTCGAACTCCGTCACTCGAATTCCAGAAAGACCGTTTCGCCCTCGCCCTGAAGGCGGATGTCGAAACGGTACGTGCGCCGCTCGCCCTCGGCGGCGACCAGCGTGGCGCGCCGCTCGGCCGGCAGGGAGTCGAGCAGCGGATCGGCGCCGTCCGCCAGATACGCACGCGTGTACAGGTGGGTCAGCAGCCCGCGCGCGAACACACACACGCTGATGTACGGCAGGCCGGTGTTGCCCGGCGGCAGTGTGTACAGCGCGTAGTGCCCGTCGGCGTCCGTGGCGACCCGCCCGAAGCCGGTGAAGTCGGTGCCGTTGCGGCCCAGGAAACCGCCCGTCACCGGGTCGCGGCGCAGCGAACCGGGGGCGCCGGCGAGGGAGCCGTCGGGCGCCGCCTGCCAGAACTCCAGCAGCGCGTCGGGGATCGGGTCGCCCTCGCCGTCCAGGACGTATCCGTGGAGGGTGATCGTTTCCGGGTGGCCCTTGGGCGCGACCTGCTCGCCCTCGGGGAAGGGCAGGGCGTAGCCGTAGAAGGGGCCCACGGTGTGGGAGGGGGTGGGGAGAAGGTTCTCCGGGGTCACGGGAGAGGCAGGGGAGACGCTCATCAGTCGCGGCCTTCTTCGATCCAGGTGGCGGAGGGACCGTCGAGCACGATGTCCCACTCGTAGCCGAGGGAGAACTCGGGCTGGGACAGGTCGTGGTTGTACTCGGCGACCAGACGGTTGCGCGCGGCCTCGTCGGTCACCGAGCGCAGGATCGGGTCGTAGCGGAACAGCGGGTCGTTCGGGAAGTACATCTGGGTCACGAGCCGCTGGGTGAACGCGGTGCCGAACACCGAGAAGTGGATGTGCGCGGGCCGCCAGGCGTTGGTGTGGTTGCGCCACGGGTACGCGCCCGGCTTGATCGTGGTGAACCTGTACCGGCCCTGATCATCCGTCAGGACCCGTCCCACACCGGTGAAGTTGGGGTCGAGCGGCGCAGGGTGCTGGTCCCGCAGATGCGCGTACCGGCCGGAGGCGTTGGCCTGCCACAACTCGATCAGCTGGCCGCGTACGGGCCGTCCGCTCCGGTCGAGGAGCCGTCCGGAGACGGTGATGCGCTCGCCGAGCGGCTCGCCCTGGTGCTGGACGGTGAGGTCGCTGTCGATGTCGGTGATGTCGGTGACCCCGAACACCGGCCCCGACAGCTCGACCGTCTCCGGGTCCCCGCCGTTCACCGCGACCAGCGGCTGCTTCGGATGCCGCAGCACCGAACTGCGGTAGGGGGCGTAGTCGCGCGGCGGATGGTTCTGTACGGGGGCGCCTTCGGCGACCGCCTTGTCATAGGCGTCCTGGAGGTCGCTGACCTCGACGTCGATGTCCGACTGGGTGAGAGCCATGGGGAGTTCCTAGCGTTCGAGGACGAGGGCGAGGCCCTGGCCCACGCCGATGCAGAGGGTGGCGACACCGATTCCCGTGCCCTTGCGGGCCAGTTGGTGGGCCACGGTCCCGGCGAGGCGGGCACCGGAGGCGCCGAGCGGATGCCCGAGGGCGATCGCCCCGCCCTGCGGGTTGAGTACCTGCGGGTCGAACTCGGGCCATTCGGCGACGCAGCCGAGGACCTGGGCGGCGAACGCCTCGTTCAGCTCGAGAGTCGACAGATCGTCAAATCCCTTGCCTGCCTTGGCAAGCGCGCGGTTGACGGCCTCTACGGGTGCGAGACCGAAGTAGTCAGGGTCGATGGCCGAGACGCCGGTCGCCGAGACCCGGGCGAGGGGTTCGCGGCCGGTGGCCTTCAACCCCTCCTCGTCGACCAGGAGGAGGGCGGCGGCGCCGTCGTTGAGCGGCGAGGCGTTGCCCGCCGTGACCGTGCCGCCCTCCGTGCGGAACGACGGCTTGAGCCTGGCCATCGCCGCGAGCGAGGCGTCGGCGCGCACGCTCTCGTCGGCGGCGAAGGCGACCGGGTCACCCTTGCGCTGGGGGACCGGCACGGGGGCGAGTTCGGCGTCGAACAGGCCCGCCTGCTGCGCCGCGGCGGCCTTCTGGTGGCTGGCGAGGGCGAACTCGTCCTGCTGCTCGCGGGTGATCTTGTGCTTGTCGGCGATGCGTTCGGCGGACTCGCCCAGCGGGATGGTCCAGCGCGGGTCCATACCGGGGTTGGTCATGCGCCAGCCGAGCGTGGTCGAGTACAGCTCGGTGTGCCCGGCGGGGAACGGCCGGTCGTTCTTGGGCAGCACGTAGGGGGCGCGGGTCATGGACTCGACACCGCCCGCGAGCGCGATGGAGGCGTCGCCCACGGCGATGGCACGGGCGGCCTGGATCACCGCTTCCAGACCGGACGCGCACAGCCGGTTGACGGTGACGCCGGGGACCGTGGTGGGCAGCCCGGCGAGGAGGCCCGCCATCCGGGCGACGTTGCGGTTGTCCTCGCCCGCCCCGTTGGCGTTGCCGAAGTAGACGTCCTCGATGCGGGAGGGGTCCAGGTCGGGGGTGCGGGCGAGGAGTTCACGGATGGCGTGGGCGGCCAGGTCGTCCGGGCGGACACCGGCGAGGCCGCCGTTGTAGCGGCCGATCGGGGTCCGGACGGCGTCGACGACGTAGACGTCCTTCAGGCTGCTGCTCACGACTGGATCTCCTCGGGGACGCGGACCTTCGCGGCGGTCTTCGCCACGATCTCCTCCACGGTGACGCCCGGCGCGGTCTCGACGAGCGTCAGCCCGTCGCCGTTGACATCGAGAACACCCAGGTCGGTGATGATCCGGTTCACACAGGCTTTTCCGGTGAGCGGCAGTTCACACTGCTCCAGGATCTTCGGGGAGCCGTCCTTCGCGGTGTGCGTCATGACCACGATCACCGTACGGGCCCCGTGCACGAGGTCCATCGCACCGCCGATCCCGGTGATCAGCTTCCCCGGGATGGCCCAGTTCGCCAGGTCGCCCCCGGCGGACACCTGCATCGCGCCCAGCACGGCGACATCGATGTGGCCGCCCCGGATCATCCCGAAGGACAGCGCCGAGTCGAAGAAGGAGGCGCCGGGCAGGACGGTCACCGTCTCCTTGCCCGCGTTGATCAGATCCGGGTCGACCTGGTCCTCGGTCGGGTAGGGGCCGGTGCCCAGGATGCCGTTCTCCGACTCCAGGATCACCTCGACGTCGGCGGGGAGGTAGTTCGGGATCAGCGTCGGCAGACCGATGCCCAGGTTCACGTACTGCCCGTCGCGCAGCTCACGCGCGGCCCGGGCGGCCATCTCTTCCCTGTTCCAGGCCATCAGCTGCTCACCGTCCGCTGCTCGATCCGCTTGTCGGCCGCCTGCTCGGGCGTCAGTGCGATCACCCGCTGCACGAAGATGCCCGGCAAATGCACCGCGTCCGGGTCGATCTCGCCGGGCTCGACCAGCTCCTCGACCTCGGCGACCGTGATCCGGCCGGCCATGGCCGCGAGGGGGTTGAAGTTCCGGGTGGCCTTGTTGAAGACGAGGTTGCCGTGCCGGTCACCCTTGGCGGCCCTGACCAGCGCGAAGTCGGTGCGGATACCGCGCTCCAGCACATACTCCGTGCCGTCGAACTCCCGTACCTCCTTCGGCGGCGATGCCAGCGCGACGCCGCCGGAACCGTCGTACCGCCAGGGCAGTCCGCCCTCCGCGACCTGGGTGCCGACGCCGGCGGGCGTGTAGAAGGCGGGGATGCCGGCGCCGCCGGCGCGCAGCCGCTCGGCGAGCGTGCCCTGCGGGATCAGCTCGACCTCCAGCTCACCGGCCAGGTACTGGCGGGCGAACTCCTTGTTCGCGCCGATGTACGAACCGGTGACGCGGGCGATACGGCCCGCCGCGAGCAGCACCGCGAGGCCGGACTCCATGGCCCCGCAGTTGTTGGACACCACCGACAGGCCCGAGACCGCGCGCTCGTACAGGGCCTGGATCAGCACGTTCGGCACACCGCTGAGCCCGAAACCGCCCACCGCGAGCGACGCGCCGTCCGGCACATCGGCCACCGCCTCCAGGGCTGTGGCGACCACCTTGTCCATCCGTGAAGCCCCATCTCTTCCGAGCGCAATTACTCAGGGCACTGAGTATTTCAGCAAGGTTTCCCTCACGCTGCCACTCACCGGCCGGGTCGTCAAGAGTCGGGAGAAAAAGCCAGGTGGAGGCATTGTGCACGGGCGGGAGACAGCTGGGAGCCGGAACTGTATCGTCAGTACACCAACGAAATTCCTTGCTTGCTTGGAAGACGACGACCCCCAGGAGCGGACATGGCCGCGGTGGACCTCTCCACCCACCCCGGGCACCTCGCCCGGCGACTGCAGCAGGCCCACTACCTGCTGTGGAACACGATGGTCTCCGAGGAGATCACCTCGCCGCAGTTCGCCGTACTGAACGCGCTGGTCGCCGAACCGGGCCTGGACCAGCGCACGGTCGGGGAGCGGGTGGGGCTCGACCGGTCCACGGTCGCCGAGGTCGTCAGCAGGCTCGGGCGCCGGGCCCTCATCGACAAGGTGCGCGACCCGGAGGACGGCCGTCGCTCCCTGCTGCGCCCTACGGAGGACGGGGTGCGCACCCACCGCAAGCTGACCGTGCGCACGGCCCGGATGAACCAGGTTTTCCTGGCCCCGCTCTCCGCCGACGAGCAGACCGTGTTCCTCGACCTCATCCAGCGGGTCTCCGACGCGGCGGAAGGGCTGCGCAACCCGGCGGAACCGCTCGCCTCCCCGCGCTGACCTCGCCTCCGCGGTCGGCCAGGTCCGCTCAGCGGACCTCGAGCGGATACCGTGCGGGGACGAGACCGTCGCCCGGGCCGGGGCCGGTCGGGAGCCGAGGAGGGGCAGGCATGGCAGCCGGAGGATCCGCGGGAGGGGCCGCGGGAGAGTCCGAACCCGCGGGGATGCGTACCGTCCAACGGGCCATCGACGTACTCGGGCTCTTCGACGAGGTCCGGCCCGCGCTGTCCCTCCGCGAGATCGTCAGCGCCTCGGGCCTGCCGAAGACCACCGCGCTGCGCCTGCTCCAGACCTTGCGGATCAACGGACTGCTCTGGGTCGACGAGCACGGCCGCTACCTGGCCGGCCCCACCCTGTTGCGCTGGTCCCGGCTCGCCGAACAGGCCTGGCGCCTGCCGGCCCCCGCCCGGGCGCTGCTGCGTGACCTCGCCGCCGAGCACAAGGAGACGGTGCACTTGTATGTGCGCCGCGACATCCACCGGGTCTGCATCGCCCAGGAGGAGGGCCCGCAGGCGCTGCGCCAGGTCGTACGGGTGGGCGACGAACTCCCGCTGTGGGCGGGCGGCGTGGCCAAGGCGCTGCTGCTGGACGCCCCGGACCCGCTGCTCCTGCGGATCGCGGAAACCTCGCCGCACGGGCCCGGACACCTGGCGACCCTCAGAACCTGGATCGAGGAGGCCCGCGCCCACGGGTACGCCGTGAGCCACGGCGAGCGCGAGGAGGGCCTGTCGGCGGTGGCCGTACCGGTACGGGGGAGAAGCGGGGCGGTGCTGGCCGCACTGTCGTTCGGCGGCCCGAGCACGAGGTTCACACCGGAACGGGTGACCCGCTTCGCGGCGGCACTGCTCGGCGCGGCGGAGAAGCTGTCACGGGCGGGCCTGCCGTTCGAGCCGTGAGGGGCGCTCCGCTGGGGGCGCGGGGTTCGGTCGCCGGGGACTGTGGTGGGGGTTCCGGTGTTGGTTGGGCCAGGTGGGCGGGGCTACCGGTTCGAGGCTCGGAGAGGTGCCACGCCGGGTGGGTAGGTGCTGCGTCGGGGTGCGCGCTTCGGTAACCGGGGCCCGGTGTCGGTGGTCGCGTCACGTGGGTCGAGCCGCAGGATTTGTGGCCCGGTGTCCTTGGCGAGGTCAGCGGGCCGGGAGTCGGTGCCGCCGGGGCGGTGCGGGGCCGCGGCGGGACGGCAACCGGGTGTTTCTCGCGCAGGGGCAGGCGGGCCGTACTGGTCACGCCTTCGCGAACACCACCCACACCTGGCCCTTCGCGAAGTTCACCGGCGTGCCGTTCGTCGTCGTGAAGTCCGTGCCGTCCGTGGCCGCCCCGCGTCGCCACTTCACGTCGTACGTCCGTCCGTCGCGCAGGACCTGGGCCCGGCCCGAGCCCACGGACTCGGTGTACGGGGTGTTGTTGCCGAGGACGTCGTGGAAACGCGACTCGCGCACCTTCACGTACTGCACGACGACCGTCGCGGCGGCGATCCGGTCGTCGTCGGTCGTGACGCTCGGGGTGCCGTCCATCGACACCAGCCAGCCGTGTCGCTCCGCGGACCAGGTGAACGTGAAGCGCGCCGACGGGAAGTGGACCGTGCGCGATTTCTCCGGCGTCCCGCCCTCGGGCGCGGCGCCGTAACGGAAGCCGGTCGTCAGCGCGTCCGCGCCCGGCGCGGCGGCGATCAGCCGCTGTGGCCGCAGGAACAGATTGTGCGGCGCCGCCCTGTCCCGGCCCCGGAAGTACGCACCGGAGGCCGCCGACTCCGGCGACTCGGCGTTCAGCCGCGCCCGGTCGATCAACGGCAGCAGCTTGCTCTGGGCCCCGGAGAAGGCGAGCGTCGGCTCGTCGAACTGACTCAGCAACTCCAGATCGGACTCACGTGCGCTGCGCACCGGCCCGATGGCCGGCGGCAGCCGGGTCGCGTAGACCGCCATCAGCCGGCTCAGCCCGCCCTCGACCTGCTCGGCGTACACGATGTCCGCAGCCTCCAGACCCGTCGGGGGGCGGGCTGCCGGGACGTTGTCGATCTTCACGGCGAGGACAGGGCCCACGTCCTTGCTCTTGGGCGTCGGCGATGTCGGCTGGTCGGGTTCCTGGCTTCGGCTCTGGGTCTGGCTGCCCCGCCCGTCGTCGGAGGGGCGGTCGTCCGATGTGCAGCCGGCCATCAGTGAGGCCGACACGGCGGCGGCGGCCACCAGCGCCGCCGTCACCGTTCCAGGGCGCCGCGTCCGCGTCGTTCGCGTCCGGGTCGTTCGCGTCAGCTGTCGCATGTCCACCGTCGCCACCACATCCGTGTCTATGATTGTGCGCTTATCGGTTGATAGGTGGCCATACCCGATAGTTCCTGATCGCGCACGGTGGTGGGGCCGAACGGCTCACGGGGGACGCCCCCGAGATGGTCCTCAGCCCCGAGGCCCCTACGGGCCGCCGAGGATCTCCGCCAGGTCGTACCTCACCGGCTCCTCCAACTGGTCGTACGTGCAGCTGTCGGCCGTACGGTCCGGGCGCCAGCGGCGGAAACGGGCCGTGTGTCTGAAGCGCGCGCCGTTCTCCATGTGGTCGTACGCCACCTCGGCCACCAGTTCGGGCCGCAGCGGGATCCACGAGAAGTCCTTCTTCGCCGACCACCGGCTCGGCGCCCCCGGCAGCCGCGCGGCCTCATGCGCGGTCTCGTCGGTCCAGGCGGCCCACGGATGCTCGCCCACGTCCGCCAGCCGGAGCGGCTCCAGCTCCTCGACGAGTTCGGCCCGCCGCTTCATCGGAAACGCCGCGCTCACCCCGACGTGCTGCAGGACACCCCGGGCGTCGTACAGCCCGAGGAGCAGCGAGCCCACGACCGGACCGCTCTTGTGCAGCCGGTACCCGGCCACCACGACATCCGCCGTCCGCTCGTGCTTGACCTTGAACATCACCCGCTCGTCCGGCCGGTAGCGCAGGGTGAGCGGCTTGGCGATGACGCCGTCGAGGCCGGCCCCCTCGTACTGGTCGAACCACTGCCGCGCCACCTCGATGTCGGTGGTCGCCGGCGCCACATGCACGGGCGGGGTCACACCTGACAACGCCCTGGTGAGCAGCGCGCGCCGGTCGGCCAGTGGAACGCCGAGCAGCGACTCGTCGCCCAGCGCCAGCAGGTCGAACACGACGAACGAGGCCGGATTCCGCTCGGCCAGCGTCCGTACCCGCGACTCGGCGGGATGGATGCGCTCGGTCAGCGCGTCGAAGTCGAGGCGCCCGCCGAGCGCGATCACGATCTCCCCGTCCACCACGCACCGCTCGGGCAACCGCTCCCGCAGGGCCGTCACCAGCTCGGGAAAGTACCTGGTCAGCGATTTGGTGGTACGGCTGGTGACCTCGACCTCGGCCCCGTCGCGGAACGCGATCGCCCGGAACCCGTCCCACTTCGCCTCGTACTGCATGTTCACGGGGATCTGCGCGACGGACTTGGCGAGCATCGGCTTCACGGGGGGCATGACCGGGAGATCCATGGTTCGATTCTGCGCGCGCCCGACCGTAATCGCCCGGTGTGCGAGCTTTGGGCGGTACGCCTACCGTGGCTCGCATGGGCGAAGCGGTGGAGCTGGAAGCGTTCGGGCGGACGGTGCGGCTGTCCAGCCCGGACAAGGTCTTCTTTCCCGAGCGTGGCTTCACCAAGCTCGACCTCGCTCAGTACTACCTCGCCGTCGGCCCCGGCATCCTGCGCGCGCTGCGTGACCGGCCCACCACCCTGGAACGCTATCCGGAGGGGGTGACCGGCGAGAACTTCTTCCAGAAGCGGGCGCCCAAGAACATGCCCGACTGGATTCCGACCGCCCACATCACCTTCCCCAGCGGTCGCAGCGCCGACGAGATGTGCCCGACCGAGGTCGCCGCCGTGCTGTGGGCCGCCCAGTTCGGCACCCTCACCTTCCATCCCTGGCCGGTACGCCGCGCCGATGTCGACCGCCCCGACGAACTGCGCCTGGACCTCGACCCGCAACCCGGCACCGACTACGACGACGCGGTGCGCGCAGCGCACGAACTACGCGCCGTGCTCGACGAGTTCGGGGGGCTGCGCGGCTGGCCCAAGACCTCCGGCGGACGGGGTCTGCATGTCTTCGTGCCGATCGAACCCCGGTGGACGTTCACCCAGGTGCGCCGGGCGGCGATCGCCGCCGGACGGGAGCTGGAGCGGCGGATGCCGGAGCAGGTGACGACCAGGTGGTGGAAGGAGGAGAGGGGGCAGCGGATCTTCGTGGACTACAACCAGACCGCTCGCGACCGGACCATCGCCTCCGCCTACTCCGTACGGCCCCGGCCGCACGCCCCGGTCTCGGCCCCCCTGACGTGGGACGAGGTCGGTGACGCGCGGCCGCTCGACTTCGACCTCGCGACCATGCCCGGCCGGTTCGCCGAACTGGGCGACGTCCACGCCGACATGGACGACCACGCCTTCTCCCTCGACGCCCTGCTCGAACTCGCCCGCCGCGACGAACACGAGCACGGACTCGGTGACCTGCCGTATCCCCCGGAGTACCCGAAGATGCCGGGCGAGCCCAAGCGCGTGCAGCCGAGCAGGGCCCGTAAGGACTGACCTGATGACGGCAGCCGACGGCAGCCGACGACTCCGGCGCGCCACCACACGGGGTGGTGACGCGCCGGACGCCATAGGGGCGCGGGGAACTGCGCGATCAGCCACCACGAACCCGCGGCCGAAACGCAACCCCTACTGCCAAGCCCCGCCGGGCCATGGCATCGTCCGTCTCACAGTTCCTTGATGCGGATGTCCCGGTAGGAGACCACATCGGTCGTGCCGTGCACCTGGAGGCCGATGTACCCGGACGCGAACCGCCGCCCGTCCGTGCCCGGGTCGTCCGAGCGCGGCGGGGCGAAGTCCTGGCCCCCGGTGTTGTCGAACTCGTTGATCAGCACGCCGTTGCGGTACACCGAGTAGTGCTGGTCGACCACCCGGATCTCGTAGTCGTTCCAGGTGCCCTTCTGGGTGACGCCGGCTCCGGCGAGACCCACCCGGTCGAAGCCGTAGACCGAGCCCGTCTTGTACATGTCGCCGTCGGGCCGGTCGAGCACCTGCACCTCGTGCCCGTACTTGATGGCGACCCACTCCGGCCGGGACTCCTCCGGGTGACCGTGGACCCACGGGAAACGCACGAACACACCGGAGTTGGCGTTGCCCGTGCCCGGTGCGTCGTCCCGCCACTGCAGCTTCAGCGAAAAGTCGCCGTACTTGCGCTCCGGGAACCACAGCATGCCCATCCCCGCGACCGTCGTGCTGCTGGTGATCGACCCGTCGCCGTTCGGCGCGAACGAACCACCGCCCACCTGCTGCCACTTGGCGAGGGACGCGGGCGTACCGTCGAGGATCGTGCGGTAGCCCTCGGTCTGCCCCGGCCTGCCGATACCGGAGGCGCGGGCCGCCTCCTCGATCGCCGCGTCCTCACGCTCGTCGACGGCGCCGTCCTTGAACAGCCCGTCGAGGACGGTCCGTACGTGCTTGAGGAACAGGGCGTGGGACGTCCACTCCCGCTCGTCCTCGATCAACTCACCTATCCGGCACCGGTTGTTGGTGACCCGGTTGACCACCCCGGAGTCGACCGTGCCCACGATCACCGTCAACCGCTCGTCGTACTCGGGGCAGTTGGGCGCCGGAACCCCGCCGCCCGCCACGACCGTGAGACTCACCGAGCGCGCCTCGCTGGTGTTGCCCGCCTTGTCGCTCGCCCGGTAGGTCACCGAGTGAGCGCCCGCCCGGTCCACGACCACCGGCGCGGTGTACGCCAGATAGGGGCCGCCGTCGAGCGAGTACTCGACCGTGGCGACCCCCGAGCCACCGTGGTCCGTCGCGCTGACGGTCACCCTGGCGCTGTTGACGTAGGCGCCGTTCGCGTTCCGGGTGCCCTCGACGGTCACCCCGGTCACCGGCGGGACCGTGTCCTCGGCGGGCTGCGCCACGACGGTGAACGCGACGCTCTTCTCGGCGGAGACATTGCCCGCCTTGTCGGTGGCACGGTAGCGGACACTGTGACTGCCGACCTGATGCACCATCACCGGGCCGGTGTACGGCTGCCAACTCCCGCTGTTCACCGCGTACTCGACCGTGTTGATCCCGGAACCGGTGTCCGACGCGGAGACGGTGACCGTCGCCATGTCGAGATACGCCCCGGCCGCGTTCCGCTCACCGGTGACGGTCGCCGAGGTCTCCGGCGGCGCCTTGTCGTCCGTAGGCGGCGCGACCACCGTGAACGCGACGCTCTTCTCGGCGGCCGCGTTGCCCGCCCTGTCGAACGCCCGGTAACGCACCGAATGGCTGCCGACCTGGTCGATCACGACCGGTGCGGTGTACGGCTGCCAGGCGCCCTCCGCGCCGATCGCGTACTCGACCCGGTCGACGCCGGAACCCTCGTCACTCGCGCCGATCGCCACACTCGCCGAACCGACGTACTCACCCTGCGAGTTCCGCGCACCGGTGACCGTCGCCGAGGTCACCGGGGCCGTGGTGTCCGAGCCGCCGCCCTCCGTCACCACGAGGATGCCCTGCATCTGGCCGTGGCCCGGAATCGTGCAGTAGTAGCGGTAGCGGCCCGGGGTGAGCGTGACCTCGGCGGTGTGCCGGCCGCCCTGGTCGTCGTTCGGGTTGGCGAGGATGTTGAGCGGGACGTCGTTGTTGTACTCCGGGTCGGAGACGTCGAAGGTCAACGTGTGCGGCATTCCCATGGTGTTGCCGGTCGCCGCACTGTTCTCGAAGACGATCGTCGTCGCGCCCGCCACCGCCGTGGCCGGCACGGAGGCGTACTTGGTGATGTCGTCGCCCGCGGTCCAGGTGAGCACCTGGGCAGCGGCGGCATCGGTGGCGGTCGGCATGGCGGCCGCCTCGCCCGCGGGGCGTGCCCCCGCCGTCGAGGTCAGCCCGAGGACCATCAACAGCGATGCCAGCACCGCCGTCCAGAGCCTGCTGCGTCGTCTGCGCACTACTCCGCTCCCCTCGCGAGGTCGCCGACCGCGGGCGTCGGGCCGCCGCCGGTGTAAGTGACCCGCCACAGCGCCGACTTGGCGTCCGAGGTGAAGAAACCCCGGCCGTAGTCGAGGACATAGAGCGAGCCGTCGGGACCGAACTTCCAGTCCATGAGGTTCTTGATGCCGTCGTTGCCGATCGGCACGATCTTCTTCAACGACTCGGAGTGGATGGGCAGTCCGCCGTCGCCGTGCGTCTTCGGGTCGGTGACTACCGCGTTGCGCGGCTGGTCGGCGTCGTAGAAGTCACCCACGAACCACTTGCCGTCCCAGTAGGCCGGCCACTTGGTCGTGCTCGCGCTCGCCGCGTCGTAGCGGTACACCGGACCGTTCATCGCGGCCTGGCCGCCGCCCTTGAGCCACGGCAGCAGATACGTGCTCTCCGCCTGCTTGTACGACGGGACGCCGCTCGCGTCGCGCGGGAAGTCAGGGGCGCCGCCCTGGGGCGAGTACCAGATGTTGTTGCCGGTGACGGGCGGCAGATTGACCAGACCGTCGTTGTTGGGCGACTCGTTCTTCGGGTGGTCGCAGTCGTACCAGCCCAGAGGCTTGGAAGGATCGGGCAGATTGCGGTCACGGTAGGGCTGCTTGTTGCCCATGCAGTACGGCCAACCCCGGTTGCCCGCCCCGGTGATGACGGCGAACGTGTCGTACTTCGCCGGACCCCAGGTCGTCGAGGGCGTGCTCGCGTCCGGCCCGACCCAGCCCGCGTACAGGGTGTCGGTCGCCTTGTCGACGGAGATGCGGGCCGGGTTCCTGACCCCCATCACATAGATCTCACCGCGTGTCTTCCCGCCGCCCTCGGCGGTCTCCCGGCCCGTGAAGAGGTTGCCCTCGGGAAGCGTGTACGTCCCGTCGGCTTCCGGATGGATGCGCAGGATCTTCCCGTTGAGGTTGTTGGTGTTGCCGGCCGTGCGCCGGGCGTCGGCGAACGACACGCCCCTGTACGCCGGTTGGGGGTTGTTGCCGGAGTAACCCTCGCTGAAACCACTGGAGTTGTTGTCACCGGTGGCGATGTACAGATTCCCCTTGGAGTCCCAGGCCATCCCGCCGCCCGAGTGACAGCAACTGTGGATCTGCACCGGCCACTTGAGCAGCACCTTCTCGCTGTTCAGGTCGAGCCGGTTGGTGGCCGGGTCGAGGGTGAAACGGGAGACGTACCTTTCGGCCATTCTGGTGTCGCGGTTGATCCGCGCATGGGGCGTGTAGTGGAGGTACACCCAGCCGTTGCGTTCGAAGGACGGATCGAGCTCGATGCCGAGCAGTCCCTCCTCGACCTTGATCAGCTCGTCCCCGCCGCCCTTGTTGCCGAAGACGGTCAACTCGCCCGCCAGAGTGACCTTCTTGGTCCGCGGGTCGTAGATGTGGATCTGTCCCTTGCCCTTGCCGATGGCCGGGTTGTTCCAGTCGGTGACCACCGGCTGGGAGGAGTCGGCGCCGCCCCGCCCGATGTAGAACACCCGCCCGTCGGGCGCGGTCACCAGCCCGTGCGGTTCACCGATCTGGTCGCTCTGACCCGGCTGGTTCGGCTGGGTCAACCGCTCCGCCCGGTAACTGGAGTTGATGGTGGCCTTGCAGTCGGCCTGCGCCAGCCGGGTCGTCCACAGCAGCGCACCGCGCAGATGGCTGCGGAAGTCCGTCTCGTCGTACGACGACGCCGTACCGCCCATGCCCGTGTAGAAGGACCGGCCGCCGTCGTAGTCACGGCACCAACTCACCGGGTGATCCCACCCGTTGGCGCTCGCCCCGGGCTTGTACGTCGACTCGCGCACCCGGGCCACGGTGTGGACGTCGCCGGAGGGGTTCTTCACCCAGTTCAGCCACTGGTCCGGCCGCTTCCACTGCGTAGGCAGCTCCCTGGTGGCCGGATGGCGACGGTCGCCCACCTCAACGGTCGCGCGCTGTACGGCGGTTGGGCTGGTGGCAGCGGGCCGGGCGCCCACCAAGCCGGTGAACCAGTCGGAGAACGGTTCCGCGCGGGCCGCGTCATGGATGCCGACGAAACCGCCGCCGGCCTCCATATAGGTCTCCAGCCCGGCTTCCTCCTCGGGGTCGAGGACGTCACCGCCGCCGGTGAGGAAGACGATCGCGTTGTAGGTCCCGAGCCGGGGCCCGTCCGTGAACACGGAGGCGTCGTCGGTCGCCTCGACGTCGAAGCGCTGTGCCGCCGGGCCGGACAGGCCGATCCGCTCGATCGCCTCGATCCCGGCGTTGACGACCGGAGACTCGTCCCCGGCGGCGGCCGAACCGTGGAAGACGAGGACACGTACACCGCTGCCGCCCGGCGGCGACGTGACGGACATCGTTGTCGCGGACGGGTCGGGAGCCGGCCGCGCGCTGGCGGCGGGGCCCGACAGCAGTCCGGCGGTGACGACTCCGGCGGCCACGGTGGCCGCCCAGGCCCGCCTCCGTCCCCTTGCGCCGCTTTCTCTGCTTCTCGCGCTCAACTTCCGTAATTGCGTGGATTCCTGATGCTTGGATTCCTGATGCGATGTGAACCGCATGTGGTCACCGACCCCTCTTCGGTCACAGCAAACGCAAAGGAAGCTAGACCCCTTTGGGTGGCTCGCCAAGAGGTATGACCGGGATCGCACGAACTTTGTCCTGAGTGTGGATAAACCGGTGCCGGGCCGCTACCGTCTCACCGGTTCCTCTCGTTCCCGCTGCGCATCTTCCGTACCAGCCGTACCAGGGTGGGGAGTTCGACATGGACAGACGTGACTTCAACCGACGGGTGCTGCTCGGGGGCGCCGCCGTGGCGACATCGTTGTCGGTCACCCCGGAGGCCGGCGGCGCGACCGCCGCACTCGCGAAGACCGCTCCGGCCGGCGGCGAGGTGCGCCACCTCCAGCTGTACGCCGAGCGGCTCGCCGACGGGCAGATGGGCTACGGCTTCGCGCGGGGCACGGCGTCGGTTCCCGGCCCGCTCATCGAGCTGAACGAGGGCGACACGGCGCACATCACCCTGGAGAACACGACGGACGTGGCGGTGAGCCTGCACGTTCACGGCATGGACTACGAGATCTCCAGCGACGGCACGAAACTGAGTCACAGCGAGGTCGAACCGGGCGGCAGCCGCACCTACACCTGGCGCACACACGCCCCGGGCCGCCGTACGGACGGGACCTGGCGGGCCGGGAGTGCCGGCTACTGGCACTACCACGATCATGTCGTCGGCACCGAACACGGCACCGGGGGCATCCGCAAGGGTCTCTACGGCCCGGTGATCGTCCGGCGCAAGGGGGACATCCTCCCGGACACCACGCACACGATCGTCTTCAACGACATGACGATCAACAACAGGCCGGGCCATCAGAGCCCGAACTTCGAGGCCACGGTGGGCGATCGCGTCGAGTTCGTGATGATTACGCACGGCGAGTACTACCACACCTTCCATATGCACGGTCACCGCTGGGCGGACAACCGCACCGGCCTGCTCACCGGCCCCGACGACCCGAGCCAGGTCGTCGACAACAAGATCGTGGGCCCGGCGGACTCCTTCGGTTTCCAGGTGATCGCGGGGGAGGGGGTGGGAGCGGGCGCGTGGATGTACCACTGCCATGTACAGAGCCACTCGGACATGGGGATGGCGGGCCTGTTCCTGGTACGGAGGACGGACGGGACGATCCCCGGATACGAGCCGCACGGCGGGAGTGGGGCGGGGGCGCTGCATGAGTCCCAGCAGTTCCAGCAGCCCCAACAGCCCCAACAGTCACAAAAGTCGCAGTCGTCGCACCACCACTGACGGGGCCCGAGAGCGCTCTCATCCCGTACGGGCCGGGACTATCCTGATCGGCAACCGCCGATGAGGAGCCCTCAAGTGACCGAGACCGCGTCGCGACCCACCCTGGAGGCCGTGGCCGCGCGGGCGGGGGTCTCCCGGGCCACCGCCTCACGCGTGGTGAACGGTGGGGACGGCGTGCGCGAGCCCCTCGTCGAAAGGGTCAGGCAGGCCGTCGAGGAACTCGGGTACGTGCCCAACCAGGCGGCGCGCTCCCTGGTGACCAGACGGCACGACGCCGTCGCCGTCGTCATCGCCGAACCGGAGACCAGGGTCTTCGCCGACCCCTTCTTCGCCCTCCAACTCCGGGGAATCAGCAAGGAGTTGACCGCCCACGACTCCCAGCTCGTGCTGCTGCTCACCGAGGGGCGCGACGACCACTCCCGCGTCGGCCGGTATCTCGCCGGTGGGCACGTCGACGGCGCGCTCGTCTTCTCCCTCCACCTCGACGATCCGTTGCCCGGCCTGGTCCAGCGCGCCGGCGTTCCCACCGTGTTCGGCGGCCGGCCCGGCTGGAGCGACGGCACCCGCGACGCCGTGTACGTCGACAGCGACAACCGGGGTGGCGCTCGCACCGCCGTACGGCATCTCGTCTCCCTCGGGCGGACGCGGATCGCGCACATCACCGGCCCCCTCGACCAGACCTCGGCCGCCGACCGGCGCGACGGGTTCCGGGACGTCATGCCCGACGCGGACCCACGGCTGATCGTCGAGAGCGACTTCACCCCGGCGGGCGGGGAACGCGCGATGCGGGAACTCCTCGACTGGTGCCCGGACCTCGACGCCGTGTTCGCCGCCAACGACCTGACCGCCTCGGGTGCCCTGCGCGTCCTGCGCGAACGCGGACGGCGCGTGCCCGAGGACGTCGCCGTGGTCGGCTTCGACGACATGCTGCCGGTCGCCGAACAGACCGACCCGCCGCTCACCACGGTCCGCCAGGACATCGAGGAGATGGGCAGGCTGATGGCACGTCTGTTGCTGGGCGTGGTCGACCCTGCGGTCGCCCCCGCGGGCGGTGCGCCGGCCACCGTGGTCCTGCCGACCACGTTGGTCCGGCGCGCCTCGGCGTAGCGCTGTGCTGCGCGGGGCCTGGCGGGGTGGACGTTGCTTGCCCGCGGGCCGGTGGGGGCTGGTCGCGCAGTTCCCCGCGCCCCTGAGGAACGGGCCACGCGCCCCTTGCGGGGCGCGTGGCCCGTTCCTCGCGTCGGCGCGGCCCCACGTCCCCTTCGGGGCATCGATGGCGTCCCTTACATCTGCCTCGGTGCGCTCTTGATCACCGCGAAGCGGGCCCCGTACGGGTCGGTGAGGCGGGCGATGCGGCCGACGCTCTCCACGTCCGTGGCCGGCATCCTCACCCGGCCGCCGAGTTCCTGGGCCTTGGCGACCGTCGCGTCGGTGTCGGGGACCTCGAAGTAGGGAAGCCAGTGCGGAGTCGTCTCGACGACGCCCGCCGGGTCCTCGTCCACGTCGACGATCCCGCCGAACATCCCGTCCTCCCCTGCACCCGCCGGGTTCACGCACGTGTACGACCCGCCGGGGAACGACACCCCCGAGGTCTCCAGGCCCAGCACCGCGCTGTAGAACGCGGCGACCTTGGGGACGTCGGTCGTGTACAGCTCGA
The DNA here is from genome assembly GCF_040644035.1 of Streptomyces sp. NPDC047042. Classification (NCBI taxonomy): domain Bacteria; kingdom Bacillati; phylum Actinomycetota; class Actinomycetes; order Kitasatosporales; family Streptomycetaceae; genus Streptomyces; species Streptomyces sp. NPDC047042. The sequence goes on along the minus strand of NZ_JBEYVP010000005.1, from coordinate 179,171 downwards.
CCCAGCACAGGGAGCCGGGTTCGCCCGCGACCTCCAGGCCCTTGATCCGGCCGGGCTGCCAGAGGTTGAGGGCCGCGCCGGTGGTGTCGGTGAGGACGGCCATCCGGCCCGCGTCCATGACGTCCATGGGCGGCGCCGGGACGGCGCCCCCGGCCTGCTCGGCGGCCTTGACGGTGGCGTCGACGTCCGGGGTCTGGAAGGACACGTTCCAGGACGGCGGGCCCTGCTCCTCGCCGTTCTGCATGCCACCCGCGACGGTCCGCCCGTCGAGCTGGAAGAAGCCGTACCCGCCGGCCTCGGGGCCCGCCGACTGGAAGTCCCAGCCGAAGAGCGCGCGGTAGAAGGAGATGGCACCCTCGATGTCGGGGGTGCCGAGATCGATCCAGTTCGGGGCGCCGGTCACGAAACGGGTGGTGAGCATCATTGCCCTCCTCAGTGGGCCCCGCCCTCTGCGGGGGACCCTCGACTGCTCTGCCGAGTCTTGCACCGCCCACTGACAATCGCCGCCGGAGTCCGCGCGCCGCCGTGCGTTCACGCGTCCGGCGGGAGCATCATCGGGCGGACCGGCAGCCTCCGAGCCGCCCGGGCCGTTCGTCGGCCGCCCCCCGTACCCCGCGTTGATCGGACGTTGAGCGAACGTTTTTCACCGCCCGGCACGATCTCACCCATGCACTACGAGACGATCACCCCGATGGACAGCGCCTGGCAGGCGCAGGCCCTCTGCGCGGAGACCGGGGCCGACTTCTTCTTCCCCGAGCCGGGCAGCTCGGTGCGCGAGGCGAAGCGCATCTGCGGGATGTGCGAGATGCGCCCGGCCTGCCTGGAGTACGCGCTCAGCAACGACGAACGGTTCGGCGTCTGGGGCGGCCTCTCCGAGAAGGAGCGGCTCAATCTCCGACGCACCTCGCACACCTCCCACTGACCTCTGCCGAAAACACCGCGCCGCCACCTCGTGGCGCCGACGTCCAGGACGCGGCGCCGGCCGAGGTGACGGCGTACGAGTGAGTGGTGTTCGAGTGAGCGGTCTCGCCGGGCGGGTCAGCCCGCCGCGCGCGCCGCCATGCGGGCCTTGCGGGCCGCGAGCTTCTCGTCGAACTTGGACGCCTCCGCGTCCAGGCCGCCCATGAACATGCCCAGTTCCTCCTGGGCCTGGAGACCCTCACCGCTGAGGTCGCTCATCTCCATGACCTTCAGATGCCGCAGCACGGGCTGCAGCACGTCGTCGTGGTGGATGCGCATGTTGTAGACCTCGCCGATCGCCATCTGCGCGGCGGCCCGCTCGAAGCCGGGCATGCCGTGACCGGGCATGCGGAAGTTGACGATCACGTCCCGGACGGCCTGCATGGTCAGGTCGGGCGCCAGCTCGAAGGCGGCCTTCAGCAGGTTCCGGTAGAAGACCATGTGCAGGTTCTCGTCGGTCGCGATGCGGGCCAGCATGCGGTCGCAGACCGGGTCGCCCGACTGGTGGCCGGTGTTGCGGTGCGAGACACGCGTGGCCAGCTCCTGGAAGGCGACGTACGCCACCGAGTGCAGCATCGAGTGCCGGTTGTCCGACTCGAAGCCCTCGGCCATGTGCTGCATCCGGAACGCCTCGAGCTTGTCCGGGTCGACGGCGCGGGAGGTGAGCAGGTAGTCACGCATCACGATGCCGTGCCGGCCCTCCTCCGCCGTCCAGCGGTGCACCCAGGTGCCCCAGGCGCCGTCGCGGCCGAACAGGCTGGCGATCTCGTGGTGGTAGCTGGGGAGGTTGTCCTCCGTGAGGAGGTTGACGACCAGGGCGATCCGGCCGAGCTCGGTGACCTTGGACTGCTCCTTGTCCCAGGCCTCGCCGTCCTCGAAGATGCCGGGGAAGTTGCGGCCGTCGCTCCACGGCACGTACTCGTGCGGCATCCAGTCCTTGGCGACCTTCAGATGCCGGTTGAGTTCGGTCTCGACCACTTCTTCCAGTGCGTACAGCAGCCGGGCGTCGGTCCAGGCGCCGGACGGGCTGCCGAGGTGCGGAGAAGTGATCGTCATGAATGCTCCAGAAAGACGTTGCGAGCGGTATGCGGTGAGCGGACTGCCTAAACCCGAGGGTCAACCTACGGCATCGTAGGCTACGTTTCCGTAGGTTACGCGAGCGTAGGTTAAGTGCGTTGTAAAGATCGCTGATCAGCGGGTACGTACCAGGGGTGCGTACCAGGACGCGATGACGTTCCGGACGCGCAGGTCGGGGGCCGAACGGGTGCCCCGACCGCCCGGTCAGACGTACAACTCCCGCAGCCGCACCGAGAGGCACGTCACACAGCCCTCGAGTTTCTCGAACTCGCTGATGTCCACGAGCACCGGCTCATGACCGAGATCGGCGAGCAGTTCGGCAGTCTTCGGCGCGCTCGCCGCCATCAGCAGCTTCCCGCCGCCCAGCAGCACCACATGCGCCCCCGACTCCTCCGGCACCGGCAGGAAACGCGGGAAGAGGGAGGGGGAGTCCACCAGCGGAGCGTGCCCGATGACCGTCCCGTCGGGCAGCGCGGTGACCGCCGACTTCAGATGCAGCACGCTGCTCACCGGTACGGCCACGATCCGGGCCCCGAGCGGCTCGAACACGGCCCTGAGCTGCTGCACCCCGGCGGCGTTCGTGCGCCCGCCCCGCCCGACGTAGATCGTGTCGCCGACCTTGAGGACGTCACCGCCCTCCAGGGTGCCCGGCTCCCAGACCCAGTTCACCGAACACCCGAGCCGGGCCACCGCCTCCTCGACCCCGCCGGTCTCACCGCGCCGGGACTCGGCGCCGGGCCGCGCGATCAGCGCGACGTTGCGGTAGACGACCACCGCGTCCTCGACGAACACCGAGTCCGGGCAGTCGTCCGCCGGATCGACCTCGAGGGTCTCCCAGCCGTGTGTGCGCAGGGCTTCCGCGTACGCCTCCCACTGCCGGCCGGCGAGGTCGGTGTCGATCTCCTCGCGCTCGATGTGCGTGACGAGGCCCTCGGCCAGGCGCGGGCTGGGGCGGCGTATGAGCGCCTTCTTGCTGGGCACGAGTGGGACTCCGTATCGGAAGGGGGTGTCCGCGCCATCATGCACGCGGGCGTGTGCGGACAAAAGCCCCGGTGGTCAGACCGGGGCCCGCGCCCCCTGGACGATCACCCCACCTCCTCCGGTGAGATTTCCTTCAACTCCCCGTCCAGCAGCAGCCACCGGGTGATCCCGATCGACTCGAGGAAGGGCAGGTCGTGGCTGGCCACGATCAGCGCGCCCTCGTAGGAGTCCAGGGCTGTGGTCAGCTGTCGGGCGCTGGCCATGTCCAGGTTGTTGGTCGGCTCGTCCAGCATCAGCAGCTGGGGTGCGGGCTCGGCCAGCATCAGGGCGGCCAGGGCGGCGCGGAAACGCTCGCCGCCCGACAGTGTCGCCGCCTGCTGGTCGGCACGCGCCCCCCGGAACAGGAAGCGGGCCAGCCGCGCACGCACCCGGTTGTTGGTGGCGCCGGGCGAGAACCTGGCCACGTTCTCGGCGACCGTGAGCGCGTCGTCGAGGACATCGAGCCGCTGGGGCAGGAAACGCAGCGGTACGTGCGCGTGTGCCTCCCCGGAGACCGGTGCCAGCTCCCCGGCGATCGTCCGCAGCAGGGTCGTCTTGCCCGCCCCGTTGCGCCCGATCAGCGCGACCCGCTCCGGCCCCCGCAGATCGAAGGAGCCGGCGCTCGCGCCGTACGCCAACTCCAGGTCCAGGAGCGTGAGTACGGTCCGGCCCGGCGGTACGGCCGTGTACGGCAGGTCGACGCGGATCTCGTCGTCGTCCCGTACGGCCTCCACGGCGTCGTCGAGCCGTTCCTTCGCGTCGGCGAGCCGCTCCTCGTGCATGATGCGGTGCTTGCCGGCCGACTCCTGGGCGGATCGTTTGCGCGCCCCCATGACGATCTTCGGCTCGCGCTTCTGCTCGAACATCTTCTGTCCGTACTTCTTGCGGCGGGCCAACTTGACCTGTGCGTCGACCAGTTCGCGCTTCTGCTTCTTCAGGTCGGCCTCGGCCACCCGCACCATCCGCTCGGCCGCCTCCTGTTCGGTGGCGAGCGCCTCCTCGTACGCCGAGAAGTTGCCGCCGTACCAGGTGACCTCTCCGGAGCGCAGGTCGGCGATCTGGTCGACCAGGTCCAGGAGTTCGCGGTCGTGGCTGACCACGATCAGCACCCCGGACCAGGAGGAGACGGCCGTGTACAGGCGGCGGCGCGCGTACAGGTCCAGGTTGTTGGTCGGCTCGTCGAGCAGGAGTACGTCCGGGCGGTCGAGGAGCAGCGCGGCGAGCCGCAGGAGGACCGCCTCGCCGCCCGAGACCTCGCCGACCGTGCGGTCCAACTCGATGTGGCCGAGCCCGAGTTCGCCGAGTGTGACCAGGGCGCGTTCCTCCACGTCCCAGTCGTCGCCGATCGTCTCGAAGTGCTTCTCGGCCACGTCGCCCGCCTCGATGGCGTGCAGCGCGGCCCGGCGGGCGGCGATGCCGAGGACCTCGTCGACCCGCAGCGCGGTGTCGAGGGTGACGGTCTGCGGGAGGTAGCCGACGTCGCCCGCGACCCGGACGATGCCGTCCACCGGCGGCAGTTGACCGGCGATCAGCTTCAACAGCGTGGATTTGCCTGATCCGTTGACGCCGACGAGCCCGGTGCGGCCGGGGCCGAACGCGGCGTCGAGGCCGTCGAAGACAGTGGTGCCGTCGGGCCAGGCGAAGGACAGGGAGGTGACGGCGATGGAAGTGGTGGCTGACATGTGGCCTCGCGGTTGCTTGATTCGATGGGGGCAATCGCGTGTCGAGACACCGACGGGGCGGCGGGAGAATCCTGGTGGCACGAGAAAGGCCCTGCTCCGGACGGAGGCACGGACGGCTCGAACACCGAGGTCGCACGCTGCGCGGACACACCACAGGAGGGTGTGCGGCGCGGTGTCTCAGGACCTCAGTAGAGCAACGTCCTTCTCCATTCGACGGCAACAGGACCGCTGCAAGCGTAGGAAGAGGCGTTTCAGGCTGTCAAAGCATTTAAGGGTGCTTCACAGGGCGTCGCGCATCAGCTCCGCGAGGTCGCGGTCCAGGTCCGTCTGGAGGTGCTCCAGGCCGACCGGCACCAGTTCCGTGGTGGCCGCGAGGAAGCTCCGCAGCTCGCCCGAGCGGACATGCACGACCGCGGTGCCCTCGGGGGCGTGGAACTCCAGGACCGTGCGGTCGTACCCGTACGGCCGCACGCGCACGTCCCCGTGACCCCGCGCTTCCAGCATGCCGTCCGCGAGGAGCTCGCGGGCGAAGGTCCAGCGGACCTCCACGCCCTCCAGGGTGGCCGGTGCGGGGAAGGTCATCCGGACGGCGAACGGGTCGCTCCGGTCGTAGGTGAGGGTCGCGGGAATGCTCGTCATCCGCGGTGCGGCGGCGACGAGACGGGCCTCTACGAGCTGCTCGATGACGGTGGACAACGCCTTGCTCCCTTGTGACGGTTGGCCGGACTCCTGGTGGAACGGTCCGCACACTGAGAGAGACGCTGGAATGAGTCAAACAGTGCACCTCGATTTCGAGTGACCTCTGTCACCGAGTTCATTCCCTGCTACCTTCGCCCGCCATGAGGATCAAGGGGATGCAGCGACAGAACAGCCGTACGACTCGGGCGAGGCGAAGGGCGACGGCGGGCGCGTGCGTCGCGGCGCTCGCCGCTGTGGCCGCCGGACTGGCCGCACCCGCGCAGGCGTACGAGGGGACGGGCGCCGTTCCCGGGCCCGGACACCGCACTCCGCACTGGGCGCCGAAGGACAGCGGCGCCCCCGATGTCCGCTTCCGCGGACTGTCCGCCGTCAGCCGGAGCACCGCCTGGCTCGCCGGCACCCAGGGCACCGTACTGCGCACCACCGACGGCGGAACGACCTGGCGAAACGTCTCTCCGCCCGGCGCGGCCGAGCTCCAGTTCAGGGACATCGAGGCCTTCGACGTCCGCCGGGCCGTGGTCCTGGCCATCGGCGAGGGCGAGGCGTCCCGCGTCTACCGCACCGAGGACGGCGGCCGGACCTGGACCGAGTCCTTCCGCAACACCGACGCCAGGGCCTTCTATGACTGCCTCACCTTCTTCGACAGCCGCCACGGCCTCGCGATGAGTGACCCGGTGGACGGAAAGTTCCGCATCCTCTCCACCAGCGACGGCGGACGCTCCTGGGAGGTGCTGCCCAGCGCGGGCATGCCCGCCGCACTGGAGGGCGAGGCGGGCTTCGCGGCGAGCGGACAGTGCCTGGTCAGCTCGGGGCCCCGTGATGTGTGGCTGGCCACGGGCGGGGGCGCACGCGCGCGCGTGCTGCACTCCGCCGACCGCGGGCTCACCTGGCGGGCCAGCGATTCACCGATACCGGCGGGCGACCCGGCCCGAGGTGTCTTCGCGCTCGCCTTCCGCGACCGCACGCACGGACTGGCCGTCGGCGGCGACTACCGCGCCGACCAGGCCTCACCGCGGGCGGGCGCGCGCACCACGGACGGCGGCCGCACCTGGACGACGGCAGCCGCCTCCCCGCCCGCCTACCGCTCCGGCGTCGCCTGGCTCCCGTACAGCCGCACGGCCGCGCTCGCGGTCGGCCCGACCGGCACCGACCTCACCACGGACGCGGGCCGCACCTGGAAGACCGTCGACACGGGCTCGTACGACACCGTGGACTGCACCCCCGACCTCGGCTGCTGGGCCGCCGGAGAGAAGGGGCGCGTGGCACGGCTCGAATCCTGAGGCCTGGGTACCCGTTCACCGACACCAGCCCGAGAGGACAGCGCGAGCGAAGGAAGTGAACGTCCATGCCACGCGGTGCGAGCCCCAAGCGGGAACGTCAGTACGAGCACATCAAGGAAAGTGCCCGGGACCGCGGCGAGAGCGAGAAGCGCGCCGAGGAGATCGCCGCGCGGACCGTCAACAAGGAACGCGCCCGGTCCGGCGAGTCCAAGACCGCCAGCCGTACGTCGACCCAGGACATGTCGTCCAGCAAACGCGGGGGTCAGCGCTCCCACCAGGGCGCCCAGGGGCCGACGTACGACCAGCTCTACGAGGAGGCCAAGAAGCGGAATGTGCAGGGCCGTTCGGACATGAACAAGGCACAGCTGCAGAGGGCACTCGGCAACAAGTGACCTGCGGTGGGACGCCGGCGGGCCGGCCCGTACGCTCGTCGTCACCATGGAGACGAAGACGACGACCGTGCCCGTACCGGCGGCCTGGCCCACGACCGAGGAGCGGGCCCGCGCGGTCCAGGACGAACTGCGGCTGCGGGTCGTCCTGGACGAGCCGGGCCCGCCGCCCGGGACGGGGCACGTCACCGGCGTCGACGTCGCCTACGACGACGAGCGGGACCTGGTGGTGGCCGCCGCCGTCGTCCTGGACGCGGCGAGCCACGACGTCGTCGCCGAGGCCACGGCCGTCGGGCGGGTCTCCTTCCCGTACGTGCCCGGCCTCCTCGCGTTCCGCGAGATCCCGGCCGTCATGGCCGCCCTGGAAGCCCTGGCCGTCCCGCCGGGGCTCGTCGTCTGCGACGGCTACGGCCTGGCCCATCCGCGCCGCTTCGGCCTCGCCAGCCACCTCGGCGTCCTCACCGGCCTGCCCACGATCGGTGTGGCGAAGAACCCGTTCACCTTCGCCTACGAGGAGCCGGGCACCCCGCGCGGCTCGGCGTCCCCGCTGCTGGCGGGCGCGGAGGAGGTCGGCCGTGCCCTGCGCACCCGGGACGCGGTCAAACCGGTGTTCGTCTCGGTCGGCCATCGCACCACCCTCGACACGGCCTGCGCCCACACCCTGGCGCTCACCCCGCACTACCGCCTCCCGGAGACGACCCGGCGGGCGGACGCCCTGTGCAGACGGGCCCTGAAGGAAGCGACCGCCTGAGGGGACCGCAGGGCCGGCGGGTCTCAAGTGATCATCTGAGTATGTGTTCTGAGTACCCGTACGGATGTCGGCGGACCCGAGCTGTCGGCAGGCTGTGTCCATGACCACGCACCGCGCCCCGAAGCCCGTCGCCAGCCCCGCCCAGCCCGTCGAGCGCGCCGTCACGGCCGCGCTGATCGTCGCCGTACTGGCGGGACTCGCCTGGATCGTCGGCATGATCTACACGGTCACGGGCTGGGCCCAGTAGACCTCCCCACCGCCTCCGCCGGTCACTTGCCGGCAGCCACCCGGAACGTGATGCCCACGTTGCGCAGACGTTCGATCAGGGCGTCGCCCATCGCCACGGCGGTGGTCACCTGCCCGGCCGTCGCCGGGAGGTCGTCGAAGGCCAGGCAGAGCGCCGACTCGGCGAACATCTTCGCCGTCTCGTCGTAGCCGGGGTCGCCGCCCGCGACCTCCGTGAAGACCCGCTGTCCGCCGCCCTCGCCCACGAACCGCACCGAGAACCAGCTCTTCGCGCGCCGCTCCGCGCTCGGCCCGTCGCCCGGCCGCAGCCGACCGGACAGCCAGCGCCGCGCGGGCGGCAGTTGGGCCGCCGCGAACACCGCGCCGACCGCGGCGACCCCGCCCACCGCGAAGGGCAGCCGCCGTACCGCCGCGTAATGGCGGTAACGGAAGTCGGGGCCGTACCGTTCCAGTGCCCGCGCCGAACGCACCACGATCTGCGGGTCGATGGTGGGCAGCGGCAGCGCCCAGGCGCCGACCTCCCCGGCGAACCGGGGCGGACCCGCCGGCGCGGTCGCCCGGCGGCCCAGCAGCCGGGGCTCATGGCGCCGCCGGTCGCGTGCGGCGGCCAGCATCCGCGGTCCCCTGGAGAACTGGTTGAGCGCCGAGGCGAAGGTGCCGCCCGAGACCATCGCCTCGCTGCGCACGAACCCGTCCACGGTCAGCGGCACCCCCTCGGGCAACTGGGCGACCGTGAAGTACGCGCCCAGGTCGTGCGGGATCGAGTCGAAACCGCAGGCGTGCACCAGGCGGGCGCCCGTCTCCCGCGCGCGCGTGTCGTGCCGGACGTACATCAGGTCGACGAACTCGGGCTCCCCGCTGAGATCGAGGTAGTCGGTGCCACTGTCCGCGCAGGCGGCGACCAGTTCCTCGCCGTACGTCAGATAGGGGCCCACCGTCGTGGCCAGCACGCGCGTGCGGCCGGCGAGCGTGCGCAGCGAGGCGGGATCCGACACGTCAGCCACCAGCACGTCCACCTCGGCGCCCTTCCCGACGCCCGCCAGGCGCTCGCGCAGCCGCTCCAGTCTGTCCGGGTTCCGGCCGGCGATCGCCCAGCGCAGACCTTCGGGCGCGTGCGCGGCGAGGTGGTCGGCGGTGAGCGCACCGACGAAGCCGGTGGCTCCGAACAGCACGATGTCGTACGGACGTTCCAGCTTGTTCGGCCTGCTCATGACACCCCTCGTTGTGCGTCCCGCGCCGTTGTCGGTGGTCGAGGCTAGCGTGAGGGGGAACGGAGTCGCGCGGCCGGTCGTTCTACGGAACGAGCGGCTTGTCCAAGCGCTTGCTTAATTAGTGCCCGGTGAAACCTTGTGCGGAGTGAAAGGCATTCCTAGCATCGCTGGAGTCACGTCGGTTGTGTCACGGGAGGTGGGGGCTCGATGTCAGTGGCGGGGACGACGGGCAGCGGCGGCCCGCTCACCGGAGTGCGCGTGGTCGAGCTGGCGGGCATCGGCCCTGGACCGTTCGCCGCCATGCTCCTCGCCGACCTGGGCGCCGACGTCGTCCGGGTGGACCGCCCCGGCGGCACCGGACTCGCCGTCGACCCCGAGTACGACGTGACCAACCGCAACAAACGGTCGGTGATCGTCGACCTGAAGGCAGCCGACGGTCCCGCCCGCGTCCTCGACCTGGCCGCCCGGGCCGACATCCTGGTCGAGGGCTACCGCCCCGGGGTCGCCGAGCGCCTCGGCATCGGACCCGAGACCTGCCACGCCCGCAACCCGAGGCTCGTCTACGGCCGTATGACGGGCTGGGGCCAGGAGGGCCCGCTGGCCCGCCGCGCCGGGCACGACATCGCCTACCTCGCCCCGACCGGCACCCTCGGCCTGATCGGCGCCCCGGATCAGCCGCCGCCCGCCCCGGCCAACCTCCTCGGCGACTACGCGGGCGGCTCCCTCTACCTCGTCGTCGGCGTCCTCGCCGCGCTCCACCACGCGCGCGCGACAGGCACCGGCCAGGTCGTGGACGCCGCGATCGTCGACGGCGCCGCCCATCTCGCCACGATGCTCCACGGCATGCTCGCGGCGGGCCGCTGGCAGGACCGGCGCGGCGCGAACCTCCTCGACGGGGGCTGTCCGTACTACGGGACCTACGAGACCGCCGACGGCGGCTATATGGCGGTCGGCGCGCTGGAACCCCAGTTCTACGCCGAGTTCCTCGACCTGCTCGGCATCCCGGACCACGCCGGCTCCCGCAAGGACATCACCCGCTGGAACGACCTGCGCGAGGCCGTCACCGCCCGCTTCAGAACTCGTACGCGGGACGAGTGGGCGGCCGTCTTCGAGGGTTCCGACGCCTGTGTGGCGCCCGTCCTCTCGCTGCGCGAGGCCCCGCACCACCCGCACCTCGCCGCCCGCGGCACCTTCACCGACCACGGCGGCATCACCCAGCCCGCCCCCGTGCCCCGCTTCTCCGTCACCCACACGTCCATCCACAGCGGCCCCGCCCAGCCCGGTTTTGACACGGCGGCCGTGGCGCGCGACTGGGACGTGCCCCGACTCCTGCAGGATGGCGACTGACCTCGGTCGACGCCCGCTCGCCCACCCTCCCCGAAAGGCCCACCAGTGAGCACCGAAGCGTATGTGTACGACGCGATCCGCACCCCGCGCGGGCGTGGCAAGGCGAACGGAGCCCTGCACGGCACGAAGCCCGTCGACCTCGTCGTGGGCCTCATCCACGAGATCAGGAACCGCTTCCCGGACCTCGACCCGGCCGCGATCGACGACGTCGTGCTGGGCGTCGTAGGACCGGTCGGCGACCAGGGGTCCGACATCGCGCGCGTCGCCGCGGTCGTCGCCGGACTGCCCGACACGGTGGCCGGCGTCCAGGAGAACCGCTTCTGTGCGTCGGGCCTCGAGGCCGTCAACATGGCCGCCGCCAAGGTGCGTTCGGGCTGGGAGGACCTGGTCCTCGCGGGCGGAGTCGAGTCGATGTCACGGGTGCCGATGGCCTCCGACGGCGGCGCCTGGTTCAACGACCCGATGACCAACCTCGCCGTCAACTTCGTGCCGCAGGGCATCGGCGCCGACCTCATCGCCACCATCGAGGGCTTCTCGCGGCGCGACGTCGACGAGTACGCGGCCCTGTCCCAGGAGCGGGCGGCGACCGCGTGGAAGGCGGGCCGCTTCGAGAAGTCCGTCGTCCCGGTGAAGGACCGCAGCGGTCTCGTCGTCCTCGACCACGACGAACACCTGCGTCCCGGCACCACGGCCGACTCCCTGGCCCGTCTGAAGCCGTCGTTCGCGGACATCGGCGACCTGGGCGGCTTCGACGCCGTGGCCCTCCAGACGTACCACTGGGTCGAGAAGATCGACCACGTCCACCACGCGGGCAACTCCTCCGGCATCGTGGACGGCGCCTCACTGGTCGCGGTCGGCTCCAAGGAGGTCGGCGAGCGCTACGGGCTGCGTCCGCGCGCGCGGATCGTCTCCGCCGCCGTGTCCGGCTCCGAGCCCACCATCATGCTCACCGGCCCGGCGCCCGCCACCCGCAAGGCGCTCGCCAAGGCCGGGCTGACCATCGACGACATCGACCTCGTCGAGATCAACGAGGCGTTCGCGGCCGTCGTCCTGCGCTTCGCCCGCGACATGGGCCTGTCCCTCGACAAGATCAACGTCAACGGCGGTGCCATCGCGCTCGGCCACCCGCTGGGCGCCACCGGCGCGATGATCCTCGGCACCCTGATCGACGAACTGGAGCGCCAGGACAAGCGCTACGGCCTCGCCACCCTGTGCGTGGGCGGCGGCATGGGCATCGCGACGATCGTCGAGCGGATCTGAACCCCCGGCGGAAACAGCTGAATCAGCGGGATCAGCGGCATCCAGAGACTTCTGAGCTTCTACGGAGACCCTCGTCATGACACAGAGCACCACCATCCGCTGGGAACAGGACCGCACCGGTCTCGTCACCCTCGTCCTCGACGACCCGGACCAGTCCGCGAACACCATGAACCAGGCGTTCCGCGACTCCCTCGCGGTGGTCACCGACCGCCTGGAGGCCGAGAAGGACACGATCCGCGGCATCATCATCACCTCCGCCAAGAAGACGTTCTTCGCCGGCGGCGACCTGCGCGACCTGATCCGGGTCACCCCCGACACCGCCCAGCAGCTGTTCGACGGCGGCCTCGCCATCAAGCGCGACCTGCGCCGCATCGAGACCCTGGGCAAGCCGGTGGTCGCGGCGATGAACGGCGCAGCCCTGGGCGGCGGTTACGAGATCGCGCTGGCCTGCCACCACCGGGTCGCACTCGACGCCCCGGGTTCGAAGATCGGCTGTCCCGAGGTCACCCTCGGCCTTCTCCCCGGAGGCGGCGGAGTCGTCCGTACGGTACGCATGCTGGGCATCGCCGACGCGCTCCTGAAGGTCCTGCTGCAGGGCACCCAGTACAGCCCGCAGCGGGCCCTGCAGAACGGCCTGATCAACGAAGTGGCCGCCACCCAGGACGAGTTGATGGCCAAGGCCCGCGCCTTCATCGACGCCAACCCCGAGTCGCACCAGCCCTGGGACAAGCCCGGCTACCGCATCCCGGGCGGCACCCCCGCCAACCCCAAGTTCGCGGCGAACCTGCCCGCCTTCCCCGCCAACCTGCGCAAGCAGACCAACGGCGCGCCCTACCCGGCCCCGCGCGGCATCCTCGCCGCCGCCGTCGAGGGCGCCCAGGTCGACTTCGAGACAGCGCAGGTCATCGAGGCCCGCTACTTCGTGGAACTGGCCGCCGGACAGACCTCGAAGAACATGATCCAGGCGTTCTTCTTCGACCTCCAGGCCGTCAACTCGGGCGCCAACCGCCCCAAGGGCGTCGAGCCGCGCCCGGTACGCAGGGTGGCGGTCCTCGGCGCCGGGATGATGGGCGCCGGCATCGCCTACTCGTGCGCCCGCGCGGGCATCGACGTCGTCCTCAAGGACGTGACGGCCGAAGCGGCGGCCAAGGGCAAGAACTACTCCGAGAAGCTGTGCGCGAAGGCCGTCTCCCGGGGCCGTTCCACCCAGGAGAAGGCGGACGCGCTCCTCGCCCGCATCACCCCGACCGCCGACCCGCAGGACGTGGCCGGCTGCGACGCGGTCATCGAGGCGGTCTTCGAGGACACCGCCCTGAAGCACAAGGTGTTCCAGGAGATCGAGCACCTCGTCGCCCCGGACGCGCTGCTGTGCTCCAACACCTCCACGCTGCCCATCACCGCCCTCGCCGAGGGCGTCGAACGCCAGGGCGACTTCGTCGGACTGCACTTCTTCTCGCCGGTCGACAAGATGCCGCTCGTCGAGATCATCAAGGGCGAGCGGACCGGGGACGAGGCGCTGGCCCGTGCCTTCGACCTGGTCCGCCAGATCAGGAAGACCCCGATCGTCGTCAACGACTCGCGCGGCTTCTTCACCTCGCGGGTCATCGGGCACTTCATCAACGAGGGCGTCGCGATGGTCGGCGAGGGCATCGAGCCCGCGTCGATCGAACAGGCGGCGGCGCAGGCCGGTTACCCCGCGAAGGTGCTGTCCCTCATGGACGAACTGACGCTGACCCTGCCGCGCAAGATCCGGGCCGAGTCCAAGCGGGCGGTGGAGGAGGCGGGCGGCACCTGGGTCACGCATCCCGCGGAGGCCGTGATCGACCGCATGGTGGACGAGTTCGGCCGTACCGGCCGCAGCGGGGGCGGCGGTTTCTACGAGTACGGGGAGGACGGCAGCCGGACGGGTCTGTGGCCGGGGCTGCGCGAGCACTTCGGGCGGGCGGGCGCCGAGGGGGTGCGGATCCCCTTCGTGGACATGCAGGAACGCATGCTGTTCTCGGAGGCCCTGGACACGGTGAGGCTGCTGGAGGAGGGCGTGCTGACGTCCGTCGCCGACGCCAACATCGGCTCGATCTTCGGGATCGGCTTCCCCGGCTGGACGGGCGGGGTCCTGCAGTACATCAACGGCTACGAGGGCGGCCTGCCCGGTTTCGTCGCCCGGGCGCGGGAGTTGGCGGAGCGGTACGGGGAGCGGTTCGCTCCGCCGGCGCTGCTGGTGGAGAAGGCGGCGAGGGGGGAGGGATTCGGGGACGGGTAGGTTGCGTCCCCGGCCCCGGTCTGGGGGCTGTCGCCCCCAGGCCCCCGCTCCGGCCCTGAACGGGCCTTGTCCTCAAACGCCGGACGGGCTGAAGATGCCGGCCGGCGCCCTCACCCCCTGCTGGCCTCCCAGTTGCCCTCTTCTGTACGGGAGTTGGCGCGGGTACCGTCCGGCGCATGCCAAAACGCACGCGCCTCACAGCCTGGAGAACGCTCGCGACAGCGGCCACCGCCGCTCTCATGGCCGCCCTGCTCACCCCGGCCGTCGCCCACAGCGCCCCACGGGAGAGCAAGCCCGTCTACTCGTACGACAACGCCATCCGCGAGGCCGTCTGGGTGGACACCGGACTCGACGGCGACAGCGACGGGAAGACCGACCGCGTCGCCGTCGACATCGTCCGGCCCCGCGAACCCGCCGCGCAGGGCCGCAAGATACCCGTGATCATGGACGCCAGTCCCTACTACTCCTGCTGCGGACGCGGCAACGAGAGCCAGCGCAAGACGTACGACGCGAGCGGCAACGTCGTCCAGATGCCGCTGTTCTACGACAACTACTTCGTCCCGCGCGGCTACGCCTTCGTCGGCGTCGACCTGGCCGGCACCAACCGTTCCGACGGCTGCGTCGACGTCGGCGGACGCTCCGACATCCAGTCCGCGAAGGCCGTCGTCGACTGGCTCAACGGCCGCGCCAAGGGCTACACGAGCCGCACCGGCACCGACCGCGCCAAGGCGACCTGGACCAACGGCAGAACCGGCATGATCGGCAAGAGCTACGACGGCACCATCGCCAACGGAGTCGCCGCCACCGGCGTCAAGGGACTGAGGACGATCGTCCCGATCAGCGCCATCTCCTCCTGGTACGACTACTACTTCGCCCAGGGCGCCCCCCTCTACGACTCCGGCCCCGACTGGCTGTCCGACTACGTCGAGAGCCCGGCCGCCCGCGCCAAGTGCGCCGCCGTACAGCGGAAGATCGTCGACGGAGCCCCGCGCAGCGGCGACTGGACGTCCTTCTGGACCGAGCGCGACTACGCGAAGGACGCCCGGAAGGTCAGGGCGAGCGTCTTCGTCATCCATGGCCAGCAGGACCTCAACGTCCGCCCCAAGCACTTCGGCCAGTGGTGGGACGCCCTCGCGAAGCGCGGCGTCGAGCGCAAGATCTGGCTCTCCCAGACCGGCCACGTCGACCCCTTCGACTTCCGCCGCGCCGCCTGGGCCGACACCCTGCACCGCTGGTTCGACCACGAACTCCTCGGCTACGACAACGGCATCGACGACGAGCCCATGGCGGACATCGAACGCCACCCCGACCAGTGGGTCACCTCGGCCGTCTGGCCGCCCCGCACCACGCACCCGGTGACCCTGCGCCCCGGCACCGGCGCACAGCCCGGCGTGGGCACCCTGGGCCTGCGGGGGCAGTCCGGCACAGCGACGTTCACCGACGACCCGAGACTGAGCGAGACCGACTGGTCGGCGCAGATCGACACCCCGACACCCAGTAAGACCGGCTTCGTCACCAAGCCACTCACCACGTCCCTGCGCGTGTCCGGCTCGTCCACCGTGACCGTGACGGCCACCCCGAGCACCTCGACGGCCCATCTGACCGCCGTCCTGGTCGACCTCGGCCCCGACACCATCCGCGACTACGCCGACGCGGCCGAGGGCATCACCACGCTCACCGACCGCACCTGCTGGGGCCCGAGCACCACCGGCGACAGCTCGTGCTTCCGCTCGACGCGGGCGAAGACGACCGCCGTCGACTACACGATCTTCAGCCGGGGCTGGGCCGACCTGGGCAACCACGCCTCGGCCGGCAAGGGTGCCCCGCTCACCCCGGGCAAGCCGTACCGGATCACCCTCGACTTGCACGCGAGCGACCACGTCGTCCCGGCGGGCCACCGTCTCGCCCTGATCGTCGCGGGCACCGACAAGGACCTCATCGACCCTCCGTCGACCACCCCGACCCTGACGCTGGACCTGTCCCGTACGACGGCCAGGGTCCCCTTCGTCGGCGGCACGCCCGCGTTCGCCCGGGCCACGACAGGCACGGTCGCGGCCACCCCGACCCCGACCTCACCCCTCCTCGACGGAGTCCAGGCCACACGCACCGCCCACCGCATCCCGTCACCCGCATGACACCGCCCGCCACCAGGTAACGGCCGGGGAGACGATCACCGACTGCTGAACGGGCCGGGGCCGACAGGCCCCGCCCCGTTCAGGGGCGCGGGGAACTGCGCGACCAGCCCCCACCGACCCGCAGTAAAAAACCGTCAGCCCAGCCCCCTTAACCCCCGACAAGCCGCGCAGCGAATCCCGCACAGCCCCATGCGACCGTGATCCCCGCACCCCCGTGCCCATAGTTGTGCACCAACACCCGCCCCCCGGCAACGGGTTCCCGCTCCAGCCGCACCGCCCGACGGGTGGGCCGCAACCCGACCCGATGACCCAGCACCCGCGCCCCCGCGATCTCCGGCCGCACCTCCGCACACCGCCGCAGAATCTCCTCGGCCACCGCCGGATCGGGCACGAGCGACCACTCGTCCTCGTCGGCCGTTCCCCCGCAGATCAAGCCGCCCGGCTGCGGAAAGAAGTACGTGGTCCTCGCATCGCCGTGCCCCGCCGCCGTGAACCACGTCGTGATCCCCGGGTTCTCCACGACGACCAGCTGTCCCCGCACGGGCCGTACCGCCGGATCGGGTACGAGGTCACGCGCACCGAGCCCCGTGCAGTTGACGACGGCGTCCACCGCGTCGGACTCGACGGCCTCGGCGAGATCGCTGACGGACCGTTCCTCCACCACGCCACCCGCCGCGAGGAACCGTTCCCGCAGCCACCCCAGATGCACCGGCATGTCGATCAACGGCAGCAGAGCTCGCAGCCCCTCACCCGTCTCCCGCAGCTCCGGTACCCGCCCGGCCCACGACCCCAGCTCGTCCAGCCGCAGCCCGGCCTGTACACCCTCGACCATGCGTACGCCCGTCTCCCCGGGCCGCTCAGCCAACTCCTGGTAGACGGACAGCGACGTGAGCGCCCATTCCCCGGCGGACGCCTCCGGCTCGATCCGGTACGGCCACCACAGCGCGCCCGCAACCGCCGAGGTGGTCCGCTCGGCGGGCTCCCGCGTCCACACCCGGACCCGCCGGCCGCGCTCGGCCAGCACCACCGCCGTCGTGAGGCCGATGACCCCGCCGCCGACCACGATCACTTCACCACTCCCACGCGTCTTCACCCGGGGACCGTAGCGGAATATGTCATGCCGTGCTCAGATCGGTCCCGGTCTGGGGATACTCACAACATGTCTGCCGAGTACGCCACTTTCGGCCTGGCACCGGCGATGCGTGCCGGTGGAGTCCTCGCCAACGGTGACTACCAAGTCCACCGGGACTTCCTCGACTTCATCGTCGACGGGCGCCCCCTCCTCTACCAGCTGTCCGACCTCGACGCGGTCTCCCCCCTCGCGTCCGACATCCCGCCCGCGATCTTCACCGCCCAGGTCCGCGCCCTGCTCCTGGAGACGGACGCTCCCCTGGAGGGCGGCCGGTACATCATCTACGGCTGTCCCGAGTGCGCCGACCTGGCGTGCGGCGCCGTGACGGCGGCCATCGAGCGGGACGGCGACGACTACGTGTGGCGGGACTTCGCCTGGCAGACGGACCCCCATGCCGACCTGGAGCTCAACGGCTACCACGGCATCGGGCCCTTCCGCTTCACCGGCGCCGAGTACCGGAACGCGCTCGGCTCCCTCCTCGACACCGCGGGGAACGCCGGAGCGCCGGGCTCGGCGGAACCCGGCGCGGCCCGGCGCCGGGTGCTGCTGATCGGCGCCCGCGTCGCCGTCCTCGCCAAGCTCGCCGCCGCGCTGCGCACCATCGGCATCGGCGCGGACATCACCCGGGACGCCACGGACGTGCCGGCCGACGAACTGCGGGGCTACGGTGCGGTCGCCTTCGGCCGGGCGATCGAGGAGACGGAACGTGCCGCCGTACGCCACTCCTTCGAACGCGCGGGCGTCGAAGTGGCGTACGTCGACGGTCTCGCCCCGATCGTCCCGCTCCTCGTCGCCCAGATCGAACACGCCCTCGACCGCAGCCCGCTGGAACGGCGCCGGCTCACCGGTCTGGTCGCCGCCGGGGGAGAGGCGGGCATAGAGGTCACCTCCACCTGCCGCGTCCACCTCACCGCGTACCGCCTTGACCGGCTGTACCGCGCCCACGCCCTCGAGGTCTTCGACGGCATCCTCGAACCCGGCCGGCACCGCATCCCCCTGGAGGCGAAGGCGGTCAAGGGGGAGTCGTTCATCGTGGCGCGTACGTCGGGAACCGTGCTGGTGGAGCCGATGGCCCGGTGAAATCCCGGACGCGACGGCCCGCCGACGGCAGCTAGGATCGGCCTCCTGATGACTGCCACCCTCGTCGCCAAGAACCTCGCCGCCGGCCACGGCGACCGCTCCCTGTTCTCCGGGCTCGACCTCGTCGTCGCGCCCGGGGACGTGATCGGGCTCGTCGGTGCCAACGGCGCGGGCAAGTCCACGCTGCTCAGGATGCTCGCCGGGCTGCTCCAGCCCGAGCAGGGCGAACTGCGTCTCTCCCCGCCGACCGCGAGCGTCGGCCATCTCCCGCAGGAGCCGGAACGCCGGGAGGGCGAGACCGTCCGCGAGTTCCTCGCGCGCCGCACGGGCGTGGCCGAGGCCCAGCGGGTCATGGACGAGGCGACCCAGGCGCTGGTGGACGGAGCGCCGGGCGCGGACGACGCGTACTCGGTGAGCCTGGAGCGCTGGCTCGACCTCGGCGGCGCCGACCTGGACGAACGGGCGGAGGAGGTCGCCGACTCCCTGGCCCTCACCGTCGACCTGGACCAGCCGATGACGTCCCTGTCGGGCGGCCAGGCGGCAAGGGCGGGTCTCGCCTCCCTGCTCCTTTCCCGCTACGACGTCTTCCTCCTCGACGAGCCGACGAACGACCTGGACCTCGACGGCCTCGAGCGCCTGGAACGCTTCGTCAAGGGCCTGCGCGCGGGCACCCTCGTCGTCAGCCACGACCGCGAGTTCCTCACCCGCACGGTCACCAAGGTCCTCGAACTCGACCTCGCCCAGCAGCAGATCAAGCTCTACGGCGGCGGCTACGAGGCCTATCTGGAGGAGCGGGACGTCGCCCGCAGGCACGCCCGCGACGACTACGAGGAGTACGCCGACAAGCGTGCCGCGCTCCAGGACCGGGCCCAGATGCAGCGCGGCTGGATGGACAAGGGCGTCAAGAACGCCCGGCGCAAGGCGAACAACGACAACGACAAGATCGGCCGCAAGTTCCGCAGCGAGGCCAGTGAGAAGCAGGCCGCGAAGGCCCGCCAGACCCAGCGCATGATCGAACGCCTGGACGTGGTCGAGGAGCCGCGCAAGGAGTGGGAACTGCGCATGGAGATCGCGGCGGCGCCGCGCTCCGGCTCGGTCGTCGCGACCCTGCGGGACGCGGAGGTGCGCCGCGCGGGCTTCACGCTCGGCCCGGTGACCGTACAGATCGACTGGGCCGACCGGATCGCGGTCACGGGCGCGAACGGTGCAGGGAAGTCGACGCTTCTGGCCGCGCTGCTCGGCCGGGTCCCGCTGGACGCGGGCCATGCCACGCTCGGCTCGGGTGTGGTGGTCGGGGAGGTGGACCAGGCCCGCAAGCTGTTCCTCGGCTCCGAGTCGCTGCTGGACGCGTTCTGTGCGGCGGTTCCCGACACGGAGCCGGCGGAGGTGCGCACGCTCCTGGCCAAGTTCGGCCTGAAGGCGGACCACGTCCTACGCCCGGCGGCGACGCTGTCCCCGGGCGAGCGCACGAGGTCGGCCCTGGCGCTCCTCCAGGGCCGGGGCGTGAACCTCCTGGTCCTGGACGAGCCGACCAACCACCTCGACCTCCCGGCCATCGAACAGTTGGAACAGGCCCTCGACTCCTACGAGGGCACGCTGCTCCTGGTCACCCACGACCGCAGGATGCTGGACGCGGTGAGGGTGACTCGCCGCTTCGAGGTGGCGTCCGGCAAGCTGACAGAACTCACGTAGCGGCTCGGCTGCGGCCCGGTGGGGCCTGGTCGCGCAGTTCCCCGCGCCCCTAAAAGCCCGCCCAGCCTGCGGGCGGGCATGCGTGCTCGCGCGGCTGCGGCCCGGTGGGGGCTGGCCGCGCAGTTCCCCGCGCCCCTGGGACGGCGCTGCGCGCCCGTCCAACCCGCCCAGCCTGCGGGCATGCGTGCCGCCAGGGGCGGCACGGGTGGGCGCAGGCGGCACCCCGTCAGCGCCGGGCTGCGCGACCCACCCGGCCCCACGCCGGGTGCCCTCTCGACAAAGGGCACCCGGCACCCAGCCTCACCTTCGCTTGGGATCCACCAACCCCGCCTTCCGCAACGCGTCAGCCATCGCACTGTTCCCCGGCGCAGGCGCCCCCTGCCGAGCCCCTCCGCCCCCCTGCCGCTGCTGCCGAGGCTGAGGCGGCCGCCCGCCCCGCTGAGGCCGCCCCCCACCCTGCTGCTCCCCGGAAGGCACCGCCTCGTCGTCCAACCGCAGCGTCAGTGAGATCCGCTTCCGGGGAATGTCGACCTCGAGCACCTTCACCTTGACGATGTCACCGGACTTCACCACGTCATGCGGGTCCTTGACGAACGTCTTCGACATCGCCGACACATGCACCAGCCCGTCCTGGTGGACACCGACATCCACGAACGCCCCGAAGGCGGCCACGTTCGTGACAACCCCCTCCAGCACCATCCCGGAGGCCAGGTCGCCGATCTTCTCGACCCCGTCCTTGAACGTGGCCGTCTTGAAGGCGGGCCGCGGGTCGCGCCCGGGCTTCTCCAGCTCGCGCAGAATGTCCGTGACCGTCGGCAGACCGAACTTCTCGTCGACGAAGTCATCGGGCCGCAGCGACCGCAGCACCGCCGTGTTCCCGACCAGCGACGCCACCCCGCCCCCCGCCGACTTCACCATCCGCCGCACCACTGGATACGCCTCCGGGTGCACACTGGACGCGTCGAGCGGATCGTCCCCGCCCCGGATCCGCAGGAACCCCGCACACTGCTCGTACGCCTTCGGCCCGAGCCGCGCGACCCCCTTCAGCTGGGCCCGTGAGGTGAACGGCCCGTTCGCGTCGCGATGGGCCACGATGTTCTCCGCGAGCCCGGAGGAGATACCGGAGACCCGCGCCAGCAGCGGCGTGGACGCGGTGTTGACGTCGACACCGACCCCGTTCACACAGTCCTCGACCACCGCGTCCAGCGACCGCGACAGCTTCACCTCGGACAGATCGTGCTGGTACTGCCCGACCCCGATCGACTTCGGGTCGATCTTCACCAGCTCGGCCAGCGGGTCCTGCAGCCGCCGGGCGATCGACACCGCCCCGCGCAGCGACACGTCCATGCCCGGCAGCTCCTGCGAGGCGAACGCCGACGCCGAGTACACCGAGGCGCCCGCTTCGGACACCATCACCTTGGTGAGGTTCAACTCCGGGTGCTTGGTGATGAGTTCACCGGCGAGCTTGTCCGTCTCGCGCGACGCCGTACCGTTGCCGATCGCGATGAGGTCGACCGAGTGCGCCTTGGCGAGCCGGGCCAGTTTGGCCAGCGCCTCGTCCCACTTGTTCGCCGGGACGTGGGGATAAATCACGTCCGTGGCGACGACCTTGCCCGTCGCGTCCACGACGGCCACCTTCACGCCCGTACGGAACCCGGGGTCCAGTCCCAGCGTCGCGCGCGTGCCGGCCGGGGCGGCGAGGAGCAGGTCGCGCAGGTTCGCCGCGAACACGTTGACCGCCTCGTCCTCGGCGGCCGTACGCAGCCGCAGCCGCAGGTCGATGCCGAGGTGCACCAGGATCCGGGTCCGCCAGGCCCAACGCACGGTGTCCTTCAGCCACTTGTCGCCGGGACGGCCCCGCTCGGCGATCCCGAAACGGTGGGCGATGATCCCCTCGTACGAGGACGGGCCCTCCGTCGGCTCCTCCGGCTCCAGGACCAGGTCGAGGACGTCCTCCTTCTCGCCGCGCAGCATCGCGAGGACGCGGTGCGAGGGCAGCGCGGTGAAGGGCTCGGCGAAGTCGAAGTAGTCGGCGAACTTGGCGCCCGCCTCCTCCTTGCCCTCCTTCACCTTCGCGGCCAGCCGCCCGCGCACCCACATGCGCTCGCGCACCTCGCCGATCAGGTCCGCGTCCTCCGAGAACCGTTCGGTCAGGATCGCGCGGGCGCCGTCCAGCGCGGCCTGCGGGTCGGCGACGCCCTTGTCGGCGTCGACGAAGGCCGCCGCCGCGGCGAGCGGGTCGACGGACGGGTCCCCGAGCAGCCCCTCGGCCAGCGGCTCCAGACCGGCCTCGCGCGCGATCTGCGCCTTCGTCCGCCGCTTCGGCTTGAACGGCAGGTAGATGTCCTCCAGGCGCGCCTTCGTCTCGGCCCCGCGGAGCTGCGCCTCGACCTCGGGCGTCAGCTTGCCCTGCTCGCGCACCGACTCGAGGATCGCGGTCCGCCGCTCCTCCAGCTCCCGCAGATAGCGCAGCCGCTCCTCCAACGTGCGCAGCTGCGCATCGTCGAGCATCTCGGTCGCTTCCTTGCGGTAGCGGGCGATGAAGGGCACTGTCGAACCCCCGTCGAGCAGCTCGACGGCGGCCCTCACCTGCCGCTCCCGTACGCCGAGTTCCTCGGCGATCCTGCCTTCGATGGACCCTACTTCGATGGACCCGGGTGTCGTCACGATCCCGTACCGCCTTCTCCACTGAGGTTGCGCGGCAATTGTGGCAGGTGGCACCGACAACCGGGGATCAGGGCGCCACGCGGCACGCGAGTCCCCAGCCATGACCCCGGCCCGCGCAGTCGCACGGGGGATGGCAGGAAAGGTGGGGAAATCGGCATTGCGGCCATCGGGCGCACCCGCCAAGAATCGGGGTATGGCACAGCGAACCGTCCTCGTCGTCCTCTTCGACGGCGTCCAGAGTCTCGATGTCACCGGCCCCGTCGAGGTGCTGGCCCAGGCCTCCGCCCGGCACCCGGGCGGCTACCGCATCCGTACGGCCTCGCTGACGGGCGAGCCGGTGCGCACCTCC
Source organism: Streptomyces sp. NPDC047042 (assembly GCF_040644035.1). Taxonomy (NCBI): domain Bacteria; kingdom Bacillati; phylum Actinomycetota; class Actinomycetes; order Kitasatosporales; family Streptomycetaceae; genus Streptomyces; species Streptomyces sp. NPDC047042. Next base: position 155,934 of record NZ_JBEYVP010000005.1, on the reverse strand, counting down.
AGCGGCCTCACCCTCGTACCGGACGGGACGCTCGCCGAGGCACCCGCATCGCACACCCTCCTGGTCCCGGGCGGCCCGGGCTCCCGCGCCGCCGACCCGCGCCTGGTCGAGTGGCTGCGCCTGCAGGGGCCGCACCCCGAGCGACTGGTGTCCGTCTGCACGGGCGCGATACTGCTCGCCGCCGCCGGTCTCCTGGACGGCCTCCGTGCGACCACCCACTGGGCGTACTGCGACAGGCTCGCCCGCGACCACCCCGCCGTCGAGGTCGACCCCGAGCCCATCTACGTACGCGACGGCCGGGTGGCGACCTCCGCCGGTGTCACCGCCGGAATCGACCTCGCCCTCGCGCTCGTGGAGGAGGATCTCGGCCGCGACACCGCGCTCGCCGTCGCCCGTCATCTGGTCGTCTTCCTGCGCCGGCCGGGCAACCAGGCCCAGTTCAGCGCCCAGCTCTCCGCGCAGACCGCCCGGCGTGAGCCGCTGCGCGAGGTCCAGCACTGGATCACCGAACACCCGGACGACGATCTGAGTGTCGAGTCCCTCGCCGCCCGCGCCCGGCTCTCGCCCCGCCACTTCGCCCGCGCCTTCCGCACCGAGACCGGCACGACCCCCGGCCGGTACGTCGACCGGGTGCGCCTGGAACACGCCCGCCGCCTCCTGGAGGACACCTCCGACGGCATCGAGCGAATCTCGCGCGCCAGCGGCTACGGCACCCCGGAGGCCATGCGCCGCGCCTTCGTCAGAAGCCTCGGCACGGCCCCGGCCGAGTACCGCCGCCGTTTCGACCCCGCACCCACCATTCGCTGAAAGGCACGCCATGCAGATCGCCCTGCTGCTCTACGACCGCTTCACCGCGCTCGACGCGGTCGGCCCGTACGAGATCCTCAGCCGGCTCCCGGGCGCGGAGACCGTCTTCGTCGCCGAGGAGACCGGGCCCGTCCGCGACGACTTCGGCACGCTCGCGCTCACCGCCGACCGCACCCTGGCCGACGTACCGCGCCCCGGCATCGTGGTCGTCCCCGGCGGGCCGGGCCAGTCCGCGCAGATGGACAACGAGGCCCTGCTCGGCTGGCTGCGCTCCGCCGACGCCACCAGCACCTGGACGACGTCCGTGTGCACCGGCTCCCTGCTCCTGGCCGGCGCCGGACTCCTCGACGGGCGCCGCGCGACCTCGCACTGGCTGGCCCTGGGTGAGCTGGCGAAGTACGGCGCCGAACCCACGGGGGAGCGGGTCGTGACCGACGGCAAGTACGTCACGTCCGCCGGGGTCTCCTCCGGCATCGACATGGCCCTCACCCTGACCGGCCGGATCGCGGGCGACGAGCACGCCCAGGCCGTACAGCTCGCGACGGAGTACGACCCGCAGCCGCCCTACGACGCCGGCGCCCCGCACAAGGCACCCGCACGCCTGGTCGAACGGCTCCGGTCCCGCAGCAGGTTCAGCGCGGCGTAGGCGCGGATGTGGGCGCCGTCGGTCCGGTCCAGGAGAAGGCCGGCGGACGGCGTTCCAGGAACGCGGCGACGCCCTCGGCGGCCTCGTCGCTCTCGCGCGCCTGTCCGGCCCAGTACGCGTCCCGGTCGGTGCGACCGTCCGCGAACTCCTTCGCCGCGGACTGCGTGAGCCGTGAGCGGGAGGCGAGGACACGGGCGAACTCCGCCACCCGCTTGTCGAGTTCACCCGCCGGCAGCACCTCGTCGAGGAAGCCGGTGCGCAGCGCCCGCTCCGCGTCGATCAACTCGCCCGAGAACAGCAGGTACTTGGTGGTGGCCGGTCCCACCAGGGCCGCCAGTCGCCGGGTGGACGACGCCGCGTACACCAGGCCGAGCTTCGCCGGAGTCACCCCGAAGACCGACCCCTCCTCGGCGAACCGCAGATCGCAGGCGGCCGCGAGCTGTGCCCCGCCGCCCACACAGTGGCCGCGGATCGCCGCCAGCACCGGCTTGGGAAAGGCCGCCAGGGCGTCCTCCGCCAGTACCGCCAGCCGCTGCGCCTCCTCCGGCGAGCCCTTGAGCGTCGAGATGTCGGCGCCCGCGCAGAAGGTCCCGCCCGCTCCGGTGAGCACCAGGACGCGGACGTCCGGATCGGTGGCCAGGGTGGCGAGCAGCGGCGGCAGCGCGCGCCACATGTCGGCCGTCATGGCGTTGCGCTTGGCCGGGTGGCGGATGACGACGGTGGCGATCCCGTCGGCGGCACTGTGGGTCAGCTGCGGCTCCATGCGCCGGATCGTAGCCGCCGGTGCCGGGCGGCCGAACGGCGGCGGTACCAAACCCGTACAACCCGAATAGTTCACGAAGTCGGCACCGCCCGGGCAGCTTCGGTCGCAGATGCCCTCGTGTCGCACGTCATCCGCCAGAAGCGCTCGAAACATGCTGACTTCTGTTCAGTTCTCCGCCGGGGGCCCACCCCTTACCAACACTCGTCGTGTGGTGACAATCGAGCGCGAGGGCGGCGACCGAACGATGGACGACCATGGGCGAGAGTCCGACTCACGCCCAGCGGACGACGGCGTACCCGACGGTCCACCCCTGGAGCACAGACCCCCCGATCCGCTGCCCTACGAAGGGGTGTGGAGGTTCACCGCGCCCGCTGTCGACGCCTCCGTCCCGCAGGCGCGGCACGCCGTCCGGGACCTGCTGTACCGGCAGCGGGTGCCCGCCTCCCCGGATCTGGTGCACGGGCTCCTGCTGATCGTCTCGGAGCTTGCGACGAACGCCGTCCGGCACGCGGCGGTCCTGTCGCCGACGCTCGCCGTGGAGGTCGCTGTGGGCGCCGAGTGGGTGCGGGTGTCGGTGGAGGACAACCACCCCTACCGCCCCACCGCCCTGGAGGCCGACCACGGCCGGACCGGAGGACGCGGTCTGCTCCTGGTCCGCGAGATCGCCAGGGAGGCGGGCGGGGTGTGCGACATCGAGCACACCGCGAGCGGCGGCAAGGTCGTCTGGGCGGCCCTGCCGCTCAGGCCCACGCAGCTGCCGTAGCGGCTGTCACCAGCCGGCCGACGGGCCCGTCAGCTCCCGGACCGCCGGGCGCGCGGCGTCCAGCACGGTCATGAACCAGGCCGAGAACGGGTCCTTCGCATGCCGCTCGGCCAGCTCGGCCGGGGTCACATAGGCCGTGTCGCCGACCTCCTCCGGGTCCGGCGCGAGCGTCGACTGCGCCATCCCGACGAACAGATGGTTGTACTCCTGCTCCACCAGGCCCGACTCCGGGTCGGGATGGTTGTAACGGACCGTGCCCGCCTCCGCCAGCAGCGACGGGGAGACACCCAGCTCCTCGTACGTCCGCCGGGCCGCCGCCGCGAAGGGCGCCTCACCGGGATAGGGGTGGCCGCAGCAGGTGTTGGACCAGACGCCGGGGGAGTGGTACTTGCCCAGCGCGCGCTGCTGAAGGAGCAGCCGGCCCTGCTCGTCGAAGAGGAAGACGGAGAACGCCCGGTGCAGCAGACCCGGTGGCTGGTGGGCGGAGAGCTTCTCGGCGGTGCCGATCGTCGTGCCGTTCTCGTCGACCAGCTCGAGCAAGATCGCTTCTGCGGTGCCGTTCGACGAACTCTTGTGCGTCGCGGTGGCAGGTGTGATCGGCATACCCATCCTTCGCCTCGGTCTTCGAGCCCCAAGTCTGCCGTACGAATCCGGCACTCCCGGCACTTCGCGGCGTCCCCCGCATGTCCGGCGCGAAAGCGTGTCGACAGTGACCGGAAAGTCCATCGTGCCCCCGTTCGACTGCCGGGGAACCGCCGTTGAGGGGGGCTTGAAGAAGAGGACGCGGACGCGCGCCGGACGGCTGCGTTCCGCCGCCGACGCGTGCCGGCCGGGCTCAGAGGCAGAGCTTCGACTCGTGCTCCGCGTGCCCGCCGGGCTCCAGCTGGAAGGTGCAGTGCTCCACGTCGAAGTGGTCGCCCAGACAGCCCTGGAGCTCGTGCAGCATCTTCTCGTGCCCGATCCCGCTCAGCACCTCCGAGCTGACGACCACATGGGCCGACAGCACCGGCATCCCGGAGGTGATCGTCCAGGCGTGCAGATCGTGGACGTCCTCCACGCCGGGCAGCGCCACTATGTGGGCCCGTACCTCCGCCATGTCGACGCCCCGGGGAGCCGCCTCGAGGAGGACGTCCAGGGTCTCGCGCAGCAGCTTCCAGGTACGCGGAACGATCATCAGACCGATGATCACCGAGGCGATGGGGTCGGCCCGCTGCCACCCCGTCGCCATGATGACCACCGCGGAGATCAGCACCGCCAGGGAACCCAGCGCGTCCGCGGCGACCTCCAGGAAGGCGCCCCGCACGTTCAGGCTCTCCTTCTGGCCGCGCATCAGCATCGTCAGCGAGATCATGTTCGCGACCAGGCCGATGAGACCGAAGACGACGGTCGTCCCGCCCTCGGTCTCGGCGGGCGTGACGAACCGCTGGATCGCCTCGTACAGGACGTATCCGCCGACGCCGAGCAGCAGCAGACAGTTCGCGAGCGCGGCGAGGATCTCGGCACGGGCGTACCCGAAGGTGCGGTTGCCGGTGGGCGGACGGTTCGCGAAGTGGATCGCGAGCAGCGCCATGCCGAGACCCAGCGCGTCCGTCGCCATGTGCGCCGCGTCCGCGATGAGCGCGAGCGAATCGGCGACGATCCCGCCGACGAGTTCGACGACCATGACGGTGAGCGTGATGGCCAGCGCGAAACGCAGCCGCCCGCGGTACGCCGCTGCCGCCGTACCCGTGGTCGGCGCGCCGTGCGCGTGTCCGTGATCGTGCCCAGCCCCCATGGAAGCCGCCTCCTGGTGTTCGTGCCGAGTCCCGTCCCGGGATCAGTGAACTACGGGTGGGGGGTATGTGGCAACGCGGCACTGAACACCGTTGTCATGTGCCCTGACCTGCGAAAACGAAACGCAGGTCAGGGGGTGCGGAGATCACCGCCGATCGACGGGAGGGGACGGCGTGAACCGGGCCACCGTTTGTGCGCCGAGTGCCGGGTCGCCCATGACGACCGGGCGGACGCGCCTGTCGGCCGGGCCGGGATCGGCCCCCGAACAGCCGGTGAACACAGTCATGGCCCTATCCGATAACCTCTGCCGACATGCTGCCCGGCCACCGTGGGTCAGGGTTTCCCCCACCAACATGTACAGGACCGGCGTGCGCGCGTCGGTGTCCAGGGAGTGAGTTCGGTTGCCGACCGCCATCCTCACGGGTCAGCCGGTTCCCGGGTCGTCGATCGAGGCCGACCTGCGGTCCCTCGGCTTCGACGTGCGGAGCGCGACCGACGTCGCCGAGACCGAGACCCTCGTCGCCGAGTCGCCCTGCGACGAGCGGATCGCCGTCGTGGACGCCCGCTTCGTCGGCCACCTCCACGCGCTGCGCCTCGGCCTCACCGACCCCCGCTTCCCGCTCGCCGCGGTACCGGGCGCCGTGACGGCACAGCCCGGCGCCGGCCGTACCGGGCTGACCCGGGTACTGGCCCGGGAGATCTCCGCGAGCGGCGACGCCCCCACGACGCGCCGCCCAGCGGCCCCCGCTGTCACGGACAACCTCGCCGACCGCATCGCCCACGCCCTGGACGCGGACGGTGTCGCCGTGCACCGCCCCGAGCTGGGCAGCCTGACCGCCGCCGTCCCCGCCGACCCCGGGGCCCGCGAGGAGGCGCGGCAGGCCGTCGCCGCCGTCGACGACGAGGCCGTACGCCTGAAGTCGGCCGTGAAGTCCCGCGACGGCTTCTTCACCACGTTCTGCGTGAGCCCGTACTCCCGCTACCTGGCCCGCTGGTGCGCCCGCCGGGGCCTCACCCCGAACCAGGTCACCACCGCCTCGCTGCTCACCGCGCTGATCGCGGCCGGCTGCGCCGCCACCGGCACCCGCGGCGGTTTCGTCACGGCGGGCGTGCTTCTCCTGGTCTCCTTCGTCCTGGACTGCACGGACGGCCAGCTCGCCCGCTACTCCCTCCAGTACTCGACGCTCGGCGCCTGGCTGGACGCCACCTTCGACCGCGCCAAGGAGTACGCGTTCTACGCGGGCCTCGCCCTCGGGGCCTCGCGCGGGGGCGGCAGTGACGACGTGTGGGCGCTGGCACTCGGCGCGATGATCCTGCAGACCTGCCGGCACGTCGTCGACTTCGCCTTCAACGAGGCCAACCACGACGCGACGACGAACACCAGTCCCACCGCCGCCCTCTCCGACCGGCTCGACGGCGTCGGCTGGACGATCTGGGTACGGCGGATGATCGTCCTGCCGATCGGCGAGCGCTGGGCCCTGATCGCCGTCCTCACCGCGTTCACCACGCCCCGGACCACCTTCACCGTCCTGCTGATCGGCTGCGGCTTCGCCGCGACGTACACCACGGCGGGCCGCGTCCTGCGCTCACTCACCCGAAAGGCCCAGCGAACGGAACGCGCGACGCGAGCACTGGCGGACCTCGCGGACAGCGGGCCCCTCGCGGAGCTGCTGGCCCGTACCGCACGCGGCACGGCGAGCTCCGCCCCGGTCACGGTGGCTCTGTCCGGCGCGGTCCTTGTGCTGTGCTCGGCCCTGCTGTGGGGCGCCGGATGGCAGACCGTGGTCTGTTGCGTCGGTTACGTCCTCACGTCGGCCATCGCCGTCCTCCGGCCCCTCGACGGCGCCCTCGACTGGCTCGTCCCACCGCTCTTCCGGGCCGCCGAATACGGCACAGTCCTCATCCTCGCGGGCAAAGCGGAGGCAAACGGAGCACTCCCCGCGGCTTTCGGCCTCGTGGCCGCCGTCGCCTACCATCACTACGACACGGTGTACCGCATCCGTGGCAACGCCGGAGCGCCCCCGCGCTGGCTGGTACGGGCGTGCGGAGGGCACGAGGGCCGGACACTGTTGGTCGTCGTACTGGCCGCGCTGCTCAGTGCCTCGCAGTTCGTGGTCGCGCTCACGGTCCTCGCCGTGGTCGTGGCCCTGCTGGTGCTCGCCGAGAGCATCCGCTACTGGGTGGCCGCCCACCAGGGCGGCGCGCCCGCCGTACACGACGAAGGAGTACCCGCATGATCGGCCTCGTGCTGGCGGCCGGCGCCGGACGGCGTCTGCGCCCCTACACCGACAGCCTCCCCAAGGCTCTCGTGCCGGTCGGCCCCGCGGGCGACGAGGACGGACCCACGGTCCTCGACCTCACCCTCGCCAACTTCGCCGAGATCGGCCTCACCGAGGCCGCGATCATCGTCGGCTACCGCAAGGAGGCCGTGTACGAGCGGCAGCGGGCCCTTGAGGAGAAGTACGGGCTGAAGCTCACCCTCATCGACAACGACCGCGCCGAGGAATGGAACAACGCCTACTCCCTCTGGTGCGGCCGGGACGCCCTGGCCGACGGGGTGATCCTCGCCAACGGCGACACCGTGCACCCCGTCTCCGTCGAGCGGACCCTGCTCGCCGCGCGCGGTGACGGAAAGCGGATCATCCTGGCCCTCGACACCGTGAAGGATCTCGCGGACGAGGAGATGAAGGTGGTCGTGGACCCCGAGAAGGGCGTGCGGAGGATCACCAAGCTGATGGACCCGGCCGAGGCCACCGGCGAGTACATCGGCGTCACCCTCATCGAGGGCGCCGCCGCGGCCGAACTGGCCGACGCCCTGAAGACCGTGTGGGAGACCGACCCCCAGCAGTTCTACGAGCACGGCTACCAGGAACTGGTCGACCGGGATTTCCGGATCGACGTGGCGCCCATCGGCGAGGTGCCCTGGGTCGAGATAGACAACCACGAGGATCTCGCCCGAGGACGGGAGATCGCGTGCCGGTACTGACGAGGCTGATCCCCTCGCCGGTCGTCGTCGACATCCGCCGCGGGGCCCTGGACGACCTGGCGGACGTGCTGTTCGACCAGCGCATCTCGCACTCCGGGAAGATCGCCGTCGCGATCAGCGGCGGTTCCGGCGCGAAACTGCGCGCCCGGCTCGCCCCGGCGCTGCCCGGCGCGAGCTGGTACGAGGTCGACGGCGGCACCATCGACGACGCGATCCGGCTGGCCGACGCCATCAAGTCGGGCCACTACGACGCCGTGGTCGGCCTCGGCGGCGGCCGGATCATCGACTGCGCCAAGTTCGCCGCCGCCCGCGTCGGCCTGCCCCTGGTCGCCGTCGCCACCAACCTCGCGCACGACGGCCTGTGCTCCCCGGTGGCCACCCTCGACAACGACGCGGGGCGTGGCTCGTACGGCGTACCCAACCCGATCGCCGTCGTCATCGACCTCGACGTGATCCGTGAGGCACCGGCGCGGTTCGTGCGCTCCGGGATCGGCGACGCCATGTCGAACATCTCCGCGGTCGCCGACTGGGAGCTGGCGGGCCAGGTCAACGGGGAGAAGATCGACGGCCTCGCCGCCGCGATGGCCCGCCAGGCGGGCGAGGCCGTGCTGCGCCACCCCGGCGGGGTCGGCGACAACGCCTTCCTCCAGGTGCTGGCCGAGGCACTGGTCCTCACCGGCATCGCCATGTCAGTGTCCGGCGACTCCCGCCCGTCCTCCGGCGCCTGCCACGAGATCAACCACGCCTTCGACCTGCTGTACCCCAAGCGGGCCGCGAGCCACGGCGAACAGTGCGGCCTCGGCGCCGCCTTCGCCATGTATTTGCGGGGCGCGCCCGAGGAGGCGGCCTACATGGCCGAGGTACTGCGCCGGCACGGGCTGCCGGTGCTGCCGGAGGAGATCGGCTTCACCACGGACGAGTTCGTACGGGTCGTCGAGTACGCCCCGCAGACAAGACCCGGTCGCTACACGATCCTGGAACACCTCGACCTCACGAACGACCAGATCAAGGACACGTACGCGGACTATGTCAAGGCCATCGGTAGCTGAACTACGCCCTGTCGTCCACCCCGAAGGGGTGAAGGACCGGCGCAGCGGCGAGCACTGGGCGGGACGCCTCTACATGCGCGAGGTGTCCCTGCGGGTCGACCCGTACCTGGTGAACACCAGGATCACGCCCAACCAGCTCACGTACCTGATGGTTGTCGCGGGCGGTCTGGCGGGCGCGGCCCTCCTGGTGCCGGGCCTCACCGGGGCGGTCCTGGCCGTCGTACTGATGCAGCTGTACCTGCTCCTCGACTGCGTCGACGGCGAGATCGCCCGCTGGCGCAACCAGACCTCGATCACCGGCGTGTACCTCGACCGCATCGGCCACTACCTGTCCGAGGCCGCGCTGCTGATCGGCTTCGGGCTGCGCGGCGCCGACCTGTGGGACGGCTCCGGGAGTCCCGAGTGGCTGTGGGCGTTCCTCGGCACGCTGGCCGCCCTCGGCGCGATCCTGATCAAGGCGGAGACCGACCTGGTGGACGTGGCGCGCGCCCGCAGCGGCCTGCCCGCCGCGAAGGACGAGCTGTCGGTGCCGCGCTCCGAGGGGCTCGCCATGGCCCGCAAGGCAGCCGCCGCCCTGAAGTTCCACCGGCTGATCGGCGGCATCGAGGCGAGTCTGTTCATCTTCGTCGTGGCGGTCCTCGACCTGTTCGGCGGCGACCTGTTCTGGACCCGTCTGGGCATCGCGGTACTGGCCGGCATCGCGATCCTGCAGACCCTGCTGCACCTGGTGTCCATCCTCGCGTCGAGCAGGCTGCGGTGAGTACCGGGATGCGGGTCGGCGCGGTCATCATCACCATGGGCAACCGCCCCGACGAACTGCGCGCCCTCGTCGACTCGATCGCCAAACAGGAGGGCGACCCGGTCCAGGTCGTCGTGGTCGGCAACGGCTCGCCCGTCCCGGACCTCCCCGAGGGCGTACGCGGTGTCGAGCTGCCCGAGAACCTCGGCATCCCCGGCGGACGCAACGTCGGCATCGAGGCGTTCGGCCCGGCCGGCGGCGACGTCGACATCCTGATGTTCCTGGACGACGACGGCCTCCTCGGCCACCAGGACACCGCCGAACTGTGCCGCGAGGCCTTCACCGCCGACCCCGAACTCGGCATCATCAGCTTCCGCATCGCCGACCCCGACACCGGCCTCACCCAGCGCCGCCATGTGCCCCGCCCGGGCACCACGGACCCGATGCGCAGCTCCCGCGTCACCAGTTTCCTCGGCGGCGCCGTCGCGATCCGTACCCAGGTCTTCGCCCAAGTGGGCATCCTCCCCGAGGAGTTCTTCTACGCCCACGAGGAGACCGACCTGGCCTGGCGGGCCCTCGACGCGGGCTGGATGATCGACTACCGGGCCGACATGCTGCTCTACCACCCCGCGACCGCGCCCTCCCGGCACGCGGTCTACCACCGCATGGTCGCCCGCAACCGGGTCTGGCTGGCCCGCCGCAACCTGCCGGCCCCCCTGGTACCCGTGTATCTGGGAGACTGGCTGCTGCTCACACTCCTCCGCAGACCCTCCCGCCCGGCGCTCAGAGCCTGGTGGGGCGGGTTCAAGGAGGGCCTGACCACCCCGTGCGGACCCCGCCGGCCCATCCGGTGGCGTACGGTGTGGCGGCTGACCCGACTGGGCCGCCCCCCAGTGATCTGACAAGCTCTCCCTGAGAGCTCCCGCGGGCCGACCGCCTTCCGGTCAACGGCCCGCGCTCTGCCCCGTTCAGCTGCGCATATTGAAGACGAAAGTTTCCATTTGTGAGTGAGACAAAGCATGACGGCGGTGTCGCGGTGAGCGACCGACCGTCACCCGACGACGGCCTCTCCGCGGCCAAGCTCGCCGCGAAGTACGGACTCGCCGTGAGCGGCGCCCGTCCGCGACTCGTCGAGTACGTCCGCCAGCTCTGGGGACGGCGTCATTTCATCCTCGCCTTCTCGCAGGCGAAACTGACCGCCCAGTACAGTCAGGCCAAGCTCGGCCAGCTGTGGCAGGTGGCCACACCGCTGCTGAACGCGGCCGTGTACTTCTTCATCTTCGGTGTGATCCTCGAGGCCGACCGGGGCATGCCCAGCGACGTGTACATCCCGTTCCTCGTCACGGGCGTCTTCGTGTTCACCTTCACGCAGAGCTCGGTGATGGCGGGCGTACGCGCGATCTCCGGCAACCTCGGCCTGGTGCGTGCCCTGCACTTCCCGCGCGCCGCCCTGCCGGTCTCCTTCGCGCTGCAGCAGCTCCAGCAACTGCTCTTCTCGATGATCGTGCTGTTCGTGGTGTCGATCGGCTTCGGCAGCTACCCCACGTTGTCCTGGCTGCTGATCGTGCCGGCGCTGGCTCTCCAGTTCCTCTTCAACACCGGACTCGCGCTGATCATGGCCCGCTGGGGCTCGGCGACCCCGGACCTCGCGCAACTGATGCCGTTCGTGATGCGTACGTGGATGTACGCGTCCGGCGTGATGTTCTCCATCCCGGTCGTGCTGGCCGACAAGCCCCAGTGGCTCGCCGACGTCCTGCAGTGGAACCCGGCCGCCATCTACATGGACCTGATGCGCTTCGCGCTCATCGAGGGCTACGGCTCGGAGAACCTGCCGCCGCACGTCTGGGCGGTCGCGGGCGGCTGGGCCGCGCTGCTCGCCCTCGGCGGATTCGTGTACTTCTGGAAGGCGGAGGAGAGGTACGGCCGTGGCTGACCCGATTCCCGGGGACAGGATCCCCACTGTCATCGCGGACGAACTCCACATCGTGTACCGCGTCAACGGCGCCAAGACCGGCAAGGGCAGCGCCACCGCCGCCCTCAGCCGCATCGTCAGACGCGGCGAGTCACCGGGCGTACGCAAGGTCCACGCCGTACGGGGTGTCTCCTTCGTCTCCTACCGCGGTGAGGCCATCGGCCTGATCGGCTCCAACGGGTCGGGCAAGTCGACCCTGCTGCGCGCCATCGCCGGTCTGCTGCCCGCCGAGAAGGGCCATGTCTACACGGACGGCCAGCCCTCCCTCCTCGGTGTCAACGCCGCCCTGATGAACGACCTCACGGGCGAACGGAACGTCATATTGGGCGGCCTCGCGATGGGCATGTCCCGCGAGGAGATCAAGGACCGCTACCAGCAGATCGTCGACTTCTCGGGCATCAACGAGAAGGGCGACTTCATCACGCTGCCGATGCGCACCTACTCCTCCGGGATGGCGGCCCGGCTGCGGTTCTCCATCGCCGCCGCCAAGGACCACGACGTCCTGATGATCGACGAGGCCCTGGCGACCGGCGACCGGTCCTTCCAGAAGCGCTCCGAGGAACGCATCCGGGAACTGCGCAAGCACGCCGGCACGGTGTTCCTCGTCAGCCACAACAACAAGTCCATCCGCGACACCTGCGACCGCGTCCTGTGGCTGGAACGCGGCGAACTGCGCATGGACGGGCCGACGGACGAGGTGCTCAAGGAGTACGAGAAGTTCACCGGCCGGTAGCCGACGGCTTCACCGGTGATCAGCCGGACGAATCAGGGCCCCGCCGGAACTGTTCCGGCGGGGCCCCGCGTCTGCAAAGAAAACGTCAACTCCGGCTCGCCATGGGAATCTTGACGCCAATCGGTGTCTTGTTGTGATGCGCGGGACACCCCGACGGACCATGGCGCGTTGTACAACGTAAGCTGTACCAGTGCTGAATCGCGGCAAGTAGGGCGATAACACGCGACACCCGTCATCCGAAACCGCCGTGTGGACGGCTGAGCGGCGTGTCCGAAATAGTGCCTATTGGGTCCGCAGTGTAGAACGGGAGATGTGACGGCGATGGCTACGGAAACTCCCCAGCACCCCACAGCATGCGCCGTCCTCGCCCCGGGCAGTGAACGGTGACGACAACCGGCCACCAGCGCACCGGCGATCCGGAGCGCGGCACGCTCGACAAGGCCGCGGACGAGAACTTTCCCGTCGCGCCCTTCTTCCTGCCCAGGGCCTGGCGCACCGACCTCATGGCCGTCTACGGCTTCGCCCGCCTCGTCGACGACATCGGCGACGGCGACCTCGCCCCCGGCGGCGCCGACGCCCGGCTGCTCGGCGTCGCCCCCGAGGACGCCGACGACCGGCTCGTCCTCCTCGACGCCTTCGAGGCCGACCTGCGCCGGGTCTTCGACGGCACCCCGCGCCACCCGCTGCTGCGCCGCCTCCGGCCGACCGTGCGCCGCCGAGCCCTCACGCCCGAGCCCTTCCTCGGCCTGATCGCCGCCAACCGCCAGGACCAGCTGGTCAAGCGGTACGAGACCTACGACGATCTCCTCGCCTACTGCGAGCTGTCCGCCAACCCCGTCGGCCGTCTGGTCCTCGCCGTCACCGGCACCGCGACGCCCGAGCGGATCCGGCTCTCCGACGCCGTGTGCACGGCCCTCCAGATCGTCGAGCACCTCCAGGACGTCGCCGAGGACCTCGGCCGCGACCGGATCTATCTGCCCGCCCAGGACATGAAGCGCTTCCACGTCCAGGAGCCGGATCTCGCCGCCCCCACCGCGGGCGCCTCGGTGCGCGCACTGATCGCATACGAAGCCGAACGCGCACTGAACCTGCTGAATGAAGGCACCCCTCTCGTGGGTAGCGTCCACGGCAGGCTGAAGCTGCTGCTCGCGGGTTTCGTGGCGGGAGGAAAGGCGGCGGTCCGAGCGATCGCCGCCGCCGAATACGACGTACTTCCCGGCCCGCCCAAGCCCGGCAGGATCCAGTTGCTGCGCGAGGTGGGCACAACCCTGCGAGGAAAGGGGTGATCCGGAGCGTGGAGTCGGAACCACACGTGTCCGCACCGGTACTCGCCGCCTACAGCTACTGCGAGACCGTCACCGGGCAGCAGGCCCGCAACTTCGCGTACGGCATCAGGCTGCTGCCGACGTCGAAGCGGCGTGCGATGTCCGCCCTGTACGCGTTCTCACGGCGCGTCGACGACATCGGTGACGGCACGCTGGCCCCCGAGGTCAAGGCCGCACGGCTGGAGGACACCAGAGCCCTGCTCACCCGGGTGCGTGAGGGCGCCGTCGACGAGGACGACACCGATCCCGTCGCGGTCGCCCTCAGTCATGCGGGGACCCACTTCCCGATCCCGCTCGGCGGCCTCGACGAACTCATCGACGGCGTCGTGATGGACGTCCGCGGTGAGACGTACGAGACCTGGGACGACCTCAAGGTCTACTGCCGTTGCGTCGCCGGGGCCATCGGGCGGCTCTCCCTCGGGGTGTTCGGTACCGAACGAGGCGCGCGCGGGGCGGAACGCGCCCCCGAGTACGCCGATACGCTGGGGCTCGCACTCCAGCTCACCAACATCCTCCGGGACATCCGTGAGGACGCCGAGGACGGGCGGACCTATCTGCCCGCCGACGACCTCGCCAAGTTCGGCTGCCAGGCCGGGTTCAGCGGATCGACGCCGCCGGAGGGCTCCGACTTCGCGGGCCTCGTCCACTTCGAAGTGCGGCGCGCCCGCGCCCTGTTCGCCGAGGGCTACCGGCTGCTGCCCATGCTCGACCGGCGCAGCGGCGCCTGTGTCGCCGCCATGGCCGGCATCTACCGGCGCCTCCTCGACCGTATCGAGCGGGAGCCGGAGGCCGTTCTGCGCGGCCGGGTCTCGCTGCCCGGACGCGAGAAGGCGTACGTCGCGGTGCGCGGCCTGTCCGGTCTGGACGCCCGGCATGTGTCCCGGCGAATGGTCAGGAGGCGCACCTGATGGACAATTCGGTCCAAGGTGCCGCTGCCGCGGCGAAGCGGCGCGCAACCCTCCGGCCGGGGACCGCGTCCCTGATGTCGACGGCCCGCCGTGCGGCGTTCATCGTGCGCGCCGGGTGCACAGGGGGGAGTACGCGATGAGCGAGGGCACGCAGCCGGGGGAACGTCCGGGCCACCACGGTGAGAAGACCGCGGTGGTGGTCGGCGGCGGACTGGCGGGCATCACCGCGGCGCTCTCGCTCGCCGACGCCGGAGTCCGCGTCACACTCCTCGAAGGCAGACCGCGGCTCGGCGGGCTCGCCTTCTCCTTCCAGCGCGACGGCCTCACCGTCGACAACGGCCAGCACGTGTACCTGCGTTGCTGCACCGCGTATCGCTGGTTCCTCGACCGCGTCGACGGCGCGGCGCTCGCTCCGGTGCAGGCCCGGCTGGACGTACCGGTCGTCGACCTGGCGAAGCCTGCCGGGCGGCGCCTGGGGAGAATCCGGCGTGACGCGCTGCCCGTACCGCTGCATCTCGGGCGCAGCCTGGCCACCTATCCGCATCTCTCGCTCACCGAGCGCGCCAGAGTGGGGCGTGCCGCACTCGCGCTCAAGGCACTGGACCTCGCGGACCCCGCGCTGGACGAGCGGGACTTCGGCAGCTGGCTGGCCGCGCACGGTCAGTCGGAGCGTGCCGTCGAGGCACTGTGGGACCTCGTGGGGGTCGCCACCCTCAACGCGGTGGCCGGGGACTCGTCCCTGGGGCTCGCCGCGATGGTGTTCAAGACCGGTCTGCTGTCCGACCCGGGCGCGGCCGACATCGGCTGGGCGCGTGTCCCGCTGGGCGAACTGCACGACACTCTGGCCCGCAAGGCGCTCGACTCCGCGGGCGTGCGTACCGAGATCCGTACACGCGTCACCTCCGTCCGACACCACGAGAACGGCCGTTGGAGCGTCCAGGTTCCCGGCGAGACCCTCGACGCGGACGTCGTCGTGCTCGCCGTCCCCCAGCGCGAGGCGCACGATCTCCTGCCGCAGGGCGCGCTCGACGCCCCCGAACGGCTGCTGGAGATCGGCACCGCACCGATTCTCAACGTGCACGTGGTCTACGACCGCAAGGTGCTGAACACGCCGTTCCTCACCGCGCTCGGCAGCCCGGTCCAGTGGGTCTTCGACCGGACCGAGGCGTCCGGGCTCGAAGGTGACGGCCAGTATCTGGCGCTGTCGCAGTCCGCCGCGCACGACGAGATCGACGAGCCCGTGGCGGCGCTGCGCGAGCGGTATCTGCCCGAGCTGGAAAGGCTGTTGCCCCGCGCACGGGGCGCCGGAGTACGGGACTTCTTCGTCACCCGGGAGCGGACGGCCACGTTCGCCCCCACCCCCGGCGTCGGGCGGCTGCGGCCCGGCGCCCGTACCAAAACCCCCGGCCTGTACCTGGCCGGCTCGTGGACCGCCACCGGGTGGCCCGCGACCATGGAGAGTGCGGTCCGCAGCGGAGTCAGTGCGGCGGGCGCCGCGCTGAGCACCCTGGGCCGGCCCCGGCACCACCTCTTCGACATGGAGGAGGCAGCCTGATGCTCGATCATCAGCCCGCGGCAGGTTCCCGCACCCCCAGCACCAGAACAAGAGGAGAGACTGTGCCCACTGTGCCCCCGGCTCCGAAGGCCGCCGACGCGGTGGACGTGACCGCGCTCCTGGAGCGCGGCCGGACCCTGGCCACTCCGGTACTGCGGGCGGCGATCAACCGTCTCGCGGCGCCCATGGACACCGTCTCCGCCTACCACTTCGGCTGGATCGACGCCCAGGGCAGGCCCGCCGAGGGGGACGGCGGCAAGGCCGTACGCCCCGCGCTCGCCGTGCTGTCCGCCGAGGTCACCGGCGCCGAACCCGAGGTCGGCATCCCCGGCGCGGTCGCCGTCGAGCTGGTGCACAACTTCTCCCTGCTGCACGACGACCTGATGGACGGTGACGAACAGCGCCGCCACCGCGACACCGTCTGGAAGGTGCACGGCCCCGCCCAGGCCATCCTGGTCGGCGACGCCCTGTTCGCGCTGGCCAACGAGATCCTCCTGGAACTCGGCACGGTCGAGGCGGGCCGCGCCACCCGCCGCCTCACCACCGCGACCCGCGCCCTCATCGACGGCCAGGCCCAGGACATCTCCTACGAGCACCGCGACCGCGTCAGCGTCGAGGAGTGCCTGGAGATGGAGGGCAACAAGACCGGCGCCCTGCTCGCCTGCGCCAGCTCCATCGGCGCGGTCCTCGGCGGCGCGGACGACCACACCGCCGACACCCTCGAGAAGTACGGCTACCACCTCGGCCTGGCCTTCCAGGCCGTCGACGACCTCCTCGGCATCTGGGGCGACCCGGTGGCCACCGGCAAGCAGACCTGGAGCGATCTGCGCCAGCGCAAGAAGTCCCTGCCCGTCGTCGCCGCCCTCGCGGCGAGCGGCCCGGCCGCCGAGCGGCTCGGCGAACTCCTCGCCGCCGACGCGAAGAGCAGCGACTTCGAGAACTTCTCCGAGGAGGAGTTCGCCGTCCGTGCCGCCCTGATCGAAGAGGCCGGCGGCCGGGAGTGGACCGCCGAGGAGGCGCGCCGGCAGCACACCGTCGCCGTCGACGCACTGAGCGCCATCGACATGCCCGACCGGGTGCGTGCGCAGTTCACGGCACTCGCCGACTTCGTCGTCGTACGAAAGAGATGATCACTATCGGTCGAATAAGCCTCGCGTAGTCGCCGGCCGGCGTCGCGTTCAGTGGCGCACCGGCCGACGGCGGACCCAATCAGCAGAGACATGCCACTGCACGAAGGGGAAGCCATGACAGCGACGACCGACGGAAGCACCGGGGCCCTGCCGCCCCGCGCTGCCTCGGCCAGCGAAACCGTAACCGCCACCAATGCCCCAGTGACGGCAGGGGTTCAGGATGCCGCCGCGCACGCCATGAGGCGTGCCACCGATCACCTGCTCGCGCGACAGGACGCCCAGGGCTGGTGGAAGGGCGACCTCGAGACCAACGTCACGATGGACGCCGAGGACCTGCTGCTCCGTCAGTTCCTGGGCATCCGCGACGAACACACCACCCAGGCAGCCGCGTTGTTCATCCGCGGCGAGCAGCGCGCAGACGGCACCTGGGCCACCTTCCACGGCGGACCCGCCGAACTCTCCGCCACCATCGAGGCGTACGTCGCCCTGCGGCTGGCCGGAGACGAACCCGAAGCGCCGCACATGGCGAAGGCGTCCGCCTGGATCCGCGACCGGGGAGGCATCGCGGCCGCCCGGGTCTTCACCCGGATCTGGCTGGCCCTGTTCGGCTGGTGGAAGTGGGACGACCTCCCCGAACTCCCGCCGGAACTCATCTACTTCCCGAAGTGGATGCCGCTCAACATCTACGACTTCGGCTGCTGGGCCCGGCAGACCATCGTGCCGCTCACCATCGTCAGCGCGAAGCGCCCGGTCCGCCCGGCGCCCTTTCCGCTCGACGAGCTGCACACCGACCCCGACCTGCCGAACCCGGGCAAGTCCCTCGCACCCCTGGCCAGTTGGGACGGTGCCTTCCAGCGGCTCGACCGGGTCCTGCACGGCTACCGCAAGGTGGCGTTGCGCCGCCTGCGCCGGGCGGCCATGAACGCCGCAGCCCGCTGGATCATCGAACGCCAGGAGAACGACGGTTGCTGGGGAGGCATCCAGCCGCCCGCCGTCTACTCGGTGATCGCCCTGCACCTGCTCGGCTACGACCTCGAACACCCGGTCATGCGGGCCGGGTTGCAGTCCCTGGACCGTTTCACGGTGTGGCGCGAGGACGGGGCCCGGATGATCGAGGCCTGCCAGTCGCCGGTGTGGGACACCTGCCTCGCCGTCATCGCCCTCGCCGACGCGGGCCTGCCCGCCGACCATCCCCAACTGGTCAAGGCCGCCGACTGGATGCTGGGCGAGCAGGTGGTCCGGCCCGGCGACTGGTCCGTACGCAGGCCCGAACTGCCGCCGGGAGGCTGGGCGTTCGAGTTCCACAACGACAACTACCCCGACATCGACGACACCGCCGAGGTCGTCCTCGCCCTCCGCCGGGTCCGCCACCACGATCCGGAGCGGGTCGAGAAGGCCATCGGACGCGGGGTCCGCTGGAACCTCGGGATGCAGTCGAAGAACGGCGCCTGGGGGGCCTTCGACGTCGACAACACCAGTTCGCTCCCCAACAAGCTGCCGTTCTGCGACTTCGGCGAGGTCATCGACCCGCCGTCCGCCGATGTCACCGCCCATGTCGTCGAGATGCTCGCCGTCGAGGGCATGTCCCACGATCCGCGCACCCGGCGCGGCATCGAGTGGCTGCTGGCCGAACAGGAGCCGAACGGTGCGTGGTTCGGCCGCTGGGGCGTCAACTACGTCTACGGCACCGGGTCGGTGGTGCCCGCACTGACCGCCGCCGGTCTGACCCCCACGCACCCCGCCATCCGGCGGGCGGTGGGCTGGCTGGAGAAGGTCCAGAACGACGACGGCGGCTGGGGCGAGGACCTGCGCTCCTACCACGACAGCGCGGGCTGGAGCGGCCGGGGCGCCTCGACCCCCTCCCAGACGGCCTGGGCACTGCTCGCCCTCCTGGCCGCCGGGGAGCGCGACTCCAAGGCCGTCGAACGCGGTGTCGCGTGGCTGGCCGCGACCCAGCTGCCGGACGGCTCCTGGGACGAGCCGTACTTCACCGGCACCGGCTTCCCCTGGGACTTCTCGATCAACTACCACCTCTACCGCCAGGTCTTCCCGCTCACCGCGCTCGGCCGGTACGTCCACGGAGAGCCCTTCGCCGACGCGAAGGGGAGCTGATGGACAGCCAGCCCGGGCCGGCCCCGCTGCTGATCGCCTGCGCGCTCGGCATCGAGCGGCTCGCCCTGCGCCGGGGCGCACGCGGCACGGGACCCGTCACCGTGCTGCGTACGGGAATGGGGCCCCAGGCCGCGGAGGCGGCCGTCACCCGGGCCCTCACCGACCCGGTGCTGCGCGACGCGGCGGTCCTGGCGACCGGCTTCTGCGCGGGACTCGCACCCGGTATGCACCCCGGTGACCTGGTGGTCGCCGAGGAGACCCGGGACCCGCGCGGCGCCACCCCCTGCGTCGGCACCGAACTGCTCGTCAAGGAACTGGTGCGCGCGGTACCCGGGCGCACCGTCCACACCGGACCACTCACCGGCTCCGATCATGTCGTACGCGGTCACGAACGGTCGGAACTGCTCGCGACCGGCGCGATCGCGGTCGACATGGAGTCGGCGGCCACGCTCCTCAGCGCCGTGCGCACGGGCGCGCGCCCCGTTGCGGCCGTACGGGTGGTCGTGGACGCTCCAGAACATGAACTCGTCCGGATCGGCACGCTTCGCGGTGGAATATCGGCCTTCCGCGTTCTTCGTTCGGTCCTTCCCGCTTTTGTCGAATGGCACCGTTCCTTGCTGCTCCCCAGGAGGTAAGCAGATGGCCATGCCGCTCCGCCAGACCATCAAGGTCGCTACGTATTTGGCCGAACAGAAAATCCGCAGGCGGGACAAGTTCCCGCTGATCGTCGAACTCGAGCCGCTCTACGCCTGCAACCTCAAGTGCGAGGGCTGCGGGAAGATCCAGCATCCGGCCGGTGTGCTCAAGCAGCGCATGCCGGTTGCCCAGGCCGTCGGGGCGGTGCTCGAGTCCGGGGCCCCGATGGTGTCCATCGCGGGCGGCGAGCCCCTGATGCACCCTCATATCGACGAGATCGTGCGGCAGTTGGTGGCGAAGAAGAAGTACGTCTTCCTCTGCACCAACGCCATGCTGCTGCGCAAGAAGATGGACAAGTTCACGCCTTCGCCGTTCTTCGCGTTCGCCGTGCACATCGACGGTCTGCGGGAGCGGCATGACGAGTCCGTCGCGAAGGAGGGGGTGTTCGACGAGGCCGTGGCCGCCATCAAGGAGGCCAAGCGGCGCGGATTCCGGGTCACCACCAACTCGACCTTCTTCAACACCGACACCCCGCAGACCATCATCGAGGTGCTCAACTTCCTCAACGACGAGCTGCAGGTCGACGAGATGATGATCTCGCCCGCCTACGCCTATGAGAAGGCACCCGACCAGGAGCACTTCCTCGGCGTCGAGCAGACCCGCGAGCTGTTCAAGAAGGCCTTCGGGGGCGGCAACCGGCGGCGCTGGCGGCTCAACCACTCCCCGCTCTTCCTGGACTTCCTGGAGGGCAAGGTCGACTTCCCGTGCACGGCGTGGGCGATCCCCAACTATTCGCTGTTCGGCTGGCAGAAGCCCTGCTACCTGATGAGCGACGGGTACGTGACCACGTACAAGGAGCTCATCGAGAAGACCGACTGGGACTCCTACGGCCGCGGCAAGGACGACCGGTGTGCCAACTGCATGGCGCACTGCGGCTATGAGCCGACGGCTGTCATGGCCACCATGGGGTCCCTGAAGGAGTCCCTGCGCGCCATGCGCGAGACCGTCGCCGGAAACAGGGAGTGACGTCGTGACCGCCGTCTCCTTGGGCGTTCCAGAGGTACCGGTCCGTCCGATCGCCGAGCGCCGGGTCTCCCGGCGCATCGAGGTCGGACCGGTGGCGGTCGGGGGCGGGGCCCCGGTGTCGGTGCAGTCGATGACGACGACGCGTACGTCGGACATCGGCGCCACGCTCCAGCAGATCGCCGAACTCACCGCGTCCGGCTGCCAGATCGTCCGCGTCGCGTGCCCCACGCAGGACGACGCGGACGCGCTCGCGACCATCGCGCGCAAGTCGCAGATCCCGGTGATCGCGGACATCCACTTCCAGCCGAAGTACGTGTTCGCCGCGATCGAGGCCGGCTGCGCCGCCGTGCGGGTGAACCCGGGCAACATCAAGCAGTTCGACGACCAGGTGAAGGAGATCGCGCGGGCCGCGAAGGACCACGGCACGCCGATCCGGATCGGGGTCAACGCCGGTTCGCTCGACAAGCGGCTGCTCCAGAAGTACGGGAAGGCGACCCCGGAGGCGCTCGTGGAGTCGGCGCTGTGGGAGGCGTCGCTGTTCGAGGAGCACGACTTCCGGGACATCAAGATCTCGGTCAAGCACAACGACCCGGTGATCATGGTCAACGCCTACCGGCTGCTCGCCGAACGATGCGACTATCCGCTGCACCTGGGTGTGACCGAGGCGGGTCCCGCCTTTCAGGGGACCATCAAGTCGGCGGTCGCCTTCGGGGCGTTGCTGAGCGAGGGCATCGGCGACACCATCCGGGTCTCGCTGTCCGCGCCGCCGGTCGAGGAGGTCAAGGTCGGCATCCAGATCCTGGAGTCGCTGAACCTGCGGCAACGGCGGCTGGAGATCGTGTCCTGTCCGTCGTGCGGGCGTGCCCAGGTCGACGTCTACAAGCTCGCCGACCAGGTCACGGCAGGCCTCGAGGGCATGGAGGTGCCGTTGCGCGTCGCGGTCATGGGCTGCGTGGTGAACGGCCCCGGCGAGGCGCGGGAGGCCGACCTCGGGGTCGCCTCCGGCAACGGCAAGGGCCAGATCTTCGTGAAGGGCGAGGTCATCAAGACCGTGCCCGAGTCGAAGATCGTGGAGACCCTGATCGAGGAGGCGATGAAGATCGCCGAACAGATGGAGCAGGACGGCGTCGCGTCGGGGGAACCGGCGGTCACCGTGAGCTGAACAGCACGGGCTGACGAGTACGGAAGAAGAGGGGGCCCGAGCGTGACGATTCTGGAGAACATCCGGGGACCACGCGACCTGAAGGCGCTGTCCGAGGCGGAACTCGGCGAACTGTCGGACGAGATACGGGAGTTCCTGGTGCACGCGGTCGCCAGGACCGGCGGCCATCTCGGGCCCAATTTGGGGGTGGTGGAACTCTCCATCGCCCTCCACCGGGTCTTCGAGTCACCGGTCGACCGCATCCTGTGGGACACCGGCCACCAGAGCTACGTACACAAGCTTCTGACGGGGCGTCAGGACTTCTCCAAGCTGCGCGGCAAGGGCGGCCTCTCCGGCTATCCCTCGCGTGAGGAGTCCGAGCACGACGTCATCGAGAACAGCCACGCGTCCACCGCGCTCGGCTGGGCCGACGGGCTCGCCAAGGCCCGCCAGGTGCAGGGCGAGAAGGGGCATGTCGTCGCGGTCATAGGCGACGGCGCGCTCACCGGCGGGATGGCCTGGGAGGCGCTCAACAACATCGCGGCCGCCAAGGACCGGCCGCTGATCATCGTCGTCAACGA
Source organism: Streptomyces sp. NPDC047042 (assembly GCF_040644035.1). Classification (NCBI taxonomy): domain Bacteria; kingdom Bacillati; phylum Actinomycetota; class Actinomycetes; order Kitasatosporales; family Streptomycetaceae; genus Streptomyces; species Streptomyces sp. NPDC047042. Next base: position 133,289 of record NZ_JBEYVP010000005.1, on the reverse strand, counting down.
CAACGAACGCTCCTACTCGCCGACCATCGGGGGCCTCGCCAACCATCTCGCGACCCTGCGGACGACGGACAGCTACGAGCAGGTGCTGGCCTGGGGCAAGGACGTACTGCTGCGCACCCCCCTCATCGGCAGCACCCTCTACGAGTCGCTGCACGGCGCGAAGAAGGGGTTCAAGGACGCGTTCAATCCGCAGGGCATGTTCGAGGACCTGGGGCTGAAGTACGTCGGGCCTATCGACGGGCACGACATCGGGGCGGTGGAGTCCGCGCTGCGGCGCGCGAAGCGCTTCCACGGGCCCGTGCTCGTGCACTGCCTGACGGAGAAGGGACGCGGTTACGAGCCGGCCCGCTCGCACAAGGAGGACCACTTCCACACCGTCGGGGTGATGGACCCGCTCACCTGCGAGCCGCTCGCGCCGTCCAACGGGCCTTCCTGGACCTCGGTGTTCGGCGACGAGATCGTCAAGATCGGGGAGGAGCGGGACGACGTCGTCGCGATCACCGCGGCCATGCTGCATCCGGTGGGCCTCGGCAGGTTCGCCGAGCGGTTCCCCGACCGGGTGTGGGACGTCGGGATCGCCGAACAGCACGCGGCCGTGTCGGCGGCGGGCCTCGCGACGGGCGGACTGCATCCGGTCGTCGCCGTGTACGCCACCTTCCTCAACCGGGCCTTCGACCAGCTGCTGATGGACGTGGCGCTGCACCGGTGCGGAGTGACGTTCGTGCTGGACCGCGCCGGGGTCACCGGAGTCGACGGAGCCTCGCACAACGGAATGTGGGACCTGTCCATCCTCCAGGTCGTGCCCGGCCTGAGGATCGCCGCACCGCGCGACGCCGACCAACTCCGCGCCCAACTGCGGGAAGCGGTCGCCGTCGATGACGCGCCCACGCTGATCCGCTTCCCCAAGGAGTCGGTGGGCCCCGCGATCGAGGCGGTCGGCCATGTGGGCGGGATGCATGTGCTGCACCGCTCCGAGGAGACCGCCGACGTACTGCTGGTGGCCGTCGGGGTGATGGCTCCGGTGTGCCTGCAGGCCGCCGACCTGCTGGCGGCGCGCGGCATCAACTGCACGGTCGTCGACCCGCGTTGGGTCAAGCCCGTCGATCCCGCGCTGCCCGGCCTGGCCGCCGAACACCGCATGGTGGCCGTAGTCGAGGACAACAGCCGCGCTTCGGGGGTCGGCGCCGCGGTCGCGCTGGCGCTCGGCGATGCCGAAGTCGACGTACCCGTACGGAGGTTCGGCATCCCGGAGCAGTTCCTCGCGCACGCCAAGCGCGGCGAGGTGCTCGCCGACATCGGCCTCACGCCCGTCGAGATCGCCGGACGGATCAGCGCCGGGCTGGCCGCCAGGGAAGAGCTGTCCCAGGGGAAGTCCAAGGGGAAGGCCAAGGAGAAACAGGAATGACAACCGCTGAACCCGGTTCCCCGTCGGGGGAGTTCGACCTCGGCACGCTGCTGGCCGAGCGCGGCGCCGAGCGCTACGAGCTGCACACCAGACATCTCAACCACCAGCTCCCGCGCATGCTGCACACCATCGGCTTCGACAAGGTCTACGAGCGGGCCGAGGGCGCGTACTTCTGGGACGCCGACGGCAACGACTACCTCGATATGCTCGCCGGGTTCGGGGTGATGGGCCTCGGCCGCCATCACCCCGTCGTCCGCAAGGCGCTGCACGACGTCCTGGACGCCTCTCTCGCCGACCTCACCCGCTTCGACTGCCCGCCGCTGCCCGGGCTGCTCGCCGAGCGGCTCCTCACCCACAGCCCGCATCTGGACCGGGTGTTCTTCGGCAACAGCGGCACCGAGGCGGTTGAGACCGCGCTCAAGTTCGCCCGGTACGCCACCGGAAAGCCGCGCGTCCTGTACTGCGGGCACGCCTTCCACGGCCTGACCACCGGGTCCCTGTCCGTCAACGGCGAGGACGGCTTCCGCGACGGCTTCGCCCCGCTGCTGCCCGACACCGCCGTGCCCCTCGGTGATCTCGACGCCCTGGCACGGGAGTTGAAGAAAGGCGACGTGGCCGCCCTGATCGTCGAGCCGATCCAGGGCAAGGGTGTGCACGCAGCACCCCCCGGATATCTGCGCGCGGCCCAGGAGTTGCTGCACCGGCACAAGGCGCTGCTCATCGCCGACGAGGTGCAGACGGGTCTCGGGCGGACCGGGGACTTCTACGCCTACCAGCACGAGGAGGGGGTCGAGCCGGACCTGGTGTGCGTGGCGAAGGCGCTGTCCGGTGGCTATGTGCCGGTGGGCGCCACGATCGGCAAGGAGTGGATCTTCAAGAAGGTCTACTCGTCGATCGACCGCGTCCTTGTGCACTCGGCCAGCTTCGGGGGCAACGCCCAGGCCATGGCGGCGGGCCTCGCCGTGCTGTCGGTCATGGAGAACGAGCAGATCGTCGCGGGCGCCCGGGCGACCGGGGAGCTGCTGAGGTCCCGGTTGGCGGCACTGGTCGACAAGTACGAGCTGCTGGCCGACGTACGCGGCCGGGGGCTGATGATCGGCATCGAGTTCGGGAAGCCCAAGTCGCTGAAGCTGCGCGGTCGTTGGACGATGCTCCAGGCCGCACGCAAGGGGCTGTTCGCGCAGATGGTCGTCGTGCCGCTGCTGCAGCGGCACAGGATCCTGACGCAGGTCTCCGGCGACCATCTGGAGGTGATCAAGCTGATTCCGCCGCTGGTCGTGGGGGAGCGGGAGGTGGACCGGTTCGTGGACGCCTTCACCGCCGTGATGGACGACGCGCACGGCGGGAGCGGGCTGATGTGGGACTTCGGGAAGACCCTGGTCAAGCAGGCGGTGGCGAACAGGTAGGAGGGTCGCGCGTCTTTTGCCTCTGAGGCAAGGAATTTGCCTCAGAGGTAAACGTGCGGCTGAATGGGGGCATGAGCCTCCCCGAAGAGGGCGGGCCGGTCGAGGACCTGCCCGTCGTCGCACCACAGCTGCGGGCGCTGCGCCGTCGGGCCTCCCTCACCCTGGAGGCCGCGGCCCGGGCCGCCGGGCTGTCGCCCGCCCACCTCTCCCGCCTGGAGACCGGACAACGCCAGCCCTCCCTGCCGATGCTGCTCGGGCTCGCGCGTATCTACGGTACGACGGTTTCGGAGCTGCTCGGTGAGACCGTCGCCGACCGGGACGCCATCGTGCGCGCCGCCGACATGGAGCCGACGGCCGCGGGCGGCTGGTCGTACTGGCAGGCCGGCGCTTCCGGACGGGGAATGCAGGCCCTGCGTGTCCATGTGCCGCACGGCGCCCAGGGCGACATCGTGCGCGTCCACCCCGGCGAGGAGTGGCTGTACGTCCTCAAGGGCCGGTTGCGGCTGAGCCTCGGCGACGCCGCGCATGTCCTCGAGCCCGGCGACAGCGCGCATTTCGACTCGCTGACCCCGCACCGCCTCGCCGCCGACGGCCGCGCCGGCACCGACCTGCTCTTCGTCCACACCCTGCTGCAGAGCCCCACCACGGCCCTCTGCCTCGGCCCGACCACCGGAGTCACGTCATGAAGGACATGGAAGAGCGGTTCCCCCGGGCCCTGTGGGTCCGGCTGATCATCTACATCGCGGTCGGACATCTCTTCGCCGGCTTCATCTACCTGCTGTTCGAGGTGGGCACGAAACAGTAGAGGCCGGCGGTGGGCAACCGGTTCAGTCGAGGAACCGCTCGCGCAGCCGCTCCCGCGTTTCCGGAGTGACACCCAGGCCCTGCTCCAGGTAGGCGTCGACACTGCCCCAGGTCTCCTCGACCGTCCGGATGGCCGAGGTCAGATACTCCGGGCGGGTGCCGAAGAGCGGGTTGAGCAGCTCCAGTACCTCGGGGCTGTAGGCCTTGGCGGCGGCGCCGTTGCGGCGCACCTTGTAGCGCCGGTGCAGCGCGTCCGACTCCATGTAGTCGGCGACGATGGCATCGCGCTCCACCCCGACGGCGAGCAGCGTCACCGCGATGGACAGGCCCGCCCGGTCCTTGCCCGCCGCACAGTGCATCAGGGCCGGGACACTGTCCTCGGCCAGCGCGTGCAGCAACCGGGAGTGCTCGGCCGTGCGGTCCCTGATGATCTCGCGGTAGGAGTCGATCATCCGCTGCTCGCCCTTGCCGTCGGCCAGGAGGCTGCGCAGTTCGTCGAGATCGCCGTCCCGGACCATCTTCCAGAACTCCGCCCCGTGCGCCGGGTCGGACAGCGGGATGTTCACGTTGCGCACGCCCGGCAGCTCGACGTCAGGGCCCTCCAGCTTGATGTCCGCCGAGTTGCGGAAGTCGAAGATCGTGTGCAGCCCCAGGGAGCCGAGAAACAGCGCGTCCTCGTCGGTCGCGTGGGCGAGATGACCACTGCGGAACAGCCGTCCGGGCGCCACCCGCCGACCGTCGACGGTGGGCAGTCCGCCCACGTCACGGAAGTTTCGTACGCCGCCCAGCTCGGGCTCGGTCGACGGGACCTGCTGCGTCACGAGTGCTCCCCTCCCACACCGCCCCGCGGACGCTGCTCGTCGACGGGCGCGCTTCGACGATACGACACGGGTGAGCAGGCCCAGGAGTTTTCCACAGGCGTTGCCGTCGGACGCCGTGGCCCTGATGATGTTGATGCTTGAGCGCGCCTGTTCGAATCTGTGGGGACATGATGCTGGAAATTGCCGACACCGGTCGTACGTGGCTTCTCTCGGGGCCCACGAGCAGTTACGCCGTCCATCTCACCGAGGACGACGAACTGCTGCATCTGCACTGGGGCCCGCGGATCGCCCTCGCCGACGCGGAGGCGCTCGCCGTGCGGCCGCTGCCGGACTACTGGCCCTTCGAGTCCCCGCTCGACGGCCGTGAGGAGTACCCGGTCGAGGGCGGCCCCCGCTTCGTACGGCCCGCGCTGTCCGTGCGGACCGAGGAGCGCCGGGGCACCGAATGGCGGTTCGAGGCGTACGAGACCGAGACCGAGACCGGCGCCGACGGGGACGAACTGCGGCTGCGATTCCGCGATGCCGGGCTGGCGATCACGCTGCACTACCGGATGCGCCACGACGTGATCGAGCGCTGGGTGACCCTCACCCACGACGCGACCGACGCGACCGGCCCGCTGGAGCTGCTGCGCGCCGACTCCGCCACCTGGACGCTCCCCGACCGCGAGGGCTGGCGCCTCTCCCAGCTGCACGGACGCTGGGCCGCCGAGTCCCGGCTGGTGAGGACCGAGCTCACCTACGGTGAGAAGGTCATCGGCAGCCGGCGTGGCCACACCGGGCACCAGCATCTGCCCTGGGTGGCGCTCGACACCGACGCGACCGAGGAACGCGGCGAGGTCTACGCCTGCGCGCTCGGCTGGTCGGGGTCGTGGCGGATCGCCGTCGCCCAGCTGCCCGACGCGCGCGTGCAGGTCACCGGGGGCGCCGGATACGACGACTCGGGCCTGCTGCGCCTGGCGGCGGGCGAGTCCTTCACCACGCCCGTCTTCGCGGGGCTGTGGACCGACTCCGGGCACGGTGGGGCGAGCCGGGCGTGGCACGCGTACCAGCGCGCGTTCGTCGTACCGGGCGCGGACCAGGACCGGCCCGTGCTCTACAACTCGTGGGAGGCCACCGAGTTCGACATCTCCGAGGAGCAGCAGGGGACACTGGCCCGGCGGGCCGCCGCGATCGGCGTCGAGCTGTTCGTCGTGGACGACGGCTGGTTCGGCGCCCGCACCAGCGACCGGGCCGGCCTCGGCGACTGGACGCCTAACCCGGACCGCTTCCCGTCGGGGCTGAGGCCGCTGGCCGAGTACGTGCACGCCTTGGGGATGCAGTTCGGCATCTGGGTCGAGCCCGAGATGGTCAACCCGGACAGCGACCTGTACCGCGCGCACCCCGACTGGGTGCAGTTCCAGCAGGGACGCAGGCGGACGGAGTTCCGCAACCAGCTCGTACTGAACCTTGCCCGCGAGGATGTCCGGGAGTACCTGTGGGAGCAGCTCGACGCGATGCTCTCCAGCGCCCCGATCGACTATGTGAAGTGGGACTTCAACCGCTGCTTCAGCGACGCCGGCTGGCCCGGTGAGGACTACCCGCAGCGTCTGTGGGTCGACCATGTGCACGGGCTGTACGCCCTCCTCGACCGGCTGCGGGCGGCCCATCCCGACGTCGCCTTCGAGTCCTGCTCGGGCGGCGGCGGCAGGATCGACCTCGGTGTCCTCGCCCGTACGGACCAGGTGTGGACCTCCGACAACACCGACCCGCTGGACCGACTCGCCATCCAGGAGGGCTTCAGCCAGATCCATCCGGCGCGGGTCATGGCCGCCTGGGTCACGGACAGCCCGAACACCCAGCTGAACGGCCGGGTCAGCTCATTGCGGTTCCGGTTCGTGAGTGCGATGGCCGGGGTGCTCGGCGTCGGCGGTGACCTCACGACGTGGACGGAGGAGGAGCTGGCCGAGGCCGGGGAGTGGGTGGGGCTCTACAAGGAGATCCGGCCCGTCGTGCAGCGCGGCGACCTCTACCGGCTGCGGCGCCCGGCCGGCGGGCTGAGCGCGGTGCAGTACATGCTCGGGGACGAGACCGTCGTCCTCGCCTGGCTCCAGGCGCAGCACCACGGCGAGCCGGTACCGGCGCTGCGGCTCCGCGGGCTCGACCCCTCGGCGGTCTACGAATGCCGTGAAACGGGTGAAATCCACCGAGGTGCGGTGTTGTTGCACCACGGCCTGCGAACCGGACTCAAGGGTGACCTCGATGCGGCAGTTTTCCGCTTGCGTCGCATCTGATGCTTCTGTCCGTTATGGCGTATTGATTCCAACTCGCTTGGGAATGCGGGTTCCTGTGAATCGGGCGAGTGAGCAGCGTCATATTCGTGACCGTGTGTCGCCGTCATGTGCACGTAATTTCGGCGGCTTTTAAGGGTGTTCACACGACGGAAAGATCGATAATTCACGGATCGTGACCGGGAATTCTGGGGTGGATCACAGAAAACCCGTACACAGGGAACCCCAGGCTTGTTTCCGTGCGTCTTGGTCGCTTACGTTCGCCACCCATCCGGACGGACGCCCAATCCTGCCGCCGCCCGGATCCCGTCTCGACCACCCGACCACGGCAGGAGCGGGGGACCCACAGGTAGAACGCCTGCTCCGGTCTCCGGAACAGGCTTGGGGTCAAGTCACGTCCAGGCGTGGCCGGACATCTCCAGTCCGCACCCGACAGCTCACCTCGCAGGCGACGGAGAAGGAATTCGCCATGCCCGCGAAGGGTAAGCACCGCCGTCCGAAGTCCCAGCGCTTCACCCGCTCGATAGCCGTCGCCGGAACCGGCGGAGCGGCTCTCGCTCTTCCGCTGCTGGGAGCCACCGGCGCCCACGCGGTCACGGCGGAGTCCGCGACTCAGTCCGTGTCGTCCCTTTCGGTGACGGCCAAATCCATTGCGGCCGAGGCGGTTTCCGCGAAGTCGCAAAAGGCCGCGAAGAAGTCCCGGACCTATTCCGTCCGGGCCGGCGACTACCTCGCGAAGATCGCCCAGGAGCAGGGCGTCGCCGGCGGCTGGAAGAAGCTCTACTCGGACAACCGCACCGCCATCGGCGCCGACCCGAGCCTGATCCACCCCGGTCTGAAGCTGACGATCGGCAGGAAGGCCGCGTCGACCTCGTCGCCCGCCTCGAACTCGGGCTCTGCGGAAGCGTCCTTGAGCTCCCCCAAGTCCACACAGGCAGAGGCCACCCGGCCGGCCGCCGAGAGCGCGACGGCCGCGAACTCGACGGCGGCCGAGGCCACCGGTACCGGTACCGGCAGCTCCAGCGGCTTCAACCTCCCCGTGGCCGGTGCCACCATCGGCACCGGGTACCACGTGGCGGGCAGCATGTGGTCCAGCGGTTACCACACGGGCGTCGACTTCGTCGTCCCGACCGGCACCTCCCTCAAGGCTGTCGGCGCCGGCACGGTCGTCTCCGCCGGCTGGGGCGGCGCTTACGGCAACCAGGTCGTCATCAAGCTCGCCGACGGCTACTACGCGCAGTACGGCCACCTCTCCCAGCTCTCCGTCTCGGCCGGTCAGTCCGTGACCGCGGGCCAGCAGATCGGCCTGTCCGGGGCGACCGGCAACGTCACCGGACCGCATCTGCACTTCGAGATCCGCACCACCCCGGACTACGGCTCCGACGTGGACCCGGTCGCTTACCTCCGCTCGAAGGGCGTCGCCGTCGGCTGACGAACGTTCGCGGCGAGGACAGCCGTCGAAGGCCGGACCCGTTTCCCGGGTCCGGCCTTCGACGCGTTCACGCGCGCGTGTGCGGGTGTGATAGTCAACTCCCTATCCGTGCAAGCGCTTTCTGCCTCAAGGAGCCGCCTCGTGACGACCACCCGCAGAGCCTTCGGAGCCCTCGCCGCAGGCGCGGCTCTCACCGCGCTCGCCCCGGCAACAAGCGCCAGTGCCGCCACGTGCGGACGCCTCCTCGCCCATGACGACTTCCGCCGAGGCCTCGGCCAGTGGGCCGTCGAACTCCAGGACGGCGGCAGCGTCACGGCGGCCCGAGGCATCCTGGAGGTCGACGTGCCGAGCGGCGCCACCATCTGGTTCAAGCGCAGGCTGCGGGGCCCGTACCTCATCGAGTACACGGCGACACCGGTCTCGGCGGGCGGGGTGAACGACCGGGTCTCGGATCTGAACAACTTCTGGAACGCCGTCGACGTCCGCTCCCCGGACGACCTCTTCGCCACCCCGCGCGGCGGCGCCCTCGCCGAGTACGACTACCTCAAGACCTATTACGTCGGCTACGGCGCCAACACCAACACCACGACCCGGCTGCGCCGTTACGTCGGCGAGGCCGGTGTGCGCCCCCTGATCCACGATTACACGGAGCCGCTCCTGGTCCCGAACGCACCGCACCGGGTGCGGATCGTCTCGGCCGGCTCGACGGTCCAATGGTGGAACAACGGGCGGCTCGTCTTCGACTACCGCGACCCGGAGCCGTACACGGCTGGGCACTTCGCGTTCCGCACGACGTGGAGCCACTTCCGGATCTCCGGCTTCAGCGTCCGTGAGCTGCGTCTTCCCATTATTCCGGGTTGACCAATACTTGACGAGTGGCTTATCTCACCGCCAGTCAAGTCCTTCCTACGGTCGCGTAGCTCACATCGGAAGGTGAATCATGCTCTGTTGTGGCAGACGATTCGAAGAATGACAGCAGAGCGGTGATCGGGTCGTACGTGGCGGTGGGGGACAGCTTCACCGAAGGCGTCGGCGACCCCGGCCCGGACGGGGCCTTCGTCGGCTGGGCCGACCGGTTCGCGGTACTGCTCGCGGACCGGTGCCCGGAGGGCGACTTCGACTACACGAACCTCGCGGTACGCGGCAGGCTGCTCGACCAGATCGTGGCCGAGCAGCTTCCGCAGGCCAGGGAACAGGCGCCGGACCTGGTCTCCTTCTGCGCGGGCGGCAACGACATCATCCGGCCCGGCAGCGACCCGGACGAGGTCGCCGAGCGCTTCGAACGAGCGGTGATCGGCCTCACCTCGGCGGTCGGCACGGTCATGGTGACGACCGGCTTCGACACCCGCAACGTCCCGGTGCTGAAGCACATGCGCGGCAAGATCGCCACGTACAACGGACATCTGCGGGCCATCGCCGACCGGTACAACTGTCCCGTGCTCGACCTGTGGTCCCTCAAGACCATCCAGGACCGCAGGGCCTGGGACGGCGACCGGCTGCATCTGTCGCCGGAGGGGCACACGCGCGTGGCGCTGCGCGCCGGGCAGGTCCTCGGCCTGGACATCCCCGCCGACCCCGACCAGCCGTGGCCCGTACTGCCGCCGCGCGGCACGCTGGAGATCCGCCGGGACGACGTCCACTGGGCCCGCGAGTACCTGGTCCCGTGGATCGGGCGGCGCCTGCGGGGCGAGTCGTCGGGGGACTACGTGACGGCGAAGGGGCATCTGTCGCCGGACGACATCAAGAGCCGCATCGACCGGGTCGCGTGAGCGCTTCCGTCTTTGAGCGCGGTTCTCAGCGCGGTTTGCAGCACGGTTTTCAGCGCCGGGCGGGCACCTCCAGCCCGTCCGGCGCTTGAGGACGAGGCCGTCCAGGCCGAAGGGGGGTCTGGGGGCGCAGCCCTCGGCGGACGACCACATCACTCACCTGGACCCGCTCAACGCCCCCCGCTCCAACCCCAGTTCCCCAGCCAGCGCAGCGTCCACCCACTGCTCGGCCCGCGCCCGCGACACCCCGTCGTACGCCGTCATCTGGACGGCCAGCCCGTCCAGCAGCGCCGTGAGCCGCAGCGCCGTGCCGGTGGGGTCGGGGCACTCGAACTCGCCCGCGGTCACCCCCTCCGCGATGACCTCGGTGATCGCGGCCTTCCAGCGCCGGTCCAGGTCACCGGCGACCTCCCGCAGCGCGGGATCGCGCAGGGACACCGCCCACCCCTCGATCCACAGCCGCCAGCCCTTGGCCTGGCCGGTCGGCGCGTACCAGCGCACGGCGGACCGCAGCCGGCGCAGCGCCGGGGACCGGCGTCCGAGCAGCTTGCCAAGGTGGGTGAGATCGGCCTCGGCCGCGTACCGGAAAGCGGCGGCGACCAGCTTCTCCTTGGTCGAGAAGTGGTACAGCACCAGCGCGTTGCTCACCCCGAGCACGGCGGCCACGTCGGCGATCCGCACCGCCGCCACGCCCCGCGCCTCGATCTGCTCGACGGCGGCCCGCAGCAGCTCCTCGCGCCGCTCGGCCACGCTCAACCGCACCCTTGCCACCCGGCCACACTAATCCGCCGCCGGACACGATGTCGGGCCAGGTCCGGCAATGCCCGTAAATCCACGCCCATACGGCTGGTTCACGGGACAGCGGCCCTCCGCCGGACACCGCCACGCCGCTACCGGTACCAGCCGAACCGCTCCGCGATCACCGGCAGCCGGTCCCCGACGATCGCGTGCGCCGCCGCACGCGGAGTCGTCCCGTCGGTCTCCGCGCGCGCGAGCACCTGGTCGATCAGGACGCGCATCGACCGCCGGGTGTACGCGAACGCCTCCTCGGGGTCGGCGCCGATGTCCCCGAACAGCGTCCACCACCACCAGGCGTTCGTCCCGGAGTTGACGACCACGTCCGGCAGTACGACGATGCCGCGCGCGGCGAGCAGCTCCTCGGCCTCCGGCAGCACGGGCATGTTGGCGGCCTCGACGATCCAACGCGCGGTGATCTCCCGCTGGTTGCCCGCGTCGACGGCGTACGAGACCGCCGCCGGCACCAGCACCTCCGCCGCCACGGACAGCCAGGCCTCACCCGGCAGCTCGCGGTCGTCGGGGCGCAGCACCGCGCGGTCCACCGTGCCGTAGGTGTCCCGGGCCGCGAGCAGCGCCTCGACGTCGAGTCCAGCGGGGTTGGCGATCGTGCCCTTGATGTCGGCGACCGCCACCACCGTGAGTCCCGCGCGCGTGAGGAAGCGTGCCGTGGCCCCGCCCATCGTGCCGAGCCCCTGTACGGCGACCCGGGTCCCGGCGTACGGCACCCGGGCCCGGTCGAGCGCCGCGAGCACGGATTCCGCGACCCCGCAGCCGCCCACCAGCTCGTCGAGGCCGATCCCGTCCACCTCGACCGCGAACGCGTCCGCGAGCCGCTTCCGGGCCGCGATCCCGTCGTCCAGCAGCGGATAGACCGCCTGGATCGACGACACGAGCCCGGCCTCGGCCGCGGCCCGGTCGACGAGATCCTGGGTGAGGCCCAGGTCCTCGCCGGTGGTCCAGACACTCTCGACGTACGGTCGCATCGCGCGCAGGTAGCGAACCAGCACGCCGTACGCCGCGGGGTCCCGGGGATCGCAGTCGATGCCGCCCTTGGCGCCGCCCAGGGGGATGTAGCGGCCGTCGGGGTTGTAGTGCAGGGCCTCTTTCATGGTCATGCCACGGGCCAGTCCGGTGACCTCGTCCAGGGTGCAGCCCTCGCGCATCCGCAGGCCGCCGCTGGACACGCCCCGCACCAGTCTGTCCACGACGAGGAAGCCCTGGCGGCCGGTGAGGTGATCGGTCCAGGTGAGGGAGAGCAGGGGAGCGCCCTGATGGGTTGCCATGCGGGCAATATACTGACTCGCCGTTCAGTTGGGCCCTGGGTGCGCACACGTTGGGTATGCGTCCGGCCGCGTCGGGTAGCCGCCCGGCGGCCGCTCGGCCTCGTCCGCCGTGCGGAAACCCAGGTTTTTCCTCGACGAGACCCGGCCGGTACACAGGCGGCGCCGGAGTGTCGGACGGGGCGACCATAATGGAATGTCTGACCGACTCCACCTGGAGGTACCGTGACCGGATTTCCCTCTCCGAGCTCCGGGCTGCGCGCCCTGCGGCCCGAGGCCTTCGGCGCGGAACCGAGTGGGGAGCGCCTGGCGCGGATCCACAGATCGCCGCACTTCGCGGACGGTGTCTTCAAGAATCCGGCGGGTACGCCGAGGCCCGAGGGCGGCGCCGTGATCGAGTTCGCCAAGGCCTCGCTGCGGAAGGAGGACCGACTCCGGCGCGTCCCGGCGGGGACGGTCCCGGTGCACGCCACGACGCTCGCGGACCTCGCCAAGCCCCCGGTCAGCGGTCTCAGGGTGACCTGGATGGGCCACTCCAGCGTGCTCACCGAGATCGACGGCCGGCGAGTGCTCTTCGACCCGGTCTGGGGCGAGCGCTGTTCGCCGTTCTCCTTCGCCGGGCCCAAGCGGCTGCATCCGGTGCCCCTGCCGCTGGAGGCGCTCGGCCCGGTCGACGTCGTCGTCATCTCGCACGACCACTACGACCACCTGGACATGCCCACGATCAAGGCGCTGGCCGGCACGGACACGCTGTTCGCGGTGCCGCTGGGAGTCGGTGGCCACCTCGAGCGCTGGGGTGTCTCGGCCGACCGGCTGCGTGAGCTGGACTGGCACGAGGCCACGAAGGTCGGCGGCCTCACCCTGACCGCGACCCCGGCCCGCCACTTCTGCGGCCGCGGTGTGCGCAGCGCCCAGCACACCCTGTGGGCCTCCTGGGTCGTCGCCGGTGAGGAGCACCGCGTCTACCACAGCGGCGACACCGGGTACTTCGAGGGCTTCCGGGACATCGGCGCCGACCACGGCCCGTTCGACGTCACGATGATCCAGATCGGGGCCTACAGCGAGTTCTGGCCCGACATCCACATGACCCCGGAGGAGGGCATGCGCGCCCACCTCGACCTCCAGGGCGGCGCGGCGCACGGCGTGCTGCTGCCGATCCACTGGGGCACCTTCAATCTGGCCGCGCACGCCTGGGCGGAGCCGGGCGAGTGGACGAAGGACGCCGCGGAGGACGCGGGGCAGGCGGTGGCGACGCCACGGCCCGGTGAACCGTTCGAACCGGCTGGGAAGCTGCCCGTCGATGCGTGGTGGCGTGGGGTGTCCGGTCCCATCGCACACCCCTGGCGCCACCCGAAGGGCGCGACCGCCGCGCCGGCGGTCAAGGACGAACTCGACCTGGCGGGCGAGGTCTGACCCGGGACGGGTGACGGCGGATCGGGCGCGGATGTCGGGTGACCTGCCGCGTCAGGAGCGGGAGCGTGTGGTGAGGGGCCGTCGTCGGGAACCTCGAGGTCTTCGCCGTGACAGCCGACGGCACCCTCTGGCGCGCCTGCCTGTGTGAACGTGTAGGCCGAGAGTGCCGCTGCGCGGCGACGCGTGGGCCCGGAAGCTCGCCGTCGACTGGACGGCCGACGCGCCGAACGCCTGCCGCCCGGACCGGGGCAGCGAGGGATACGTCCTGCGCCTGCGGCCGTCGGCGTGCCGGGACGCGGGCGACCTCACCGGGGCCCTGGAGCCGGCCCGTAGCGCCGCCGAGCTCAGCGACGAGGATGTCGACGAATGCTTCCGCGTCCCGTAAAGGGTGACCGTTCCTTTCCGATGCCTTGCCCAGTGTTGGCGTGAGGGTCGTGGCGGGCGGGGCAGGCGAGAAGGCATGACAGTGAACGATTCCCATCAGAACACCGGACTCCTGAACGACCCCCTGTGGAACAAGGGGACCGCCTTCAGCGCGGCGGAGCGGGCAGAACTCGGGCTCGACGGGCTGTTGCCGCCGGCCGTGGAGACGCTGGACGACCAGGCCGACAGGGCGTACGCGGCCTTCCTCGGCTATGACAAGCCACTGAACCGGCACATCTACCTGCGCCAGCTTCAGGACACCAACGAGGTGCTGTTCCACCGGCTGGTCACCCGCCATCTCGAGGAGATGCTGCCAGTCGTCTACACACCGACCGTCGGCGATGCGTGCCGCCGCTTCAGCGAGATCTACCGCCGCCCACGCGGCCTGTTCCTGTCGTACGAGGACCGTCACCGCTTCCGCGAGATCCTGCGCAACCGCCCGCACGACGACGTGGACGTCATCGTCGTCACCGACGGCCAGCGCATCCTGGGCCTCGGCGACCAGGGTGTGGGCGGCATGGGCATCCCGATCGGCAAGCTCAGTCTCTACACGGCGATCGGCGGCATCCACCCCGCTCGTACGCTGCCGATCCTGCTGGACGCGGGGACGGACAACGAGGAGTTGCTGAGCGACCCGCACTACCTGGGCCGCCGCGAGCGCCGGGTGACCGGGGCCGAGTACGACGAACTGGTGGAAGCCCTGGTGGCGGCTGTGGAGGCCGAACTGCCGGGGACACTGCTGCAGTGGGAGGACTTCGCGACCGCGCACGCCCGGCCGATCCTCACCCGCTACCAGGATCGGCTGCTGACCTTCAACGACGACATCCAGGGCACCGCCGCCGTCGCGCTCGGCGCACTGACCACGGCGACGCGGGTGACGGGGACCCGGCTCGCCGACCACCGGATCGTGATCCTCGGCGCGGGCTCCGCCGCGGTCGGCGTCGCCGACATGATCCGCAGCGCACTGGTCGACGACGGTGTGCCGGAGAAGGAGGCCGCTTCCCGGTTCTGGTTCGTGGACGTGGACGGGCTACTGACCGGCTCCCGCGAGGATCTGACCGACGAACAGCGGATCTACGCCCGCGACGACGAACAGGAGCCGTACGGTCTGGCCGAGGTGGTGGACCGGGTCGAGCCGACCGTGCTGATCGGACTGTCCACCGTGCACGGCGCCTTCACGGAGCAGATCGTGCGGCGGATGGCGGCATCCTGCGACCGCCCGGTGATCTTCCCGCTGTCCAACCCGACCTCCCATGCCGAGGCCGATCCGGCGGACCTGGTGCGCTGGACGGACGGCAGGGTGCTGGTGGCCACGGGCTCCCCTTTCCCGCCCGTGACGGTCGGGAGCCGTGAGGTGCCGGTCGCGCAGGCGAACAACGTGTATGTGTTCCCGGCGATCGGCCTGGCGGTCACAGCGAGCCGGGCCACGCGCGTCACGGACCGGATGATGGTGGCAGCGGCCCGCGCGGTCGGGGACTGCGCGGCCCGTTACGCCCCTGACGACGGTGACGCTCCCGCGCCCCTGCTGCCGCCGCTACGGGACATGCGGGACGCGGTCCGGGAGATCGCGCTGGCCGCGGCGACGGCGGCGGTGCAGGACGGCGTCGCCCCCAAGGCCACGCGGGAGGAAATGCGCGCGGCGGTCGAGGCCGCGCAATGGAACCCCGAGTACGCACAGTGACGCGCTGCTGAGACGCCGGGCGGTACTCGCCCGCTGATCCCGCGGCGGGCGGCCGACCGACGCGGAGTTCATCCGACTCTATTGACCGGTCAATTGATGGATTGTACGGTCTAGCCATGGCCGTGCCGCTCTATGTACAGATCAGGCGAGAGTTCGAAGCGAAGATCCTGTCCGGGGCCCTCCCGGCCGGCTCGCGTCTGCCGAGTGAGATGGATGTCTCCGCCGAGTACGACGTCAGTCGTGCCACGGCCCAACGGGTCCTCAACGACCTGGCCGAGGCAGGGCTGGCGATCCGCCGACGGCGCCATGGCTCGTTCGTGGCGGACGTGACGCGGCAGATCAATCTGCTGAACTTCGTTACTCCCTCGGCAGCCGCGAAGGGCACGCCGGGCAGGCATGAAGTGGTCTCCGCGCGGATCGTCAGGGCCGCCGACGCCGTCCTGACCCTCCCCGGCGCCTCCGCCGACACGGCCGTGGTGGAACTGGTCCGCCGCAAACTGGACGTACGCGAGCAGCCGCAGTCGATCGAGCGGCACGTCGTGCTCTTCGCGGCCGCCCCCGACCTGCTGAACGAGAACCTCGAAGACCTCGTCACCCTTCCGTATCTGCAGCGCAGAGGAGTGTCGGTCGACTCGATCCGGCTCTACCTCGACCCGGTGGCCCTCGACGAGCACGACGCCGCATTGCTGCACAGCGAGACCGGGACACCCGCGCTGATGAGGCGCAGGGAGTTGCGTGCCGACGGCAGCGCCGTCGAGGTGGTGACGACCCTCGTCCGTCCGGGAACCGCCGAGTTCTTCCTGGAGCTTCCCGTCCCCGCCATGTGAGCAGCGTGCCGCTGCCGGAAAGGATGCGCACACCATGAAGGTCGTCATCGTGGGTGCCGGTGTGTTGGGCGTGAGCGTCGCGAGACAGCTTGCCCTCGCCGGCCAGGACGTACTCCTGCTCGACCAGAAGGGAGCCGGCACCGGCACGACCGCGACCACCTTCGCCTGGACCAACTCCAGCCGGAAACCCGACCCGGACTACCACCGGCTGAACCTCGCGGGGATGGAGGAGCACGCCAGGCTCGCCGGGCAACTGCGCGGCGCACCGGCGTACTTCCCCAGCGGAGCGCTGCAGTGGGCGGACACCGCGAACGAGCAGCGGCTCGCCGACAACGTGGAACGACTGCGGGCACTCGGCTACCCCGCGCGCTGGGTCACCTCCGACGAAGCGGCACGGACCGCGGGCGGCCTCCGCATCCCGGCGACCATCACGTCCATCGCCCACTTTCCCAGCGAGGGATACGTTCTGCCGGACCGTTTCGTGAACAACCTGCTGGCGGACGCCGAGCAGCACGGAGCCAGGCTCGCGATCGGCGAGGTCGTGGCCATCGACGACGGGCCTGAGCGCGTGTCCGTCACCCTGGCCGGAGGCGAGGAACACACGGGCGACCGCGTCGTCCTGGCGGCAGGCCGCTGGACAGAACGGCTCGCCGCACGGGCCGGGATCGACGTTCCCATGGTGACGGACGCCGGTCGCGGAGCGCAGACCGTCGGCCTGCTCGGATACGCCAGGTCACCACGACTCGACCTGCGCTGCGTGATCCACGGCCCAGGCCTCAACCTCCGACCCGAGGCCGACGGGCGTACCGTCCTGCAGGCCCTCGATCTGAACGCCCACGTCGATCCGGCAGACCCGCCGTCCGAAGACGGGGACATCGCACGCACCCTCGCCCGACGGTTCCGCGCACTGCTGCCCGATCCCGGCCGAGCACCGGAGATCGACCTGCGCGTCGGCTTGCGGTCACTGCCCGCGGACGGCCACACCGTCGCCGGCTATGCCTCCGCGCGGTCCCGCGTCTACTGCCTTGTCTCGCACAGCGGCATCACCCTGGCGCCGATTCTGGGACGCCTGGTCGCGGCCGAGATCACCAGCGATCAGGAGCAGGACCTCCTCGGAGCTTTCCGGCCCACACGATTCAGCGGCGTACGGCGCTCGGACGTCGAGGTGGATCAGCACGCCACCGGTCTGGGCGAGCAGTAGCCGACAGGCCCTCAGGGTGTGGTGGCAGGGAGTTGGGTGGGGACGGCGGGCAGCATCATGCCGTCGCCGAGTGGCGCGGTGTGGGGCAGGAGGCCACCGGACCGGGCGATCTGGAGCAGGTCCGGAAGCGCGTACGGTTCGGCGCCGTCGAGGTCCACCTGGTAGCCGAGGTCGCCGAGGCTCGCCGCGGTCATCCGGCTGAGGGGGTTGTCGCTGCCCGAGATGAACGGCGACATGAGTTCGTTGACGAACACCGCTTCCCGCCAGTGGCTGTCCCTGGTGCCCGGCCCGCCGAAGTTGGCGACCGGTACCGGTACCGGCTGGGCCTCCGAGACCAGCGTGGCGAACTCGGCCTGGGCGCGGGGGCCGGTGAAGGTGGGGTTCTGGCCACCGGCTCCGCTGAGGAGGCCGAGGGGCTTCCACAGGGTCCCGATGCCCAGTACGTGGCCCATCTCGTGGGTGATGACGTCGACGAGGGTGCCGTCCGTCTCCATCTTCGCGAGATCGGCGGAGTCGAACCTCATGACGCCCTTCGCGGGAAGCTGCGCCCCGAACTGGGCATTGCCGTCACGGAAGTCGGTGGGCCCCGCCATGCCGAGTATGCCGCCGGGGCCGTCGATCGTGACGCCTTCCGCCTCGATCAGGAGGTCGTCGATGATGTCGTCGCCGACGACTGCGGTGTCCAGGTCTCCGATGATGACCTTCGCCCAGCGATCGGCGGCCGCCGCGAAGGCGTCCTGCTGATGTGCCGTCAGCCCGCCGAGGAAGCGGACTTCGATCGTGAACGGCGACGTGGTGTTGGCGATTTCCCTGGCGCGTTGGGAGTCGGCCACAGCTCGATACGTATGGAAGGTGCCAGTGGTGACTTTGCTCATCACGGATCTCCTTGTTTCGCATCCGCTGAGAGTCGTCCCCTTCTCCCAGGCTAGGCCGAACGGAGTGCCGGCGCCTGTCGGGTCCTCGCCTGCCTCCACGCGCTTATTGGGGCAACTTTGTGCAGCCTCGTTGAAAAGGCGCCAGATGGGGCAAAGCTGGATACCGTTGGATCCAATGGGTGTACAGCCCAGGCTTGGGGGATCCACTCCGGACGCTTCCCGTCCGCAGGGAAGGAGGCCCACCCATGGCCAACGGCATATCGCTCCACATCGGGCTCAACCGCGTCGACCCCGCCAAGTACGGCGGGTGGGACGGCAAGCTCCTCGCGTGCGAGAACGACGCCCGCGACATGGAACAGATCGCCAGGAACGCCGGCTTCGACAACCGCACGATGCTGCTCACGGCAGACGCCACGGTCGACAACGTGACCGCCGAACTCCGCCAGGCGGCCAGGGTTCTGACCCCCGGCGACATCCTGCTCCTCACCTACTCGGGTCACGGCGGTCAGGTGCCGGACAAGAACGGGCCCGAGGACGAGCCCGACCGTCTCGACGAGACCCTGGTCTTCTACGACCGCGAGTTCATCGACGACGAGCTGTACAACGAGTTCGGGGCGTTCGCCGAAGGGGTGCGCATCTCCGCCTACTTCGACTGCTGCCACAGCGAGACGGCCGTCAAGGCGATGCGGAGGCTCCTCACCCCGGACGCGATGGAGGAGCAGTACCAGACTCGCGACCCCGACCACATCGAGGTCACCTCCCGGGTCATGCCCCCGGAGACACAGCGCGAGACGTACGCGAGGGACAAGACCCTCTACGACACGATCCAGCAGAACCTGGATCCGAAGGACACCGTCGAACTGGCGGCCAGCGTTCTGCTCATCTCCGCCTGCGCGGACAATCAGCTCGCCGCCGACGGCTGGGAGAACGGGCTGTTCACCGGCACACTCCGCGAAGTCTGGGGCGAAGGGAAGTTCACCGGCGGACACAAGTCATTCCAACGTGAAATCCTCCGCAGGATGCCACCCAACCAGAGTCCTGGCCTCTTCGTGACCGGCAGCGCCAACAATGAGTTCCTGCAGCAGCGGCCCTTCACCGTTTGAGGGACATCGTCGAGTTCGGGGCGAAATTGGTGGTAATCCCCGCGGATCCCCGCGGGGAGAATTCTCACTCCTTCAACGAAAAGGTGCTGCACCGGTATGTGAATTTCCTCGACGTCGCCGGGTCACGGGGCGTCGTGGAAGATCACGCCGAGGACGTGCCGTTGGCCGTCATGGACCGCGCTCACTCCATGGCGCAGCATGAAGCGGCTCCAGCCCCGCGCCGACGGGACCGGACGGTCGTGCACCGCGAAGATCAGCCCCTGCCCCTGGCCCGGCCGCTTCACCACCGGACGGGACTGGGCGCGCGGACGCTGCTCGACGAAGACGCTCTCACCACCGGTGAAGTCGATGTCGGGACGGTCCAGCATCACGGCCACCTGCAGGGGGAACGTCAGCTCGCCGTAGACGTCCTGGTGCATGCAGTTGTAGTCGCCCGGTCCGTAGCGCAACAGCAGAGGCGTGGGCCGCAGCTGCCCGGCCGCAGCGCACTCCGCCGCCAGTTCGGAGTGGGTCCGCGGGAACCGGGGCCCGTCCACGCGCTCCGCCCACTGGTTGGCGATCCGGGCCAGCGGTGGATACAGCCGCCTGCGCAGGGCGGTCACCACCGGAGGCAGCGGGGCGGCGAAATAGCGGTAGTGGCCACTGCCGAAGCGGTGGCGGCTCATGTCGACCGTGCTCCGGAACAGGTCGTCCCGGTCGAACAGCGCGCGCATCTCCTCGCAGTCACCCGGAGACAGCAGGGGCGGGGTGACGGCGACGCCCTCGGCGTCAAGCGCGGTGGTCAGCGCGGGCCAGTCCAGGGCGTCCACGGCGGGCAGCTCGATCGTGTCGTCGATGCCGGCGTCGGTCGCGGTGGGGACGCGCTCGTGCTCCAGTCCCGGCAGGTGAGGGGTGTGATAGCTGGTCAGTGTCGGCTCCGCGGTCGTGGACGGAGGCGGGCGCCGGAGACGGGGGCCTCCGGCGCCCGCCGGTTCAGAGGGAGGCCGAGGCCGCCGTGCGGCCGGACTCCAGGTCGAGCAGGAACTGCTTGGCCGCGATACCTCCCGCGTAGCCGGTCATACGACCGCCCGAGCCGACGACCCGGTGGCAGGGCAGGACCACGCACAGGGGGTTCGCACCGAGTGCGGTGCCCACGGCCCGCGCGGCCCGCGGCCGTCCGAGCGCTGCGGCCAGCTCGGCGTAGGTGCCGGTCGCCCCGTACGGAAGGATTCCGTCCAGCCGTTCGACGGTCGTGCGGCTGAACGGTGTGGCCAGGCGAAGGTCCATCGGCACGGTGAACGAGCGGCTGCGGCCTGCCAGGAACGCGTCCAGCTGGCGGCCCGCCTCCTCGATGATCCGCAGCTGGGCGGGGGTGGCGCCGTCGGCGTCCACGACGGTGAGGCCACCTCGGGTGACGCGGGCCACCGCCTGCTCGCGCTCGTCGAAGGCACACAGCACCAGCGCGTCGTCGGTGGCCGCGAGAGTAAGGGTGCCCAGCGGGGTGTCGCGCGTGGCGAGTGCCGCGGTGAGTGGGGTGTGCATCAGGGAACCTCTCTGTGGTGCTCTGTGGTGCTCTGTAATGAAGTGTGGCGCCCCGCCGGGTCAGATGGTGATCGGCCGGCAGCTCTTGCAGGCCCGGTAACCCGCCTCGCGGGCGTCCTGCGCGGTGCGGAAGTGCACCCGGTGCCCAGGAGTGATGCGGCGGGCGTGGGCGCAGGTCGGGTGGCAGTAGATGAAGGTGGTGTCGCTGCCGAGGAACACCGCGCCGGCCCGGGACAGCTCCGTCACCCGGGTCATGTCGATGTGCTCGGCCCGGCGCAGGGCCTCGCCGGCCTTGGGCAGGTAGGCGGCGTCGCAGGGCGATCCGTTGTCGTGCGTGACGCGGTGGCAGGGAATGAGCACGGCGACGGGGTTGGCCGCCAGCGCGCGCAGGATGTCGGAGGCCGAGGGCGGACTCTCGGTGCCGGCCTCGCGGGCGATCCAGCTGAGTGGACGCAGCTGCCCCGCGGGGATGTTCCGTACTGCCTCCAGGACCGCGCGCTGCTCCTCCGGCAGACCGGACAGGTCGATCGCCAGCCGGTGGGCCCGGCCCGTACGCAGTGCGGGGACGATCCCGGGCCACGGCTTGCTGCCCGGGATCGCCGAGCGGCCGGTGCGTGCGCGGTGCAGTTCCTCGAACGCGGTGGCGGTCAGTCCTGCCGAGTCCAGGCAGGCACCGGTCACGGCCTGTGGGCTCGCGGCCACGAACAGACCGCCCGCGGCTGTGTCGACGCGTACGTAACTGTCGTAGTGGTCCTCGGAGATGCCCACTCGGCGCAGCACGCGCAGCGCGAAGTCCGCCGGTGCCGCTGATGCGAGATCCGGCAGTCGGCGCGTGAGGTCGTCGCCGTTGCTTCCGTTCACCATGTCACCTCCTTCAGCGCCGTCGGCTCCGATGCGAGCAGTCGCCGCAGGCCGGCCAGCCCGCGCGAGACCTGCGCCTTGGCGGTGCCGACCGCACAGCCCTGCACCTCGGCCACCTCTGTGTAGCTCATCCCCATGACATGGTGAAGCACGACCGGTATCCGATGGTGCTCGGGTAACGACGACAGTGCCGTGACCAGGCGCGACCGGTCCTCCGTTGTCACCGCGCGCTCCGCCGGACCGGGGCTGTGGTCCGGCCAGACGTCCATGGTCTCCTCCACGGGCAGTCCGGCCGTGACCGGACGCCGACTGCGTGTTCGGACGTGATTGCGCCACACGTTCGCCGCGATGGTCATCAGCCACGCCCGGGGGCGCAGCTCACGGCGCCGCGCGGGGGCGTATCCCCGCAGGGCCGTGTAGGCGCGCAGGAACGTGTCCTGTCCCAGGTCGTCCGCCTCGGCGAGGGAGCCGGAGACCCGGTACAGGAACGCGTGCACCGCCCCGGCGTGAACCCGGACCAGCTCGGTGAAGCCGGCTTCGAGGTGCGCCGCCAGAAGATCGGTCAGCTGCTCTGCCTTGTCGTCCATCACTGATATCAACACCGTCCAGGGGCAGGGTGTTGCAGCCGGGCGGGAGCGGTCATCGACGGACGACCGGAACGTCCAGTGCCGAGCTGCCGGCCAGGACCGCGTGATGCAGGCGCTGCATCCGGGGGACGGGCTCGATCCCCAGGGAGTCGCCGAGCTCCCGGCGCAGGCCGTGGAAGACGTCACTGGCACGTTTGCGCTCGCCGGAGCGGTACAACGCCACCATCAGCTGGGCGTGCACATTCTCGTGGGTGGGGTGGCGCGTGGCCAGATCGCTCAACTCGTCGATCAGCTCACGATGCTTGCCGAGCGCCAGATCGGCCTCTATGCGCTGTTCCAGGACCCCTTGCCGGGTCTCGGTCAGTTCCGCCAGGTGGGGTGAGCTGAGGGGGCCCGTACAGACGTCGGACAGTGCGGGTCCGCGCCATTGCGCGAGGGCCAGGGTGAATCTCCGCGAGGCCGTGCGGTGGTCCCCGGCGGCGGCTGCCAGACGCCCCTGCCGGGTCAGCTCCGTGAACCGGGATCGGTCGAAATCGGTTGTTTCGAGGGCGAGTTGATAGCCCTGGTTCTTGGTCAGGAGCAGATGCCTGCGGTCTCGGCGGGGGCCGCGCAGGGACTGTCGTATGTGGAGCACATACGTCTGGAGCGTGGACATCGCGCTCTTGGGGGGCGTCGAACTCCACAACTCGGTGATGCAGTCGCTGGCCCGCACCATCTGCGGCGTGTGCAACATCAGGAATGCGAGGAGTTGGCGGGGTTTCGGTGCGCTGGGTACCAGATTTACTCCAGTGTCGGACAATAAGAGGGGGCCGAGAATACCCGAGTTCATGAAGAGTTCCTATCCCCGTGAATGTTGTAACACTTCGAACTGGCATTCTATTTTCGCAAATAAGGCTAGGAGGGCGCCGCATCGGTGTCAACGGAAAAGGAGCGATAAGGAATCAGGTCGACCGCCCGGTTCTTTCGCAGCGAAATCCAGAAGGGCCCGTGGCGGGCTGTCAGCCGCTCTGACCTGTCGTCCATCACTGAGACAAACACCGTCCGGGTGCAGGGTGTTGCAGCCGTTCAGGAAGGCAGTCTGGCGGCTATTTGATCCGCGGCTTCCGGGCCGTAGGCGCAACGGATGCGGGCTGTCAGCCGCTCCCGCACCAGCGGGTAGCCCTGGGCCTCGGGCGACTCGAGCGCGGCTGCCGCCAGAGCGCACCCGAGCTGTGCCCCGCGCTCCGCACGCCACCCCCAGACGGCACCCGCCAGAAAGCCGGCGCGGAACGCCTCGGCGGTCCCCGACGGATCGCCCTCCCGCACCGCGCACACCCCCTCGACACCGGCCGTGGGGCGCCCGCGCCGCATGACGGCCACTCCACGCAGCCCGCGGGTCACCACCCAGGTACCCACCCTGCCGAGCAGTTCCGCCTCGCCCCACCCGGTGAGGTCGCGCAGCAGCGGCACGTCGAACTCGTCCGTGAAGGCGTACCGGGCCCCGTCGACGAGTCTGCGGGCCTGCCGGCCGGTGAGGAGGGACAGCCGGTCGCCGGGGTCGGCCGCGAAGGGGATGCCGAGCCGTCTGCACTCCTCGGTGTGCCGCACCATGGCCTCGACGTCCCCCGCCGCCACGACGACGAGGTCCAGCCCGCCGATACGGCGCGCGGCCGGCAGCAGGGTGATGTGCCGGGACTCCGTCTGCGCGCCGTCGTAGGACAGCCTGAGGCGGCCGTCCTCGGCGTCCCTGATCTCCACCGCCCGCGCCGTGTCCAGTTCCTCGCTGACGCGAACGAGTTCGAGGTCCACGCCGTACGAGAGCAGGGAGCGGCCGTAGTCGGCGAAGTCCCGGCCGACCGCCCCGGCCAGCAGCGGTCGCAGGGCCAGACGTCCCAGTCCCGCGGCGATGTTGGCGCCCGCCCCGCCGCGGCGCACCCGCAGGGTCTCGGCCCGCACGGCGGCGGCGCCCCGGTCCATCGCCGTGCCGTCGGTGAGCCGGCCTGCGACGGTCAGCACCTGGTCGGTCGCGATGGCGCCGGTCACGGCTATGCGCATGCTGATCAACTCCTAGGGCCTGTCGTCAAATTCCCGTCGTCCGCCCGAAGGGCGGGCCTCGCGGCGGCAGGTGCGTGCTCTCGGCGTGCCGGGCACAGGCCCTCGTACTGGTTGTACGTGGGTCTGTGCCCGGTGCGGCGAGAGTGGGTGCATGTCGTCGCGAGGCAGGCGGGAATTTGACGACAGGCCCTAGGGAGCCAGGACCCGTCAGAGGCGACGACGCGGCCCCGGACCACAACGGTCCGGGGCCGCAAATCGGGTGGACGGTTACCGTCCGGCGGCCCGCCGCAGTGCGTCCACGCGGTCGGTGCGCTCCCAGGTGAAGTCGGGCAGTTCGCGGCCGAAGTGGCCGTAGGCGGCGGTCTGGGCGTATACCGGGCGCAGCAGGTCCAGGTCGCGGATGATGGCCGCCGGCCGGAGGTCGAAGACGGCCGTCACGGCCTTCTCGATGGCGGCCTGCGGGACGGTGGCGGTGCCGAAGGTCTCCACGAACAGGCCGACCGGCTCGGCCTTGCCGATGGCGTAGGCGACCTGGACCTCGCAGCGGGCGGCCAGCCCCGCCGCGACGACGTTCTTGGCGACCCAGCGCATCGCGTAGGCGGCGGAGCGGTCGACCTTGGAGGGGTCCTTGCCGGAGAAGGCGCCGCCGCCGTGGCGGGCCATGCCGCCGTACGTGTCGATGATGATCTTGCGGCCGGTCAGGCCGGCGTCGCCCATGGGCCCGCCGATCTCGAACCGCCCGGTGGGGTTGACCAGCAGGCGGTAGCCCTCCGTCTCCAGCTTCACGCCCTCATGGGCCAGCTCCTCCAGGACGTGCTCCACGACGTGTTCGCGCACATCGGGGGTCAGCAGCGAGTCCAGGTCGATGTCACCGGCATGCTGGGAGGAGACGACGACGGTGTCGAGGCGCTTGGGCTTGCTGCCCAGGTACTCGACGGTGACCTGGGTCTTGCCGTCCGGGCGCAGATACGGCACGGTCCCGTCGCGCCGCACCTCCGACAGGCGCCGCGACAGGCGGTGGGCCAGCTGGATGGGCAGCGGCATGAGAGTGGGGGTCTCGTCGCAGGCGTAACCGAACATCAGACCCTGGTCGCCGGCACCCTGCAGGGCCAGCCGGTCCTCCTGGGCCGATGGGGCGCCGTCGGCCCGCTGTTCGTAGGCGGTGTCGACGCCCTGGGCGATGTCGGGGGACTGCGCCCCGATGGAGACGGACACGCCGCAGGAGACGCCGTCGAAGCCCTTGGCGGAGGAGTCGTAGCCGATCTCCAGTACTGCTTGGCGGACGAGGGCGGGGATGTCGGCGTACGCGCTGGTGGTCACCTCGCCCGCGACATGGACCTGACCGGTGGTGATCAGGGTCTCCACCGCGACGCGGGCCGTGGGGTCCTGGGCGAGGAGGGCGTCGAGGATCGTGTCGCTGATCCGGTCGGCGATCTTGTCGGGATGGCCTTCGGTGACCGATTCCGAGGTGAAGAGCCGGGCAGACATGAGAACTCCAGGGGTCGGTACGGCGGGGCGTGCGTCAGGATGTGCGGTGACGTTCCAGGGCGTGGTCCACCAGGGAGGCGGCCGCGCCCGTGTACGTGGCGGGATCGAGCAGCTCCGCCAGTTCCCCCGGGCCCAGTGAGGGCCCGATCCGGGGGTGTTCGGCGAGGACGTCGGCCAGCGGCCGTCCGGTGCGCGCGGCCGTCCCGGCCGACTCGGACAGCAGCCGCTTCGCCGTGGCCTTGCCGAGCCTGGGCGCCAGGACCGCGGCGATTCGCTCGGAGGACATCAGCGCGCCGGTCGCGGCCGCGTTGGCCCGCATCCGCTCCTCGTGGACGACGAGCCCCTCGCACAGCTCGACGGCGGTGTGCGAGGCGCCGCCCGCCAGCCGCAGGCACTCCCGCAGCAGCAGCCACTCGGCGTGCCAGACACCGCCCGAGCGCTCGTCCTCGGTCACCAGGCACTGCGTCAGCGCACCCGCCAGCGCGGGTACCTGGAGCGCGGCCGAACGGATCAGGGTGGCCAGCACCGGATTGCGTTTGTGGGGCATGGCCGAGGACGCACCGCGCCCGGCCACGGGCGGCTCGGCGACCTCACCGACCTCGGTACGGCCCATCGACTGCACGTCCACGGCGATCTTCCCCAGCGCCCCGGTCACGAAGGCCAGGGCCGCGGCCGCGTCGGCGATGGGGGAGCGCAGCGCGTGCCAGGGCAGCGGGGACGCGGCCAGCCCGGTCTCGGCCGCGAACGCCTTCGACAGCGCCGCCGCGTACGCGGCGGGGTCCGCGGCCGGCGCGCCGTCCACGACCGAGTACTCCAGATAGCCGGCCAGGGTGCCGGCCGCCCCACCGAGCGAGACGGGCAGTCCGCCGTCGAGCAGCCGGTCCACGCGGCCGGCCGCCTCGCGCACCAGCAGTCCCCAGCCGGCCGCCTTCAGCCCGAAGGTGGTCGGAACGGCGTGCAGGGTGAGTGTCCGCCCGGCCATCAGCGTGTCCCGGTGCCGTGCCGCCAGCCGGTCCAGTGCCGCCGCGGTGCGCAGCAGATCGGCGTGGACCAGGCGCAGCGCCCGCTCGCAGACCAGCATGGCGCCGGTGTCGAAGATGTCCTGACTGGTCGAACCGCGGTGCACGTACTCGGCGGCCTCCGGGTCCTGATCGGCGACGGCCGCGGTCAGGTCGCGGACCAGGCCCACCACCGGGTTGGCGCTCTCCCGCGCCGCGACGGCGAGCCGGCGCAGGTCGAACCACTCCGCGCGGGCGGCACTGGTGATCACCGCGGCGGCCCGCGCCGGCAGCGTGCCGAGCCCGGCCTGGGCGCGGGCCAGCGCCGCCTCCGCGTCCAGCATCGCCTGGAGCCAGGCCTCGTCGCCGACCGCCCGCTCCACCGGGGTGCCCGCCCGCACCGGGGAGAGCAGGCCGGCATCCGGTCCCGCCGGGTGCGCCGTCATGCCGGTGCCTCCGTCAGCGTCCTGCCCGAGCGCCGCCGGGAGGCGCCCGCGCGGGCGGGGGCGAGGGCCAGGGCTGCCCGCGCGATGGCATCGGAGTCGCCCAGGGTCACCGAGTTCACGCCGGGCCTGATGCCGGCCGCCGTGACCCAGTGCACCGCCTCCGTCGGCACTCCGTACGCGAAGCGCCGCGGATGCCCACGGCCGTACGCGTCGACCAGGTGGTACGGGCGCTCGGTGACCTCCAGCCCGCCCGTCTCGTAACTCGTGCCGCACGCACCGGGGATGCGGAACGGACGGCACTGCCCGGTGGACAGCATCGCGCGCAGCAGCGGATCGCTGGTCCGGCGCAGGTCGGGTTCCGGCAGGCGCGCCTCGACCAGCACCCTGGCGCGCACGGGGGCGCCCCCCACCGTGTCCGACTCGGCGACGAACGCTCCCGCCGTGCCGTCGACGCGCACCCGCATGCCCGGCCCGATCAGGTCCAGGACGCCCGCCTCGAGCAGCGCGATCAGCTCCTCGATGCGTGAGAAGGGCGGGCCGATCGACAGGAAGGCGTTGAGCGGGGTGTACCAGCCCTCCACCTCGTCCCGGTAGGAGTTTCCGTCCAGCCCGCCGTGGTCGAGGGCGAGCCGCACCTCGTTGCGCAGATCGCGCAGCACGTCCAGAGCCGCCTTGAGCGGCCCGCTCACATTGCCCGCACGCGCCTCGCGCACGTCCTGGCGCAGATGCTCCAGCATCCAGCGGCGGAACTCCGCCCGGTCGGCGAACTCCCCGTCGCCGTGCGGCCGGAAGATCCGGTCCCAGTCCCACCGCTCGTCGTGTGCGATGCGGTACGCGTCGAGCAACTCGTCGGTGTGCACAGGACCTTCGGGCAGGGCGACGAACCGCTCGACGAACTCCTCCCGTTCGGCCTCCCGGCCCCGGGCGGTCAGCAGCGCCGCGTAGTAGACGCTCTCCACCTCCCTGGCGATCAGGGGCCACAGGTCGGTGCCGAAGTACACGCGCTCACCGTCCACCGCGCGTTCCCGCAGCGCCGCGACGACCTTCTCGGTCAGCAGGCGCGGCTCGTGACGGCCGTGCGCGCCCTTCTCGTTGGCGCCGCGCGCGTGGTACGGGATGCCGCGCCGGGAACCCGCGACGATGCGCGGCTCCCGGCCGGAGGGACGGTAGACGAGTCGTTCGCCGACGCGGTCGAAGCGGCCACCGCGCCCCACGGTGAGCAGCGCCATGTGGTCGAAGAAGTTCAGGCCGAGCCCGCGCAGCAGCACGGTCTCGCCGGACCGTACGTCCGACAGGTCCAGGTCGGCCGGGTTGGCCGGCAGGACGTGCAGCAGCCCGTGGGCCCGCGCGCGCCGCGAGAGCTGCCGCTGCGCGGAGGAGACGTCGGTCGGCACATGGCCCTGGGAGAGCACGACCGCGTCGAGGCCGTCGAGTATCCGCCCGTCGGACAGGACGACCTGCTGCGCACCGTCCTCGGGCCGCTCCCGCAGGGCGACGGCCCTGGCCCGATGGACCCGCACCCGTACGTGCGGCGGGGCGCCGGACACCAGCCGGACGAAGACGTCCTCCAGGTAACGGCCGTAGAAGGCACGGGACGGGTAGTCGTCCGGGCCGAGCCGGCGCGCCTCGGCGAGGACGGCCTCGTCGTGGAGCGTCGCCCCGGCGGACCCGTCACCGAGCGCGCGGGCCCACGCGTACAGACTGGGGCCCGGCTCGACGGGGCCGTCCATCTCCACGCTGGCGTCGGTGAACACAGTCACCTGGGAGGCGACGGTGTTCATCAGCAGCACACGCGACTGGCCGGTGCGCCACACCCGCCCGGCTCCGGGACTGTAGGGGTCGACGACGTGCACGGTGACCGCCCGGTGGGCGGGTGCGGAGCGTTCGTTGGCGCACAGCCGCTCCAGTACCGACAGACCGCGCGGTCCCGCACCGACGAGGCACAGGCAGAGATCACCGCTGGGCATAGGTGTACTCCATGGGATCAGGGGAGGGCGGGGGCGGAGGGGGTGCCTCCTGCCGGTGTGGCGACCAGCAGACTCGTCTCGAGGGCGAGGGAGTGCACGCTTTCCAGACGCAGGCCCGCGGCGCCCAGGACCGAGCGGTAACCGTCGAGGGTGCGCTCGCGGCCACCCGCGGCCATCAGCAGATGCATGTCCCACAGCAGCGGCAGCACGGACGCCGTGCCGTCGGTGGCGACGACCCTCTCCAGCACCAGCAGGCGGCCGGTGTCCGCCATGGCCGCGCGGATGTTGGCGAGGAGCGTCACACATCGTTCGTCGTCCCAGTCCTGCAGCACCCGGGACAGCAGGTACACGTCGTTGCCCGCCGGGACCTTGTCGAAGACGTCGCCCGCGATCGTCTCGTAGCGGTGGGCGCCGACGGTGGCGCTCAGGTGCCGTTCGGCCACCGGCAGCATGTGCGGCAGGTCGAAGACGGTCCCCGTCAGGTGCGGATGGGCCCGGAGGACCGCCGACAGCAGCAGGCCGCTGCCGCCCGCCACGTCGACCACCGTGTGCGCCCGCGTGAAGTCGAAGGCCGCCGCGGCCTCGGGGAAGAACACGTTGCCGGCGTTCATGGCGCGCAGGAACCGCGGCCCGGCGTCGGGTACATCGCGAAGGTACGCGTGCAGCGAGATGCCGAAGGCGTGCTCGAAGCCGGAGGCTCCGGTGCGGATCGCGGGCACCACCGCACCCCAGGCGCGGTGGAACTCCTCCCCGTACAGCAACACCATGTCGCGCATGGACTGTTCGCCGCCGGCGACGAGAAGTGCGCCCACGTCGGTGAGCCCGTAACCCTCCTCCTCGTCGCCGGTGAACACGCCCAGCGCCGCGAGCAGCCGCAGCAGTCGCGCGAGGCCGTCCTCGCTGGCGCCCGTGTGATCGGCCAGCTCCGGGACCGTGGCGTGTCCGGCGGCGATGTGGTCGGGCAGGGACAGGGCGGCCGCCGCGTGCAGGGCCTGCGCCCGCCACGTGCCGGTGATCAGATCCACCACCTGACGCGCGGCCGTCGTCTCGCTCCGGGGCATGATCAGACCTTCCGTGCCGGAGCGGACACGGCGAGCGCGGGGTCGCCGGCGCGGGACAGGGCGGCGCGCAGGCGTTCGCGCAGCAGCCGCTTGAGGACCTTGCCCGTGACACCCACGGGGAGTTCGGAGCGGTCGGCGGCCAGCAGCAGCCCGCCGAGCGGTGCCAGGCCCTCACGGGCCAGGGCCGCGTCGCACGTCGCGAGCAGCCGGGCCGCGTCGCGCCGGGTGCCGTCGGCGAACAGCACGACCGCCAGGGGACGGGAGTGACGAGGGGAACCGGGATCGTCGACCGCGACGACCGCCGTGTCCAGCGCCTGCGTGGCGTTGAGGACGACCTCCTCCATCGGCAGGCTGTGCACCGGACCGTCGACGGTGTGGATCACGTCGGGGGTGCGGTCGAGGTGGTACCAGCTGCCGTCGCTGTCGCGCCGCATGATGTCGCCGGTGAGGAAGTACCCGTTGACCGTCGATTCCTCGGTCAGGTCCGGCTCGTCCAGATAGCCGGCGGTGATGCTGGGGGTCCGCACACCGAGCCGGCCGGCCTGCCCGTCGGGCAGTTCACGGCCCTGCTCGTCGAGCACCGCGGCCTTGCGCACCACCTTGGCGGGCAGTCCGATGTGACGTGCGTACCGGGTCGTCTCCGGCGTGTAGGCCTGCTTGAACAGCACCATGCCCATCTCCGACGAACCGAGTCCGTCCAGGTAGCGCGAGCCGTTCAGTGCCTTGCCGTTCTCGTCGCGTCGGCCCAGGGCGATCAGCGGGCGGATGTGCCGCTCGTGCGAGGCGTCGCCCATGCCGTGCCATGTGTGGATGTGCCGGGCGGCCTCGGGGCCGATCTCCTCGGTGGGTATCTCGGCCAGGGTGAGCGGGAAGGCCAGCACGGTGGTGGGGTGGAACAGGTTGACCGCCCGGGCCACGGCCTCGCCGCTCGCGTCGTCCAGGATCAGCGTCGGTATGCCGAGCAGGATCGCCAGACTGAGGTAGCTGATGCCCGCCGAGTGGCTGTGCGGCAGTGCCGTCAGCAGCCGGTCGGAGCGCAGCGAGGGGAAGGACCACAGCCGTTCCCGCTTGCCGGCGAAGAACGAACCGTGGTGGAACACCGGGGCCTTGGGCCGGCCGGTGGTGCCCGACGAGTGGGAGATCATGATCAGGTCGTCGTAGGCGTGCCGGTGCGGGAAGCCGGGCATCGGCCGGGGCGGCAGAGGAGCGGTGACGGCGAGCGAGGCCATGTCCCCGAGCTCGGGTGTGGCCTTCCCGGGCGCGTCCGACTCCCAGGCGTCCGTGAGGCCCTTGAGCAGGTCGGCGTCGCCCACCAGCACCGTGGTCCGGGTGCGCAGGAAGTACTCGGCGGCCGTCGCCGGGGCCATCCTGGGATTGCAGTGCACGGCGGCGGCACCGAGCGACGTGATGGCGATGTGGTGGATCAGGCCGAGCAGCCCGTCGCGGGTGTGCAGACCCACGTGCGCCCCGGGCCCCACTCCCCGGCCGCGGTACCAGTGCGCGTAGCGGATCGCGGCGACGCGCACGTCGTTCAGGGACATCGCCCTGGGCTCGTCCGTCGCCCAGGTGGGGGAGGACACATCGGGGTGGAACAGCAGCGGACGGTCCCGGTCACGGGCCACGCGCCAGGCGTGCCAGAAGAAGTTCCCCGCCCCCAGATCCCGGTCCGCGTGGAGGCGCAGGCGTTGCGCCGCAGACCTGTGTGTGCCGAACAGGAACATAGGAATACCTCACACTCCGCAGTGATGCGCCGAATTCTTCGGTCACCGGTGAGACATCGCGGCCCGTGATACCCCAGCGGCTCGGTAAAGGTTCGTGGTGGAGTCTCCAGCCGCCTTCTAAAGGGCCGATGGAAAGCCGCCCCGGTCGACGATCTTGCTTCGTTCTTCAGAGCGGGTTGAAACGATCGCATCGGTTCGATCAAGAGAAGGCTGGAGGCCGCTTCGGATGGACGTCCCGCTGACAACCCCGGTCGCCGTGGTCGGCGGCGGTCCGGTCGGATTGATGCTCGCGCTGTTGCTGGACCGCCAGGGCGTACCCTGCGTCGTCCTCAACTCCCAACCGGACGTGCCCGATCAGCCGCGCGGCAGCACCCACAACGCGCGGACCATGGAGCACTACCGCACGCTGGGACTGGCCGGGCGGATCCGCGGACTCGGTCTGCCCGCCGGTCACTCGGCCGGCATCTCCTTCTTCACCCGCTACAACGCGCCCGAACTGGCCCTGCTGCCCTGGCCGGGCAGCGGCGAGGTGCTGCGCCGACGGGCCACGGCCGACCGCACGGACCCGTCCCCCGAACCGATGCACCGGGCGAACCAGATGTACGTCGAGCGGCTGCTGCTCGACCACGCCCGCACCCGGCCGCGCATCACCCTGCGGTACGGCTGGACGGTCACCGCCCTGCACGAGAACGCGGAGCACGTCGACGTCGTCGCCGAACACGACGGCGCCCAAAGCGTGTTCAGGGCGGCGTTCGTCGCGGGCTGCGACGGCGGGCACAGCCTGGTCCGGCGCCACCTCGGCATCCGCTACGAGGGCGAGGGCACCCTCGACCAGGACATCCTCGGGCGCCGCTCCACCGCCGCCCATCTGCGGGTGCCCACGCTGTACCGGGACTTCCTGCGCGGCCGCGGCGCGTGGAGCAACTGGGTGGTCAACGCGGACCTCGCGCTGAACCTGATCGCGCTCAACGGCGTGGACGAGTTCTTCCTGCTCACCAGCTCCGTCGACCCGGACACCGCGACCGACGAGGAACTGGTGCGGCTGGTGCGGCGGGCGGCGGGAGAACCCCTGCCGGTCGAGGTGCTCAGCCACCGGCCCTGGACCGCGGGCGCGGCGCTGGTCGCCGAGTCGTTCGGCACGGGCCGCATCCGGCTCGCCGGTGACGCCGCGCACCTGTTCACGCCCAACGGCGGCTTCGGCATGAACACCGGGGTCGACGACGCCGCCAACCTCGCCTGGAAACTCGCGGCGGCCGTACGGGGCTGGGCGGGCCCGCATCTCCTCGACACATACGGCATCGAGCGCCGGTCGATCGCCCTGCGCAACACCTCGGCGGCCCGGACCCTCGGCCAGGGACTCGGCGCCGTCGACCGGCCCGCCTGGCTGGAAAGGGATTCCGCCGCCGGCGAGGCCGCCCGGGCCAGGACCGGAGCACAACTCGCCGAGTACGGGACGCGCACCCTGGACACCCTCGGGGTGCAGCTGGGCGCCCGCTACGACGGCTCACCGATCGTCGCCGGGGACGGGTCCGGACCGGTGCCCGACTCCTTCGCCGCGTACACGCCCTCAGCCGTGCCGGGCGGCCGCGCCCCCCACCTGTGGCTCGACGACCGCCGCACGGACGGCAGTTCGCTGTTCGACCGCTTCGGCCCCGGATTCACGTTGCTGCGGCTCGGCCCGCGTCCGCCGCGGACCGGACGGATCGAGGCCGCGGCCCGGGCCGGGGGAGTGCCGCTGCGGACCCTGACGCTCGACGATCCGCTCGTACGCGAGCGGTACGAGCGTGATCTGGTGCTGATCCGCCCCGACCAGTACGTCGCCTGGCGGGCCGACCGGGAGCCCGGCGACCCCGGCGCGCTCCTGGCGCTGGTCACCGGGGGCCCGCACGAGACGGTGGCGGAACGGCCGCCGGCCACGGCCCACGGGCGGTGGTAGCCGAGCGCAATCCGGGTCCCGCTGCCGGACCGGCAGAACCTGAGTGACGTAGAATCCGCGCGCGGATCGCGACATTTTGACCGGGTGTTCCACAGGGACGACCTCCTGCTGGGCATGCCCGGGCGACGATGGGGGAGTCACCATGGAATTTCGCGTTCTCGGCCCTCTGAATGTGTACAACGACGAAGACCGCCTCAGAACCCCGACCGCGCCGAAACAACGGCAACTGATGTCGCTCCTCGCGCTCAACGCGAACCACGTCGTGTCCGTGGCGCAGATCGTCGAGGAGATATGGGAGTACCGGCCGCCGTCGAGCGCGGTCGCGGCGGTGCACACCTATGTCATGCAGTTGCGCCGCTCCCTGGACGGGGCCCGGCGCGGCCCGGGCCGCGGCCCCGGCCGGCTGCAGACCCGCGACCAGGGGTACGTGCTGAAGCTGAGCCCCGGTGAACTGGATCTGGACCGCTACGAGCAGCAGGTGCGGGCCGCGCGTGCCACGCTGGAGGCGGGCGAGTACGCCGACGCCGCCGGGCAGTTGCGCGCCGCCGAGATGATGTGGACCGGGCCGATACTCGTCGACGTGCCCACCGGTCCGCTGCTCAGGGCCGCCATCGAAGTCGTCGAGCGCGACCGGCTCGACGCCGTTCCCCAGCGCCTGGGCGCCGAGCTGCGCCTCGGGCGGCACCACGAGATCCTCGGCGAACTCACCGCGCTGGTGCACCAGTACGGTACGCACGAGGACCTCGTCGCCCACCTCATGCTCGCCCTGTACCGGTCGGGCCGGCAGGCCGACGCGCTGATGGCCTACCACCGGCTTCGGGCCCGGTTACGGGAGGAACTCGGCACCAAGCCGTCGGCGCGACTGCAACGCCTGCACACCCACATGCTCTCCGGGCACCCGCGACTGGAGCCCCCCTCCGGCCCGTGCTCCCGGCAGTCGCTCAACCTGCTGGCCGAGCGAACCGTGTCCGCCCCGCGTGGCCCGGGCCGCGACGACGGGCTGGTCAGGGTCTGACATCCGGGTGGCCGGCGCGAGACCGGCCGGGGCGTCGGGGCGCCGGCCGGGCAGCCAGACCAGGGCGCCCACCAGCGCCGGCCCCATCAGCAGGGCCGCCACCCCGAACGCCTGTCCCGCCCCGGCGGCCACCCCCGCGCCACGGCCGCACAGCGCCACCGCGAGTACGGTGCCGAGCGCGGTCCCCAACTGCCCCGCGCACTGCACCAGTCCCGCCGCCAGCCCGGCGCCGGCGCCCCGGAACCGGGTCAGCGCCACGACCTCGCACGACATCCAGATCAGCGGCAGGCCCGCGCCGGCCAGGACCAGCCCCGGCAGCATGCCCGAGACGTACCCCAAGGTGTGCGAGCGCGCGGCCAGTGTCCACAGGCCGGCCCCCAGCAGCAGACACCCGAGCACGCACGGCAGGCGGGCGCCGTACCGGGTGAGCAGTGCGCTGCAGGCCCGGCCCACGACGAAGATGCCCCCGACCATCGGTAGCAGGGCGGCTCCGGCGGCCGGCGCACCGAATCCGTAGGTGTCGCGCAGCAGCATGCCGCCGAGGAAGGCGACAGGCGCGGCGGCCGTCGACACGAGCAGGATGCCGGCCGCACCGCACACCAGGTTCCGGTCGCGGAGCAGGGAGGGGGGCAACAGCGGGTGGGGACAGGTGCGTTGCCGGTGGACGAAGACGGCTGCCAGCGCCGACGCGCCGAGCGCGGCGTACGCCGTGTACCCGTCCGTGCCGTGAGCGGCCAGCCGCACCAGCGCGTACACGGCCGCGAGCAGAGCGCCGGTCAGCGCGGCGGCCCCGGCGAGGTCGAGGGGGACACCGCGGGTGCGGGGCGGGTCGGGCAGCGGAGTGCGACGGGCCACCACCAGGGCGACAGCGATCACGGGGACGTTGAGCCAGAACGCCCAGCGCCAGTCGAGGCTGCCGACCACGAGACCGCCGCACAGCACACCGGCCACCGCACCGACGCCGCCGGCGCCCGCCCACAGCGCCAGGGCCCGAGCGCGCTGCTCCGGTGCGGCCGCCGTCACCAGCAGCGACATCGCGGCGGGCACGAGCACGGCGGCCGCCAGCGCCTGCCCGGCGCGGGCGGCGACGAGAAGAGGGCCGCTGGTCGCCGCGCCGCACAGGGCCGAGGTCACGGCGAAGGCGCCCATGCCGTGCAGGAAGAGACGCCGGGCGCCGGCCAGGTCCGCCAGCCGGCCGCCCAGCAGCTGGAGCCCGCCCATCAGCAGCACGTATATGTCGGTCACCCATTGCACGGCGTGGAGTGACATCGACAGGTCGCGCCGGATGTCGCTGAGGGCGAGCGTCACGATGCCCGTGTCGGCGTTGGCGAGCAGAGGTGCGAGGACGGCCAGCGCGAGCACCCGGCGGTCCAGTGGGGGCGCCGCGCCTTCGCGCGTGCGGGCAGGGGCGGACAAGGCCATGACGATTCCCGGGAGTTGGCGCCGATGCCGTCGCGCGGCCCCCACAGCGGGGCGGGCGGGAAGGAGCAGCCCGTGGCCTGCCGTTCGGATCGGCGCGGATCAGGAAGCGGGTCCTGGTGCGGGCCGGCACGGGACGCGGGCGAAGGCCCACCGGAGCGGTGGCGGCCGGCGGCGACGCGGCAGGCATGCGTGCGGGGCACGTCGGCCCGGCGATCCGAACGAGTGGCCTCGGAGCCGCGAGACGACACGGCGGGGCAGGACAAGGCAGGGGAGAGAAAGGAGAGGCGGACGAGGTCCGCCGTGCAGGGCATGCGCTGGGCGGGGCCCTACGGAGGCCCGGGGTGGGACGCGGGGCGCCGCGGGCTCCGGCCGAGGAAAGGTGGTGGAGCTCAGGAGATCAGTGGCGGGCGGGCACCCGGCTTGCCCGGTGCGCGCCGGCGGGTGAGGTGTCGTACCTGACGATGACGGCGGGCCGGGGCCTGTTCGCGGCGGAGGTCAGATCGAGGGGGGCGCCACCGCGGACGGCACGGCCGGGGCGGCGGTGCCGTCCGGGGCCCGGGTCCGGGAGGAGACGGAACTCCGGCGGGCCTCCGGTGGGGCAGCGGCGGGTCACACAGGGGGCGACAGCCGCGGAAAACGCTGCCGGCGGCGCCGACGGCCCGTCCGTACCGGGTCGACGCACGCCGCCGACGGGCGTCCTGCGTCCTACGCCCGGCCGCCGTGCGGCGGCCGGGCACGTGCGGAGGGACCGGAACTCGCCGGACCTCCGCGCGGGGTGCTCAGAGCTCCTTGAGGAGCCCGCCGTCCACGACGAACTCGGCACCCGTGGTGCTGCCGGAGCGCGGCGACGCCAGCAGCACGACGGCGTCGGCCACCTCCTGCGGCTCCACGAAGCGGCCCGTCGCCAGGTTCAGCATCTCCGGAACGACGCTGTTGATGACGTTGTCCTTGTCGGTGCCGGCCTGCGAGGCGATCATGTCGGCGACGCCGCCCTCGTCCGTCCACCACGGCGTCTTCACCACACCGGGCGAGACCGTGTTCACGCGGATGCCCTGCGGCCCGAACTCGCCCGAGAGCACCTTGGTGATGTTGCTCAGGGCGGCCTTCGCGGCGCCGTAGTCGACGTTGATCGGCGAGGGCTGCCGGGCGTTGCCGGAGGAGATGTTCACGATCGCGCCGCCGCCGCGCTCCAGCAGGTGCGGGATGGCGGCACGGATGGCACGTACGGCCGAGAACAGGTTGAACTCGAACATGGCACGCCACTCCTCGTCGGAGGCGTGCAGGAACGAGCCGCGCGGCAGGGTCACACCGGGCGGCGGGCCGCCGGCGTTGTTCACCAGGATGTCGAGCCCGCCGAACTGCTCCACGGCGCGGGCGACGACCTGGGCCGGCGCGTCCTCGTCCATGAAGTCCGCCGAGACGTGGACGAGGTTCGGGCCGGCCAGGGCGTCCAGCTCCGGGGTGCTCTTGCGGGACGTGGCCACGACCTTGGCGCCCTCTTCGAGGAGCGTGCTGACGATGGCCAGGCCGATGCCCTTGGACGCGCCGGTCACGACGGCGACCCGGCCGGAAAGCTGCAGATCCATAAGGTTCCTTCTCAATGGTCGGCCCCGCCCTGAGGTGGGGGAGGAGCGCGGTGCGATGTGCTCTCGACAAGGGAAACCCCGCCGTGCCCGAAGGTGTTGCAGGCACTTTTCACCGGATCCGCGGAGTCAGCGGTGCCAGCGCATGACCTCCTCCGGGAGGTCCTCCAACTCGGCGATCTCGGACGGCTTGCGGTCCATGTACCGCGGGTCGCACCCCTGGTGTCCCAGCAGCCGGGCGACCGGGGCCAGCACGGTGAACAGGGCGCGCTGCAGCGCCCACGGGGGCGAGGTGAACCGCACCACGTCGCCGAACTCCAGTGTGGTCACCGCCTGTTGGAGCAACTTCGGCATGCCCTCGGGCGTGGTCTTGCCGTCCTGTGCGAGGCCGAACAGCTGGCGCAGCACCAACTGCTCGAAGCGGTCGCTGTTGTTGCGCACCTCGCAGATGTGGAAGGCCTGTTCGCCGCTGCAGTTCCACCAGCGGTGCTTGATGCCGGGCTGGATGAGCACGCTCTGCCCCGGCTTGTCGAGGGTCACCTGGCGCCCGCCGATCAGGAAGGCGACCTTGCCCCGCACCAGCGTGAAGCGTTCCTCGCTCACCGGGTGCAGATGCTCGCCCGACACGGCGCCGCCGGGCTCGGAGTACACGTCCATCACGGTGCGCGCCCCGCCCGTGTGCGAGGACGGCGTTCTGATCACTACCCGCTCCCTGCACCGCGGGTTCTCGTACACCTCACCGATGTTGACCGTCACCGGCCCGCCTCCTTTTCACCATGGCGAATTCAGCCTGCAATTCGATGGTGGCGAGCGGTGGGCCGTCCGACACTCCCCATCTTGCGGTCGTATCCCGGAATCAGCCGTTCAGGGATTCGACCGCAAGATCCGGAGTGTTTTCCGCGATGGCTGATTCGTACTGTCGCGGCGCAGTCGAAGCGCGTGAAGCGGGCGCCGAAAATGGCGAGAACGGGAGACGTTAAAGTGCGCGACAACAATGGGATGGGCCGTAGGCGGTTCTTCACGACCGCCGCGGCGCTGGGCGGTACGGCCGCCGTGGGCGGAGCCCTGGCCGGGCAGGCGGCGGCAGCGGGGGAGGAGGCCGCCGCCGTCACGTTCGCCCCGGTGACGGTGACACCGGCGGACGCCCAGTACGGCGAGCTGGTGCACGGCATGAACAACCGCTACGTCGGCAACCCGGAGGCCGTCCAGATCGTGGACGACGTCTCCCAGGTGGCGGGCGTGGTGCAGGCGGCCGTCACCGCGGGCAAGCGGCTGACCGTTCGCTCCGGCGGGCACTGCCTGGAGGACTTCGTCTTCAACCCCGAGGTCCAGGTGGTGCTCGATCTGTCACAGCTCAACCAGGTGTACTACGACGCCGGGCGGCGCGCGTTCGCCGTCGAGACGGGCGCCCAGCTCCTGGACGTCTACACCCTGCTGTACCAGGTGTACGGCGTCACCGTGCCCGGCGGGATCTGCTACTCCGTCGCGGCCGGCGGCCACGTCAGCGGCGGTGGCTGGGGCCTGCTCTGCCGCCAGCTCGGCCTGATCATCGACTACCTGTGCGCCGTCGAGGTCGTCGTGGTCGGCGCCGACGGCAAGGTGCGCACCGTCGTGGCGACCAACGATCCCAGCGACCCCCACCATGAGCTGTGGTGGGCCCACGCGGGCGGTGGCGGCGGCAACTTCGGCGTGGTCACGCGCTACTGGTTCCGCACACCCGGCGCCACCGGCAACGACCCGAAGAAGCTGCTGCCCCAGCCGCCCCGCGAGGTGTACCTGGTCGCGCAGGCCTGGCCGTGGGAGAGCATGACGGAGGCGAAGTTCGCCCGCCTGACACAGAACTACGCGCGTTGGTTCACCGCGCACAGCGCCCCGCGAAGCCCCGAACTGGCCTTGGCCAGTTTCCTCGTGCTGACCCACAAGTCCGCAGGCCAGATAGCCATGGTCACCCAGGTCGACGCCACCGCCCCCAACGCCCGCCGGCTGCTCGACGGCTATCTCGCCGCGATCGGCGACGGCGTCGACGTGCCGACGGCGGCCGTCACCCGCCAGTTCGCCGAGTTCGGCCCAATGGCCGCCTACGCCCAGCCTCGCAAGCTGCCGTGGCTGGAGGCCACCCGCTACCTGGGCACCACCAACAGCAACCTCACCGACCCGACCTACCGGCAGGAGTACAAGTCCGCGTACATGCGCGCGGAGTTCCCCGACCGCCAGCTCGCGGCGCTGTACAAGCACCTGACGCGCGAGGACGTCACCCTGCCCGGCGCATCCATCACCCTCAGCTCCTACGGCGGCGAGGTCAACCGGCTCGCGCCGTCGGCCACCGGCTACCCGCACCGCGAGTCGTTCTTCAAGCTGATGTGGATGTCCCTGTGGAACGACCCGGCCGAGGACGCCGCGTACATCGCCTGGAACCGGCAGTGCTACGCGGAGGTCTACGCCGACACCGGCGGTGTGCCCGTGCCCAACGACGTCACCGACGGCTGCTATGTCAACTACCCGGACAACGACTTGAACGACCCGAAGTACAACACGTCGTCGACGCCCTGGTACTCGCTCTACTACAA
The DNA here is from genome assembly GCF_040644035.1 of Streptomyces sp. NPDC047042. NCBI lineage: Bacteria > Bacillati > Actinomycetota > Actinomycetes > Kitasatosporales > Streptomycetaceae > Streptomyces > Streptomyces sp. NPDC047042. The sequence continues at coordinate 92,580 of NZ_JBEYVP010000005.1, read as the reverse complement.
GGGTAACTACCCGCGTTTGCAGCAGGTGAAGAAGAAGTACGACCCGACGAACTTCTTCCGCCACGCCCAGTCCGTCCGCCTTCCGTGACTCACGCGTGACCCACACGTGACCCACGCGTGAAGGCCGCCCCCGGAGCCTCCGGGGGCGGCCTTCACACGTACGCGGTGCGGAACTCAGCGCTTGACGGCGAACGTCAGGCCGTCCGCGTAGGGGATCACGCTCAGCTCCACCCGCTCGTCCTGGCGCAGCCGCGGGTTGAAGTCGCGCAGCGCCCGCGTCTCGGAGTCCTGGGCGGACTCGTCGAGCAGGGCGCCGTGCCACAGCACGTTGTCGACCACGACGAGGCCGCCGGGGCGCAGCAGTTGGAGGGCGTACTCGTAGTACGCCGTGTAGTTCTCCTTGTCCGCGTCGATGAACACGAAGTCGAAGGTGCCGGCGGAGTCCTCCTCCTTCAGCAGTCGCTCGAGGGAGGCCCGGGCGTCGCCGATACGCAGGTCGACCTTTTCCGCGACGCCTGCCCGCTTGCAGTAGTCGAGCGCCATGGCGCCCCACTCCTCGTTGATGTCCAGCCCCACCACCCGGCCGTCGGCGGGCAGCGCGAGCGCCGTCGACAGCAGGCTGTAGCCGGTGAACACGCCGACCTCGAGAGCCCGCCGGGCCCCGGTCGCCTTCAACAGGGTCCGCATGAACTGGCCCTGCTCCGGCGAGATCTGCATCAGGTGCAGCGGCAGCTGCGAGGTCTCCTCGCGCAGCTCGCGCAACAGGTCGGGCTCGCGCAGCGAGACATCGGCGACGTAGTCCTGGAGTGCGTCGGTCAACTCGACCTGGAGTCTCATGATTGGCCACCTCGTGTCGGGTATTCGAATCCGAGAAGGAATTACAGGCGCCGGCCCACACCGGTGTCAATCATTTCCGGCCTCCTGGATATTGCGCAGAAATGCCGCCGGTCCTCTCGATCGATACTTCAGCGGCCACCGGCACAATGCCCCTGAGAGAGCGCCTGATTCGAGGGCTCATTTCTTTTCGAGGAGTGCCGATGGGCGACATGCAACGCCGCTTTCGCGACTGCCTCGCCCGGTTCGCCACGGGTGTCACCGTGGTCACCGTCGAACATGGCGGCGGCGGCGTGCACGGTGCCACGGTGGGCTCGTTCACCTCCGTCTCCCTCGACCCCCCGCTGGTGATGGTGTCCCTGGACCGGCGCAGCCGGATGTGCGACCTGCTCACGGGCGCTTCGTCGTTCGGCGTGAACATCCTCGCCGCACACCAGCAGGACCTGGCCCTGCACTTCGCGGGCCGGCCGCTGCCCGCGGACACCCCCGTGTCCTGGGACCCCGATGCGACGGGGCCGCGCCTGGCCGACTGCGCCGCCCACCTCGACTGCGAGCCCTGGGCGGCGTACGACGGCGGCGACCACGTGCTGCACATCGGGCGGGTACGGGACTTCTCGACCTGGGACGCGGAGCCGCTGGTCTTCCACGGCGGGGTCTTCCGCCTCCTGGACACCGCCCCCGGCCACCACGCGTGGGCGGGCACCCTCGACGGACCGGCGGACGGCGCCTGGTCGTCGGGAACCGCGGCGCTCCACTCCTCGCTGGGTCACTGACCGCCACGACCGGACAAGGACACACCATGACGCTGCAGCAGGGCGAGGCCTCCGCCTCCGCACCGGCTCCCCGCACCACCCGCCCCCTGACCGGCGACGAGTACCTGGAGAGCCTGCGCGACGACCGCGAGGTGTACATCTACGGCGAACGCGTCGACGATGTCACCAAGCACCCGGCGTTCGCCAACCCCGCCCGGATGACGGCCCGTCTGTACGACGCCCTGCACGATCCGGACCGCCGCGACGTGCTGACGACGCGCACAGACACCGGGAGCGACGGGTACACCCACAAGTTCTTCCGCACCCCGCGCAGCGTCCAGGACGTCGTCGAGGACCGTGAGGCGATCGCCGAGTGGGCCCGCCTCACCTACGGGTGGATGGGCCGCAGCCCGGACTACAAGGCGGCCTTCCTCGGCACGCTCGGTGCCAACTCCGACTACTACGCGCCGTTCCAGGACAACGCGCGGCGCTGGTACCGCGAGTCCCAGGAGAAGGTGCTGTTCTGGAACCACGCGATCATCCACCCGCCGGTCGACCGGCACCGCCCGTCCGAAGAGGTCAAGGACGTCTTCGTGCACGTGGAGAAGGAGACCGACGCCGGCCTCGTGGTCAGCGGCGCCAAGGTCGTGGCCACCGGCTCGGCCATCACGCACTACAACTTCATCTCGCACTACGGACTGCCGCTCAAGGAGAAGGAGTTCGCGCTGGTCGCGACCATCCCGATGGGCGCGCCCGGTCTGAAACTGATCTGCCGTCCCTCCTACGCGGCGACGGCCGCCGTCATGGGCAGCCCCTTCGACTACCCGCTCTCCTCCCGCCTCGACGAGAACGACACCATCTTCGTCCTCGACAAGGTCCTCATCCCCTGGGAGAACGTCTTCCTCTACGGCGACGTCGACCAGGTCAACGGGTTCGCCCCGAAGTCCGGCTTCATCCCGCGCCTGACCTTCCACGGCTGCATCCGCCTCGCCGTGAAGATCGACTTCATCGCCGGGCTGCTGGCCAAGGCCGTCGAGATGACCGGCACCAAGGACTTCCGCGGAATCCAGGCGCGGATCGGCGAGGTGCTCGCCTGGCGCAACATGTTCTGGGCCCTGACCGACGCCGCCGCCCGCAACCCCGAGGAGTGGAAGGACGGGGCCCTGCTGCCGCGCCTCGAGTACGGCATGGCGTACCGCTGGTTCATGACCCTCGGCTACCCGCGCATCAAGGAGATCATCGAGCAGGACGTCGCGAGCGGCCTGATCTACGTCAACTCCAGCGCCGAGGACTTCAAGAACCCCGAGGTGCGGCCCTACCTCGACAAGTACGTGCGCGGCTCCAACGGCTACGACGCCGTCAGCCGCGTCAAGCTGATGAAGCTGCTGTGGGACGCGGTCGGCACGGAGTTCGGCGGTCGCCACGAGTTGTACGAGCGCAACTACTCCGGCAACCACGAGTCGGTGCGCAGCGACATCTACATGACCCAGCTGGAGACCGGCCAGCTCGACGCCTACAAGGGATTCGCCGAGCAGTGCCTCCAGGAGTACGACCTCGACGGGTGGACGGTCCCCGACCTCGACTCGTTCCACGGCCTGCGCGGAGCCAGGAAGAACTTCTGGCACTGACATGACCTCCGTCCCCTCCCCGGTGCGGCGGCGACCGGGCCCGGCCCTCGCCGCCCTCTTCCTGGCCGCGTTCGTCATGGGCAGCGCCGAGCTCGTCGTCGTCGGTCTGCTGAAGCTGGTCGCCGGGGACCTCGCCGTGTCCGTGGACACGGCGGGCACCCTGGTCACCGCGTACGCGCTGGGCATCTGCGTCGGCGGTCCGCTGCTGACGGCGCTCACCATCCGGATCCGGCGCCGCACCCTGGTGTGGACGTCCCTGGCCGGCTACGTCGCCGGCAACCTGCTGGCCGCCCTGGCCCCGGGCTTCGGCACGCTGCTCGTGGCCAGGGCCGTCACCGGCGCACTGCAGGGCCTGTTCCTCGGAACGGCGTTCACGGTGGCCGCCGCCCTGGTGCCGCCCGAGCGGACCGGGCGCGCGATCTCCGTGGTCTTCGGAGGCATCGCCGTCTCCACCGCGCTCGGCGTTCCGCTCGGCACCCTGGCGGCACAGCACCTCGGCTGGCGCGCGGCGTTCACGGCCATCGTGGTCCTCGGCGCGCTGGCGCTGCTGGCGTCGGTGGTGTGCGTCCCGCCGGTCGCCGGCCCGGACACCGGCGGCCTGTGGGCGCAGGCCGGCCACGCGCTCGCACCCCGGGTGCTGGCCGTGCTCGGCGTCGGTTTCCTGCTGCTGGGAGGCCAGTTCGCGGCGTTCACCTACATCACGCCGTTCCTGGAGGACGTCACGGGGGTGTCCGGCGTCTGGCTGACCGTGTTCCTCTTCGCCTACGGGGCCGCGACGGCCGCCGGTACGTTCCTGGGCGGCTGGGCCGCGGACCGGGACGCCGCGCGCACACTCGTCGCGGCGAACCTCGCCCTGGTCCTGGCGCTGGCGGTCCTGCACGTCGGCGGCGCCTCCCGGGTCCTGGTGGCCTGCGCCCTCGTGCTGTGGGGAGTGGTCGGGTTCGGCCTGGTCCCCTCACTGCAGTACCGGGTCGGGCTGTTGGCCGGCCCCGGGCGCGACCTCGCCTCGACGCTGCCCGCGTCCGCGGTCAACGCGGGCATCGCGGTGGGGGCGGTGACCGGTGGCGCGGCCGTCTCGCACGGGAGTGCGGCGGACGCGGTACTCACCGGCCTGCTGGTGTGCACGACGGCGCTACCGGCAACCTGGGCGTCCGCCCGCCTGCGCCCGGCGCCGCAACCGCGCCCGCCGGCCGCCGCGCAAGAACAACGCTCGAGGCGCTGAGCGCTGTTCTGACCCGGCCGCCACCGCGCGTGATCGCGGTCGGCCGCGCGGCGCGACGCGGCAACCGCGTGCACGCCGGCCGCCTTACCCGCTCGGGACGGGGGCCGGCGCCATCGTGCGCGGAAGTACCGACCCGGTTTTCGGCCTGGTGGAGCGGTGTTCGCAGCGCAGGTCGGGTTACCCGCTCGGGACGGGGGTCTTCGGCGCCCGGCCGACGGCAGCGTGGCGGTGTCCTGCACGACCCGGCGTGGCGGAGCGGGGCTCGCAGGGGTGGGCGCTCCCGGAAAGTCTGCTGCGCCTACCCGTGAACGCGTACGGCGAGTGCCGGCGGGACCGTTCGTCGTACCCGCACGCTGAGGGCTGAGCGTCTTATCCGCAGGGGGAGTTCCCTGGCCAGCTGCGGGGGCTCCGCCTCGCTCACGGCCGCGGCGACGGCGGCGGCGAAGTCGTCGTCCGCGCGCACGAGCCGGGCGTGCTGGAACGTAGCGTGGAGCTGATGCAGCAGAGCCGGGGCCTCGTCCCCCGTCAGCACCCCGCACACGCCCCTGTCCGTCGCGGCGACGAGCACCGGCCCCAGCGACGAACCCGTCACCGTGTACCGGATGTCCGTCCCGTCGCCGCCCGCGCGGTACGCCTTCGGTGTCATGCCGAGGATCTCCGTCGCCGCCGCGTAGAAGTGGCCGCCGGAGTTGAACCCCGAGCTGTACATGGCGTCGGCGACGGTCCCGGACAGCGGCAGCGCCTCGCGTACCCGGCGGGCGCGCGCCGCCGCCAGATAGGCGTGCGGTGTGATGCCGGTGAACGACTTGAACAGGCGGTGGAAGTGGAAGCGGCTGTAACCGACCTCGCGGGCCAGCTCGTTCAGGCTCGGCGGCAGCGGCGCCTCGTCGATGATCCGGCAGGCCCGGGCGACCGCCTCGGCCGCGGCGGCGTGCCGGTGGGAGTCGTCGGGGCAGCAACGGCGGCAAGGGCGGTATCCCTCGGCGCGGGCATCCTCGGGGGCCGGGAAGAACCGGACGTTCTCGCGTCGGGCCAGTTTCACCGTGCACGAGGGGCGGCTGTACACGCCGGTGGTGACCACCACGTAGCAGAAGTGGCCGTCCGCGCGGGCGTCGCGGTCCCGTACGGCCTGCCAGCGTGCCTCGTCACAGTCGTACGGCGTTGCGGCGGTCGACGTCGTCACCGTCATGCTCCGTGCCTTCCACTCGTCCTGGAGGTCGTTTCCCATGGCATTCCGGCGTCGGCGGCGGCAGCCCCTGGCCGCCGCGGTACTCACCAGCTGATACAGCGGCACGCACCACCGGGCGGATGCGTTCTGTGACGGCGCAGGACGCCTCGGTCCCGCACGGCCTTGCCGTTGGCGGTACGGGGCAGCTCCCGCAGCAGGTGGTAACGGTCCGGCGCCGGCGCCCCGTCGAGGAACCGGCGGCACCAGGAGCGCAACTCGTCGCCGTCCAGTTCCGCGCTGCTCGCGACGTGCGCCTCGATCGGGCCGACCCCGAGGACCACCGCGTCCGTGATGTGCCGGTGGGCCCGCAGCACCGACTCGATGCGCAACAGGTCGACCGAGGCGTCCCCGACACCCTGGACCCTTCCGCGCAGCCGCAGAGCACCGGTATCGGGATCACGCGTGACCAGGTCACGGGTGGACATCCAGCCGCCTGTCCAGGGCGTGTCGTCGTACAGGTACGGAGACTCGGGGACGTGCACCTCCAGCACGCCGCCGACGACCCGGGTACGGCTGCCGGGTACCGGAACGCCTACGCCCGCCGGACCGAAGCGGCCGGTGAGGTCGGCGGCGACGATGCCCGTCTCGGTCGTGCCGTAGGCCTGGCCGACGAGCACCCCGTGTCGGTGGCGGAACACAGCGGGGATCTCGGGCGCCAGCGCGTCACCGCTCGACACGGCCAGCCGGAGGTGCGGCAGCTCGCCGGGCGCGGCCCGCGCCAGCCGGCGGAAGTGGTGCGGATTGCCCAGCACCACATGCGCGTCGGCCGCCGCCCGCACGGTCGCCTCCGCCGTACGGGCGACCGGCATCACCACGGTCGCCCCCACCGCGAGGGAGTGCAGCACCCCGCCGATCAGCCCGAAGGAGTGCGTGAGCGGCTCCAGCACGGACACCCGCTCGCCGTGGCGCGGCATGCCCTCGACGGCGGCGAGCCGGTCCAACTCCTCCAGCAGCGACTGCGGGCTCCTGCCGACCGCCTTGGGGCGCCCGGTGGTTCCCGACGAGAACTGCACGAGGCAGTGTCCGCTCTCGCTCGGACCGCCGCCGGCGTGGCGCCGCACCAGCACCTCGCACTCGTCGACGAAGTCATGGGGCCGCCCGCGGTTCTCGCCGAGCCACACCGAGAACTGCGTCCGCCGCGGCCCGGGCGGGACATCCCGCGACCGGCGGCCGGCCGGTGTCCTCCCCAGCACCACCTGGGCGCCGAGCGACCACAGCGCGAAGAGTGTCCACAGGTGCGTGAAACTCGCGTTGCCGTACAGGGTGACCGTGCTCCCCGCCCGGATGCCGTACTGCTCCAGCACATCGGCCAGCCAGGCCGTCTCGCGGCGCAGTCCGCCGAACGAGACCTCGCGGCCTGCGGCACGTGCCCACACCATGTCGTCGGCGTGGCGGCCGAGCAGTTCGGCACACCACCAGGACCTTCCCGTCATCGCCTCCACCGGACTCCTCGCCCCGGCGCCGGGGGCCGCCGCGGCGAGGGCGGCCCCGGACGCCTGTCGCCTACTTCTCTACGCAGAACTCGCCGACCGGCCAGCCCACATGGCGCTTGTCGGTGGCCACGTGACCCAGCAGCTGGTCGCCCTTCTTCAGCTCCGTCACGTTCAGCACCGCCGCACCGGGACCGAGCACCCGCACGTGCCAGTCGTCCTGCACGATCAGGCTGACCTCGACCCCCTCCGGGGAGACGGCCTTGATGCCGAGCAGCGGACGGGACTCCAGCTTGATACGGCCCACCACGATCCGGCGGGTGCGGCCGTCGGCGCCGACGGCGAGCACCGGACTGCCGGCCTTGAGCTCGCTCAGGTAGTTGGTGCGGTTGTCCGCCCCGAACACATAGCTGTGCAGCGCACCCGCGTTGATCCGGAACGGGCGGGTCGGCATGTACGGCAGCGGGTGCGTCTCGCTCACGCACAGCACGAAGCCGTGCGCGTAGGAGCCGACCAGCATGCCCTCGTCCTTCTCGAAGTGCGTGCACGTGTCGATGCAGACCCGGTCGCCGAGGCCGAGGTGCTCGATCGACTCGACCGTGAGCGTCTGCAGCTGCAGGTCCGGAGTCTTCACCCGCAACATCTCCACCAGCGCGAAGACGTCGTTGGCGGAGCGCGGGGCCACCAGGACGCCCTCGGAGCCCTTCTCCAGGACGTCGACGATGATCTGCGCCTCCTCGATGTCGGCGGCCTGGCAGATCAGCTGTCCCGGCGAGGCGTCGGCCGCGGCGATCACGATCTCCAGCGGGATCTTGGTCGGGTCCTTGAACTCCACCACGGTGAAGGGGAGTTCACGTGCGGCATCGCAGGCGAGCTTCAGGGTGGGGTCGTCGACGACGTTCACCCATGCGGCCGTGTCCTTCTCGCCGCCGCGGTGCAGGTTCTCCAGCGCGCCGAGACTGTCGATGTCGACGACCTCGCGCAGCACGATCAGGTCCTCCGGGGCGCCCTCACCGACGCGCGCGCCCGGTGCGAGGACACGTTTGACGGTGTTCGGCAGCAGGGCGAGGCGCTCCGGGTCGCTGTCGACGATGCCGTCGACCCGCGCGTGGATCGCGGCGTCAACGACCGCCTCGCGGTGTTCGGCGGGCACGGTCCGGAGGTCGATCCAGGCAAACTTCACAACACACCTGCCATCTCGGTCTGCGGCGCGGGCTCGGACGTGAGCTCGCGGTGATGAATGATTGAGGCCAGTTCCCGGACCGCCTTCTCGGGCGACGGGCTGGTGAACACCCGCCGTCCGACGGCGAGTCCGGCACAACCCAGGTCCATGGCGGTGACCGCGAACTCGTACAGGCTGCGGTCGGTGGCGCCGCCGCCCGCCACCACCACCGGCAGCGGCGAGGAGGCGATCACCTCCGCCATGCGCTCCGGCGGGGCGGCGAGCACCGTCTTGACGATGTCGACGCCCAGGTCCGCGGCGATGTTCACCACATGGGCGACGAGTGTCGGGTCGGTCGGATCGGTCACACGGGGGCCGCGCGGATAGATCATCGCCATGAGCGGCATGCCGAAGCGCTCGCAGGCCGCGGCCACGGCGCCGAGGTCGGCGAGCTGCTCCGCCTCGGTGTCGGAGCCGATGTTCACGTGCACGCTGACCGCGTCCGCGCCCAGCCGGACCGCCTCCTCCACGTCACCGACCAGCACCTTGGCGTTGACGTCGGGTCCGTGCGCGGTGCTCGCGCTCAGGTGCACCACGAGGGAGCACCGTGTGAGCAGCGCCGGCGCGATCATGCGCGCCCGGCCCTTGTGGACGACGACACCGTCGGCGCCGCCGTCCGCGATGGACCGAACCAGGTCGCCGAAGTCGGCGGCGGTCGCGACGGGCCCGTCGGACACGGAGTGATCCAGCGGCACAAACAGGAACCGGCCGTCTCCCGGCCGGGACAATCGCGCGAGGCGCACCGATTTACCGGTGAGCGGCATGCTCGACATGACACCCCTCCTCGTTCCTGGTCACAGGGTTCGGATGGGATTCCGCTGCGGGTCCCGGGCTGAACCTTCGCAGTGGCCTCTGAAGAATCGAGCCAGGTGCCCCGGGCCGAGCACGCCGCAAGATGCGGAGTGCCGCGAGGCCGGCGGGCTGCCTAGCGTCGCCTGCATCCGCGTGTGATCCGCACGCGACAGCGGGAGGGGAAGCCCCATGACGCACAACCGACAGCAGGTCAGCAGACGGGGGGTGCTCGCGGCGAGCGCCGCGATCGGCGGCGGCGTGCTGCTGCCCGCCGAACAGGCGGTGGCCGCGCCGCAGGAGCTGGTGACCGTCACCCCGGGCGACGCGCGCTACCCGGACCTCGTCCGGGGCTGGAACCAGCGCTACGTCGGCCGGCCCGAGGCGGTCTACGTTCCGCGCTCGACCGCTCAGGTCGCCACCGCCGTCCGGCAGGCGGTCCAGGCCGGCAAACGGCTCACGGTGCGCAGCGGCGGACACTGCTGGGAGGACTTCGTCTTCAGCCCCGACGTCCAGGCGGTCATCGACATGTCGGCGATGCGGGACGTGGACTTCGACCCGGCCATGAACGCCTTCATGGTGCAGCCGGGCGCCCAGCTCCTCGACGTCTACGAGCGCCTGTACCGCACCTGGGGCGTCATCGTGCCGGCCGGCATGTGCTTCCAGGTCGGGGCGGGCGGCCACGTCAGCGGCGGCGGCTGGGGACTGCTGTGCCGCCGGCTCGGCCTGGTGGTGGACCACCTGTACGCGGTCGAGGTCGTCGTGGTGAACGCCGACAACACCGTGCGCACCGTCGTCGCCACCCGCGAGGCCAACGATCCGAACCGGGACCTGTGGTGGGCCCACACGGGCGGGGGCGGCGGCAACTTCGGCGTCGTCACCCGCTACTGGTTCCGCAGTCCCGGAGCGAGCGGCACGGACCCGGCCCGGCTGCTGCCGGCGCCGCCCCCGGAGGTCCTGGTCAGCGCCGTCTCCTGGCAGTGGGCCGACCTCGACGAGCGGTCCTTCACACGGCTGGTCAGCAACTACGCGGACTGGCACGTACGGCACGCGGCCCCCGACGACCCGACGACCGCCGTGTGCAGCCTGCTCTCCCTCAACCACGTCTCGAACGGAGCCGTGGGCCTGATCACGCACGTCGACGCGAGCGTGCCCGGCGCTGCCCGGCTGCACGACCAGTTTCTCGCGGCCGTCAGCGAGGGCGTCACCGCCGCGTACGGACCGGTCACCACGCGGATGGGCGAGCTGACCGCGCTGCCCGACCTGGCCACCCCTCGCCGCCTCCCCTGGCTGCAGGCGGCCCGCTACCTCGGCACGGCCAACCCCACCACCAACGACCCGACCCAGAAGAGCGACTTCAAGTCGGCCTACATGAAGGCCGGTTTCCCCCAGCGCCAGCTTGCCGCGCTGTACCGCCACCTCACCCGCACGGACATCGGCAACCCCACCGGCTCGGTCATGCTCAGCTCCTTCGCCGGCCAGGTCTCGGCCGTCGCCCAGGACGCCACGGCGAGCGCCCACCGCGACGCCGCGTACAAGCTGGCCTGGATGATCTGGTGGGACGACCCGGCCGAGGAGAAGGACTGCGTGCGCTGGCTGCGCGAGTTCTACACCGACATGTACGCCGACACCGGCGGCGTCCCGGTCCCCGGCGCGGTCACCGACGGCTGCTACGTCAACTACCCCGACGCCGACCTCGGCTCGCCGGAGTTCAACCGCTCGGGCACGCCCTGGCACGACCTGTACTACAAGGGCAACTACCGGCGTCTGCAGCGCGTCAAGCAGGCGTACGACCCCGGCAACGTCTTCCGGCACCGGCAGTCGGTGCGGCTGCCGGGCAGCTGAGCCCGCGCCCGCCGGTGCAACCCGTCGGCGCGGGCCGGTGTTCCTCCTGACGTACAGCATCCGAACGGATGCCCACAGTGCCCGTCCAGCGACGCAGGAGCCCCGATGCCGAACAGCCCAGCCGTGGACACCCAGGTCGCTGTCGTCGGCGGCGGACCCGTCGGCATGCTGCTCGCCCGGGAACTGGCCCTGCTGGGCGTGCGCGTCACCGTCCTGGAGAAACTGTCCGCGCCGACCGGTGAGTCGAAGGCGGGGACGCTGCACGCCCGTACCGCGCAGACCCTGCACCGGCGCGGACTCCTCGAAGCCGTGCAGCCCGGACCGCCTGCCCCGCCGGTGGGCCTCGGACCCGTGCCGTTCCACTTCTCCGGCATGTTCGACCTCGACCTGAGCCGTGTCGTCACCGAGGGCCCCGTGATGGTGGGCAGCCCGCAGGCATGGGCGCAGGAGGTGTTCGCGGCCGACGCCGAGCGACTCGGCGCGCGCATCAGGCGCGACCGCGAACTCGTCGGCCTCGACCAGGAAGCGGACGCGGTACGGCTGACCGTACGCGACTCCCGGGGCGCCACCCATACCGTGCGCGCCTCCTGGGTGGTCGGCGCCGACGGCGCCCGCAGCGCCGTGCGCGGACTGACCGGCATCCCGTTCACCGGCACGCCCGCCGGCGTCGGCGCCCTGATCGGGGAGGTCCGCCTCCTGGACCCGGCGCGGGCGCCGCACGGCTGGCAGCGCAACTCGCGGGGCTGGACCCTGGTCTGGCTCAACCTGTACGGACGCAGCCGGGTGTGCACGTACGACTTCCGCGGCCCGCACCCGGACCGGCAGGCGCCCGTGACCCTGGACGAGTTCCGGGCGGAGGTGGAGCGGATCGCGGGCCATCCGGTGCCGATGGACTCACCGAACGGGCTCACTCGCTTCAGCGACGCCGCCCTGCAGGCCGAGCACTACCGCGTCGGCAGGGTCCTGCTGGCCGGCGACGCGGCGCACGTGCACTTCCCGGCCGGCGGCCAGGGCGTCAACCTGGGCCTGCAGGACGCCGTCAACCTGGGCTGGAAACTCGCCGCCGAGGTGCACGGCTGGGCGCCGCCCGGACTGCTCGACACCTACGAGATCGAGCGCGCGCCCGTCGCCGAGGCGGTCCTGGAGAACGTGCGCGCCCAGGTGGCCCTGATGGACCCCGACCCCCGCATGGACTCGCTGCGGACCCTGTTCGCCCGGATGATGCACTTCGACGACGTCAACCAGTACCTCGGCGGCATGATCAGCGGTGTCGACGTCTACTACGACACCAGCGGTCCCGGCGACCCGCTGGCCGGCCGCTTCGCCCCCGACGTGCTGCTGAAGACCGGCGACTCGGTCACCAGCCTCGCCGAACTCCTGCACAGCGCGCGGCCGTTGTTGCTGCTGCTGACCGACTCGGAGGACTTGCGCGGCGCCGCCGAGCCCTGGCGCTCCCGGGTGAACGTGGTGACGGCGACGGCGGCCGAGCAGATCGGCACCGACGCCCTGCTGGTGCGGCCCGACGGATACATCGCGTGGTCGGCCGTGGGTGACGCCGGGGACGCCGAAGCGCTGGCCGGGACGCTGGGTTGCTGGTTCGGGGACCCCGCGTAGACGGCGGGGCGCCCGCTCGGTGGTGGCACACGACCCTCTCGTCGAGGTGTCGGGCGGTACTCAGCTGACAGACACGCTCCTCGCGATGTGCGTCGACAGCACCTCGCGATGGATGTCGAGGGCCGCGGTGGACTTGTTGAGCGTGATGTAGTGCAGACCGGGCGCGCCCTCGGCGAGGAGACGTCCGGCCATGACAGTGGCGTGCTCCACGCCGATCCGGTGGCCCTCGGCCGCGTCGTGGCGGGCGCTCTCGAGCCGGTGGGCGAGGTCCTCGGGGAAAGTCGCGTGGGACAGTTCGGCGAAGCGGCGGATCTGCCGGACGTCGGTGGCCGGCATGATCTCCGGGATGATCGGGATGTCGCAGCCGGCCGCGGCCACCCGGTCGCGCAACCGCAGGTAGTCCTCCACGCGGAAGAACATCTGGGTGACGGCGTAGTCGGCGCCCGCCCGGCACTTGGCGACGAAGTGCCGGATGTCGCTGTCCCAGTCAGGCGAGCGCGGGTGCATCTCGGGGAAGGCCGCCACACCGATGGTGAAGTCACCGAGTGAGCGGACGAGTTCGACCAGTTCCCGGGCGTGGGTGAAACCGGCGGGGTGCGGCGTCCAGGGGCCGTTCGGATCGCCGGGCGGATCACCCCGCAGCACCAGCACGTCCCTGATCCCCGCGTCGGCGTACTGGCCGATGATGTGCCGCAGTTCGGCCACCGAGTGCCCTACGGCCGTCAGGTGGGCGACGGGCCGCAGGGTGGTCTCGGCGGCGATGCGCCGGGTGACCTCGACGGTCCGCTCACGCGACGATCCGCCGGCGCCGTAGGTGACGGACACGAAGGTGGGCGAGAGGGCCTCGACGCGGCGGACGGAGTTCCACAGGGCGCGCTCGCCCTGGTCGGTCCTGGGCGGGAAGAACTCGAACGAGAACGAGGGAACCGCCCCCGCCGGCTTGCCGAACAGCCCGCTCATGACAGCCCCGCCAGGCGCGGCTCCATCTCACGGGCCGCGTCGTGCCCGTACGTACGCTCGACCCGGTCGGTCAGCTCCACCGCGAGCAGCTTGTACTCCTGTGTGCCGACCGTTTCCAGGACGATCGACGCCAGCGCACAGCCCAGCCGCGCCGCCCGTTCCTCGGGCCAGTCCCAGCTCAGGCCGGCGAGAAAGCCGGAGCGGAACGCGTCCCCGACCCCGGTGGGGTCGGCGATTCTCGCGGTGTGGACGGCGGGCACGTCCAGCCGGGGCTGACCGCACCGCGCCAAGGAGACGCCGTCCGCGCCCCGGGTGGTGATCCATGTACCGACACGCCCGAGGATGTGCCGTTCGCTCCATCCGGTTCGCTCCCGCAGCAGGGCGGACTCGTACTCGTTGGTGAAGAGCAGGTGCGCGCCGTCCACGAGGCGACGGGCCTGGGTGTCGTCCAGGCGGGCGAGCTGCTGCGAGGGATCGGCGGCCAGGCGGGTGCCGGCTCGCCGGGCGGTCTCGGTGTGGCGCAGCATCGCCTCCGGGGCGTCGGCGCCGACGAGCACCAGGTCGAAGCCGCCGCAGCGGGCCGCGGCCGCGGCGAGGTCGATCTTCGGGGCGTCCGCCATGGCGCCGGCGTAGAAGGTGGCGATCTGGTTCTGCGCCTCGTCCGTCGTGCACACGAACCGGGCGGTGTGCAGTGTCTCGCTGATCCTGACGGAGTCCGTGTCCACGCCGGCGGCCCGCAGCCAGGCCCCGTACTCGGCGAAGTCGACGCCCGCGGCGCCGATCAGACGCGGGGTCAGTCCGAGCCGCGCGAGTCCGAAGGCGATGTTGGCGGCGACACCGCCGCGCCGCACGTCCAGCCGGTCGACGAGGAAGGAGAGGGACACCTGTTCCAGTCGGTCGGCGATCAGTTGGTCGGTGAACCGACCGGGGAAGGACATCAGATGGTCGGTGGCTATCGAGCCGGTCACGGCGATTCGCACGACGGTCTCTCCTTGAACCCGGGGTCGAAGGGCACGGCCCGACCCGGCGGCCGAGTCGCGTGGGACGCCGCGGCCGGGTCCCGGCAGTGTGGGACTGCCCAGCAGGAAAGACTGCCGCGCGCCGCTGAAGCGCCGGTCGAAGTCACCCGCCCGCCCGTCGCGGGGCGGACGTCCTGATACCGCTGGTACGACCGCCCCGGGATGATGCACAGTGCCTTCGTGGACAGACGACGGCTGGACGACACGGCCCCCGCGGCGGCGCATCGCGGCTACACGGTGATCGACAGCGAGGGGAGGCCGTACCGCAGCGACGTGGCCGGGCGGTTCGGCGGCTACCGGCGCGGACGGATCTACGGACGGCTGGACTGCCCCTCCGCTCTGCGGCACATCGCCCGCGGGAACTACGTACGCCACCGGGTGTTCTTCGCGGACGAGGCGACCGCCGTCGCCGCGGGATACCGGCCGTGCGCGGTCTGCCTTCCCGAACGCCACCGGGCGTGGCGCACAGGGGAGTCGTCATGAACGAGCGCTCTCCCCGGCTGCTGCCGGCGGCCCTCTCCGACTACGCGCCCTGGCCCGCGGTCCGGCCGCACACCGGCCGCGAACTCGCGCGGCTGCTCGCGCTGCTGGAAGGCGGTGGGTTCCGCGGAGGTGGTGTCGCGCTGGGGCACGGCCGGGACGCCGCGTCCAGGGACGCCGCCGCGGCGTTCGCCGACGCCTGGCAGGGGAGCGGTGGATGGCTGGCCGAGGTGGTCGACTGGCCGGAGGACGCCGCGTCCTGGCTGCGCCAGGCTCGCCGGCTGACCCGTGCCGAGCCGGACGCCTGGGTGGTGGCCGCGGGGTCGGTCGGCTGGGCCCAGATGAGCCGCCGGTTGCGGCACAGCACCGTGTGGGACCCGCGCCGCACGTTCGGCTTCGCGTCCGCTGGCGATTCGCGGCTGGCGACCGCCGCGGGTTCGGGGGTACTGGACGGCATGCGCGGCGCGACGGCGGACGGCAGGGTGTGGATGATCCGCCGGGGCTGGCTGGTGGAGTCCGACGACGAATGACCTCGCACGGCCGTTGTCACTCGTACGGCTGATGTGGAGGACCCCCGGACCGACACGGCCGGTGACATTCAGGGGGATGCTGCCGGCGGCAGCGGAGAGCCCGCGGTGGGCTTCGTGGGCTGACCGCGACCGGCGAAAACGGACGACGAACGGACAGCCGTACGGACGGCGGGGGCCGGGGAGCAGGGGGCTCCCCGGCCCCCGCCGTCTGTTTGTGCACGGTTCTGACCAGCTCTGATCGGTTGGGCGGAGGAAGGGAACGGGCGTCCGAAAGGCTTATCGGTCTGCCGTGCGAGGTCTCATACCAGAGCGGGACGTCGCGTGGGGGAGTTTGTCAACTGCCCACCGCACCTGATGCGTTGCCGACTACTGTGAGTGGCCGCCGGGCGACACAGGGCCGTTTTTTTCGGCTCCCGACCGGCACCGCGATGGCACACGCCCGAGTCGCGCAGACGCGCGACATCCAGGTCCCGAAGGTCCCGACGCACCAGTACGAGGACGAAGATGTCTCACCTCCGAGCACCGGCCCCCCGCGCAGACCGCCGTGAGGGCGGACGGCACGGTCGGCCGGTCGCCCGTACCGTCCCCTCACTGCCCGAGACCCACATACGGCCCCAGCTGGTGCGGCTCGCCGTACTGCCGCCGCTCGCGGTCGCCCTCAGCGCCTGCGCGGCCGTCCTGTTCCTCGTCCGCTCCAGCGGGGTGCGCCCCAGCCTCACCCTGTTCGCCGTGCTCGCCGGGGCGGTCGGCGTGGCCCTCGGCGGTATCGTGATCGCCCTGGTCGCCGCCGACCGCACCGCCAGATCCGTGGGAGAACGGGTCGGCGCCCTGCGTCAGACCAGCGCCCGCAGCGAAGCGGAGCTGCGGGCCCTGGTCGAGGCGTTGCGCAGGGGCGACGCCCCGCCCGCCCGCAGGCCGCGCGGTGAACCGGCGGCCGACGCCGACGACTTCGAGCTTCTCGGCGCCGACCTCGCCCGCGCACACGACGGCGCCGTCACCGCCGTCGTCCAGGCCTCGCAGCTCTCCAGCCAGGCGGGCAGCGAACAGAAGGTCGAGGTCTTCGTCAACCTCGCCCGGCGCCTTCAGTCGCTCGTGCACCGCGAGATCTCCATCCTCGACGAGCTGGAACACGAGATCGAGGACCCCGACCTGCTCAAGGGCCTCTTCCACGTCGACCACCTCGCCACCCGCATCCGCCGGCACGCCGAGAACCTCGCCGTCCTCGGCGGTGCCGTCTCCCGCCGGCAGTGGAGTAACCCGGTCTCCATGACCGAGGTACTGCGCTCGGCGATCGCGGAGGTCGAGCAGTACTCGCGCGTCAAGCTCGTGCCCCCGATCGACGGCACCCTGCGCGGACACGCCGTCGCGGACGTCATCCACCTGCTCGCCGAACTCGTCGAGAACGCCACCCTGTTCTCCGCGCCGCACACCCAGGTGCTGCTGCGCGCCAACCTCGTGACCTCGGGGCTCGCCGTCGAGGTCGAGGACCGCGGCCTCGGCATGCCCGTGGACGAGCAGCACAAGATGAACGCCCTGCTCACGGACCCCGACCAGGTCAATGTCGCCAGCCTGCTCCAGGACGGCCGCATCGGGCTCTTCGTGGTCTCCCAGCTCGCCCGCCGGCACGGCATCCACGTCCGCCTGCAGACCAACATCTACGGCGGAGTGCAGGCCGTACTCGTCGTGCCGCAGGGGCTGTTGGGCACCGCCGCGGGACAGGGCGCCCCCGTGCCCGTACCGCAGCCGCGCCCCCAGGCGACGCCTCAGCCCAGGACGCAGACTCAGACCCAGGAGACCGGGGGCATGCGGAAGGTGGCCGAGCCGCCCCGGCAGCGGCCGTCGGCCGCCGGCCGCGAAGGACGGCCCCCGGCGCCCGACACACAGCCCGGCGGCCCGACGAGCCGCCGGCCGGAGGCGCCCGTACGTCCCGCCGCACCGGCGCCGCTGCCCGTACGCGGGGCGCACCTCGAGCGGCCCAACCCCGCGGAGGCGATGCCCGGCATCCGCCCCGACGACCGGCGGACCGTCGCGGACCACACGAGCACGCCACCCACTCCCCGCAACAACAGCGCCGTGCGCGGCACCATGGGCAAGCCCCAACTGCCCCGCCGCCGCGCGCAGGAACACATCGCGCCCCAACTGCGCGGCGGCCCGGCGGCTCCGCGTCCGGAGAGCGAACAGGTGGTCGAACACGATCCAGGCCTCATGGCCGCCTTCCAGCGAGGCATCGGACTCGCTGAGGCCCGCCAACTGGAAGCGGACTACACGGACCCGGCGGTGGCGGCGATGGAACGGGAGTACGAGGCACGGTACGGGGAGCGGACGCGCGCGGAAGCCCCCTCCGGGCAACCGGCGTCCCTGCAGCCGCCTTACGCGGAGCCCGCGTACCCGGCCGACTCGAATGAGCGGGCGCGCGCGGAAGCGGCCTCCGGGCGACCGCCGTCCCTGCAGCCGTCTTACGTGGAGTCCGCGTACTCGGCCGACTCGGGTGAGCGGGCGCGCGCGGAAGCGGCCTCCGGGCGGCCGGCGTCCTCGCAGCCCGTGTACCCGGCCGATCCGGGAGCCGTGCCCCTGGAACCCGTGTCCATGGAACGGGTGTCGCCGAGGGCCGCCGTGCCCGGACTGGCCCCGGCGGCTCCGGACGCGAGCCGTACGGATGCCGCCGCGGGCCACCGGGACTCCGTGGACGCCGTTGACGGCAGCGGCTTCATGGCCGTACCGCCCTCGGACACCTCCCCCATACCCGAGGCGCACCGGCTGCGCGCGCCCGGACACGACCTGGACCTCACTGCCCGGCACGACGGGAGCGCACCGGCCGGATGACCATCCCCCACAGCACCGTCCCCCGCACCACAAGTCCTGCCCCCACCCCCAGCGCTCCCGCAGACCTTCGTACCCCAAGGAGTCGATCCACCATGGCGAGCGATGTGCCGACCGGCCAGGTATCCGACCTCGACTGGCTGATGAGCGGCCTCGTCCAGCGCGTACCGCACACCACGAGCGCGGTACTCCTGTCCTGCGACGGACTCGTCAAGTCCGTGCACGGACTCGACCCGGACAGCGCCGACCACATGGCCGCCCTGGCCTCCGGTCTCTACTCCCTCGGACGCAGCGCGGGCGTCCGGTTCGGGGACGGCGGTGAGGTCCGGCAGGTCGTCGTCGAACTCGACTCGACCCTGCTGTTCGTCACCACCGCGGGCTCCGGCACCTGTCTCGCCGTGCTCGCGGGCCGGGAGGCCGATGCCGCGGTGCTCGGGTACGAGATGGCGATGCTGGTCAAGAGCGTCCGCCCGTATCTGATGACCGCGCCCCGGCAGTCCGCCGTCGAACCGTCGGCGATGAGGCCTTGAGCGTGACGGCGGCCGGCGACGGGCCCTGGCTCGACGACGCGGCCGGACGGCTCGTGCGCCCCTACACCGTCAGCAACGGCCGGACCCGGCCGTCCACCGCCCTCGACCTGATGTCCCAGGTGATGGCCACCGGGGCCACCCCTCTCGGCTACCTCGGCCCCGAACACGCGACCGCGCTCGACCTGTGCCGGGTGCCCGTGTCGGTCGCCGAGATGGCCGCCCATCTGAAGCTGCCCGCGGCGGTCACCAAGGTGCTGCTCTCCGACCTCGTCGACTGCGGGGCGCTCACCACCAAACCGCCCGAGTTCTACCACAACCCCACTGACCGGTCTCTTCTGGAGGCAGTGCTCGATGGACTACGACGACAGCTCTGATCCCTTTCCCACCGCCTTGAAGATCCTGGTGGCGGGAGGGTTCGGAGTCGGCAAGACGACCCTGGTCGGCGCGGTGAGCGAGATCGCGCCGCTCAGTACCGAGGAACTGCTCACCACGGTGAGTGCCTCGACCGACAGTCTCGAAGGCATCGAGAACAAGGTCGAGACCACCGTGGCGATGGACTTCGGCCGCATCACCCTGGACCCGCAACACGTCCTCTATCTGTTCGGCACGCCCGGACAGGAGCGATTCTGGTTCATGTGGGACGAGCTCTCCGAGGGCGCGCTCGGCGCGGTGATCCTCGCCGACACCCGGCGCCTGGAGGACTGCTTCGCGGCCGTCGACTTCTTCGAACAGCGCGGCCTCGGCTTCATCGTGGCGATCAACGAGTTCGACGGCTCGTACCGCTACGACCCCGAGGAGGTGCGCGCCGCGATCGACCTGGACCCCGACATCCCGATCGTGCGCTGCGACGCCCGTATCTCCAGTTCGGGCGTGCAGACCCTGCTCACTCTCGTACGGCATCTGCTCGCCCACGCGCCCGCGCCCGCAGCCGGCGCCCACAGTGAGGGAGCCCGCCCATGAGCTACGACCCGCCACGCCCGGCCGGTCGTCTGCTGCTGACTCCCGAGGACAGCGAGGCCCCCGCCCGCACCCGGCGGTTGCACGGCCTCGGCCTCGGGGAACGGCCCGAGCCGGCCCTCGACGCCTTCGCGGACCGGCTCGCTGAGCTGGTGGGCACGCCGTACGCGATGGTCAACTTCATCGGTGAGGAGCGGCAGTTCTTCGCCGGACTCCATGTCCCCGGCGCTGCCGACACCGCGGGCCGTCGCGCGGCCGGTGCCGACTCCGACGAGGTGAAGCCGTGTGTGGGCCGGCGGCTGCCGCGCGACCACGGGTTCTGCCCCCATGTGGTGGTCCGGCGCAAGGCGCTGGTCCTGGAGGACGTCCGGGACTATCCGCGGTTCGCGGGCAACCCCGTCGTCGACGAGTTCGGCATCCACTCCTATCTGGGCGCGCCGCTCATCGACAGCACGGGCATGGCGCTGGGCACGGTGTGTGTCGCCGCCTTCGAGCCGCGCCCGTGGGGGAAGGCGGGCCTGGAGACCATCAAGGCGATGGCGGCGGAACTGGTGGGGCGACTCGCGCCGGGAGGGTGACCCGGTGGATCACACGGAGACCGTCTCGCCGTCCGGGAACATGATCAGGGCGCGGCCCTCCTCCGTCACCGCGCAGGACACCGCCTCCCGCAGGGCCTGCGGATGCACGGTGTCCCGGGTCAGCGCGACCAGGGTCACGAACAGCCTGGTCGCTCCCGGGGATTCGGCCGCGCGCTGGAGGTAGGGCGTCGCCGAGTGCGGCCCGAAGGCGTTCGCGTCGACCTCGCGGGCCACGCCCGTCGCGTCGTCCCAGCCGTGCAGGCCTACGACCACGCTGGTCAGCCCGGAGCCGGTACGGGTCAGGGCCCAGCCGTCACCCCGCTCGGCCTTGGGCAGGGCGGTGTCGGCCACCGCGTACCCGCCCTCGCGGACCGCCGCGTCGGCCGGCGCCTGGACCCGGTGCACGCGGATCTCCCAGGTACCGTGCAGCAGGCTCGTCGACTCGACCCGGAACTCCCCTTCGAAACCCGGGAGTTCGGCTTCGCACCGGGAGGCCGCGACCCGCCCCGAGCAGTGCAGCGGAAGGATTCTGCGCCGACGCGACGCCGTGCCGTCGGGGGCGAGGAGCGCCAGGTGACCGTCCACGTTCCGCTCCCAGGCCACCGAGCCCGTCTCCGGCGCGGTGGCCGTCGAGTAGCCGAACTTGGCGTAGTGCGGATCGTCGTCGGCGGGCCCCTCCATCGGATTGCGATCACTGCCGTGGTTGACGAGGCGCACGATGCCGTCGTGCCGGGTGCCGTGCAGCAGCCACCCCGGCCCCGGCAGCGCCGTGTACTGGTCCGACTCCTCGACGGGCAGCGGGCGTTCGTGCGCGGTCCACACCGCGTGCTCCGGCGGGAGCAGCAACCCCAGGAAGGCCATGCTCGACCAGTACGGCGATCCGGGCCCCGAGTACGCCTGGGTCGCCGGCAGGAACGTGCCGTACCAGCCCAGCGGCTGCAGCCCGCGCTCGTCGGGCACCCCGCGCTCCACGAAGTGCGCCACCGCGCCCGAGGCCAGCCGGCGGGTCAGCCCCGGCGCCAGGGGAGTGCACTCCGCCAGCGCGCCCAGCCAGACGGGGGCCGTCGCGGCGAAACGGTACGTCAGGTTGCGGCCCTGGTGGACGGGGGCGCCGTCCGCGCCGAAGAAGTGGGGGTAGGAGGCGAGGAACTGGGCGAGCCGACGCCGGTGGACCCGGCCGCGGCCGCCGTCCTCGCCGCCCGTCATCCGGGCCCAGAGCAGCGGATAGATGTGCAGTGCCCAGCCCACGTGGTGGTCGAAGGTGCGGCCGTCGCCGTCGCTGTACCAGCCGCCGCCGACATACCAGTCGTCCATCCGGTCGAGTCCGCCGTCGATGTCCTCCTGGCGGTGCGGCGCGCCCACGGAGGCCAGGAACTGCTCGGCGACCACCTGGCACAGCCGCCCGCTGTCGTCCCGGGTGCGGCGGCCGACGAAACCCCACAGCCAGTCGACGATCCGCTCCTGGACGTCCACGTCGAGCCGGTCCCAGAGCCACGGGCGGGTCTCGTGCAGCCCGATGGCGATCGAGGCCGCCTCGGTCATCGGCTGGGAACAGTCGGTGAGTTCGGGCCAGGCCTCGCCGCTGTCACGGTCCGTGCCCGTTGTCAGACCCCGCGCGTAGCGTTCCACGAGACGGGGATCGGCCTCGCCCGCCGCTCCCGCGATCCGGAAGGAGGCCAGCAGGAACGACCTCGCGAAGCCCTCGAGTCCGTCCGCCACCACGCCGGCGGAGGAGCTGCGGCCGGGCAGCCGGTACTGCGCGAGACCCGGCGTCGCGTAGGGGACCAGCGCCGCCAACTGCCGGTCTGCGAGCGTCTCCCAGTGTGCCCGGGTCCAGCCGGTGAACAGCGACAGGACCCGGTCGTTGGGCGGGAGCGCCAAATGCGGTGCGGGCATGACGGGTTCCTGACTCCTTCGACGGGCCCCGGCGGGGTCTCACATGGGGATTCGCGTGATTCTCAGAAGGGATACGGCTGATGGTTCCGGTCGGATCAACACGTGAAGGAAAGCTGCGGCGGAGCTTAAGAAATCCTCGATGGACCGGCGAGCCGTCGTACGGCAGATTTCTTCTCGCGTTCATGCCCTGCCACGGGCCCTCACCCACAGGAGCCGCTGCCTTGAAAGCGCTGGTCAAGAAGAAGGCGGAGCCCGGGCTGTGGCTCGCGGACGTACCGGAACCGGCCGTCGGCCACGGTGACGTGCTGATCAAGGTGCTCAGGACCGGGATCTGCGGCACCGACCTGCACATCCGCGCCTGGGACGGCTGGGCGCGACAGGCGGTCCGGACACCACTGATCGTCGGGCACGAGTTCGTCGGCGAGGTCGTCGGGGTCGGCCGCGATGTCACCGACATCGGAGTCGGCGACCGGGTCAGCGGCGAGGGTCACCTCGTGTGCGGCCGGTGCCGCAACTGTCTCGCCGGGCGCCGTCATCTGTGCCGGGCCACCGTGGGACTCGGGGTCGGCCGGGACGGTGCCTTCGCCGAGTACGTCAGCCTGCCTGCCGCCAATGTGTGGGTGCACCGCGTGCCCGTCGACCTCGACGTGGCGGCGATCTTCGACCCGTTCGGCAACGCCGTGCACACCGCGCTGTCCTTCCCGCTGGTGGGTGAGGACGTCCTGATCACCGGGGCCGGCCCGATCGGACTGATGGCGGTCGCGGTGGCCCGGCACGCGGGGGCGCGGAACGTCGTCGTCACCGACGTCAGCGAGGAGCGGCTCGAACTGGCGCGCAAGATCGGCGCGAGCCTGGCGCTGAACGTCTCCGGCGCGACCGTCGCCGACGGACAGCGCGCCCTCGGGCTGCGCGAGGGCTTCGACATCGGCCTGGAGATGTCCGGCCGCCCCGAGGCCCTGCGCGACATGATCGCCAACATGACGCACGGCGGCCGGATCGCGATGCTCGGCCTGCCGTCCGAGGAGTTCCCGGTCGACTGGTCCCGGATCGTCACCTCCATGATCACGATCAAGGGCATCTACGGCCGTGAGATGTTCGAGACCTGGTACGCGATGTCCGTACTGCTGGAGGGCGGCCTCGACCTCGCCCCGGTCATCACAGGCCGCTACGACCACCGCGACCACGAGACCGCGTTCGCGGACGCGGCGAGCGGCCGGGGCGGCAAGGTCATCCTCGACTGGACCACGTAACACGTCAGTCCCTCACAGCCTCAGGAGCCCCTGTCATGTTCGACTCCGTGCGCGACGACCTGCGCGCCACCCTCGACGACATCCGCGCCGCCGGTCTGCACAAGCCGGAGCGTGTCATCGGCACCCCGCAGTCCGCGACCGTCTCCGTGACCGCGGGCGGGCGCCCCGGCGAGGTGCTCAACTTCTGCGCCAACAACTACCTCGGCCTCGCCGACCACCCCGAGGTCGTCACCGCGGCCCACGAGGCGCTCGACCGCTGGGGCTACGGCATGGCCTCCGTACGGTTCATCTGCGGAACGCAGGAGGTGCACAAGGAGCTGGAGGCCCGGCTGTCGGCCTTCCTCGGGCAGGAGGACACGATCCTCTACTCCTCCTGCTTCGACGCCAACGGAGGTGTCTTCGAGACCCTCCTCGACGCCCAGGACGCGGTGATCTCCGACGCCCTCAACCACGCCTCGATCATCGACGGCATCCGCTTGTCCAAGGCCCGCCGCTTCCGGTACGCCAACCGCGACATGGCCGATCTGGAACGGCAGTTGAAGGAGGCCGCGGAGGGCGGCGCGCGCCGGAAGCTGATCGTCACCGACGGTGTGTTCTCCATGGACGGCTATGTGGCCCCGCTGCGCGAGATCTGCGACCTCGCCGACCGCCACGGCGCGATGGTCATGGTCGACGACTCGCACGCCGTCGGTTTCGTCGGCCCCGGTGGCCGGGGCACTCCCGAACTGCACGGCGTCATGGACCGCGTGGACATCCTCACCGGCACGCTGGGCAAGGCACTGGGCGGCGCGTCCGGCGGTTATGTGGCCGCGCGCGCCGAGATCGTCGCCCTTCTGCGGCAGCGCTCACGGCCGTACCTGTTCTCGAACACGCTCGCCCCGGTGATCGCCGCCGCGTCGCTGAAGGTGCTCGACCTGCTGGAGTCCGCGGACGATCTGCGCAAGCGGCTCGCTGAGAACACCGCCCGATTCCGCCACCGGATGAGCGAGAGCGGCTTTGACATCCTCCCCGGCGATCACCCCATCGTGCCCGTCATGATCGGGGACGCCACGAGGGCCGGTCGGCTGGCGGAGCACCTGCTGGAGCGCGGCGTGTATGTGATCGCCTTCTCGTACCCGGTCGTGCCGCAGGGGCAGGCCCGGATCCGTGTCCAGTTGTCGGCGGCGCACTCGAGCCAGGACGTCAACCGTGCCGTCGACGCCTTCCACGCGGCCTCGGAGGATCTGGTGGCTGATCGGAGGGCCCGGGCACACCGTTCTGGACCTACGGGATAATCGATCGCATGATCGAAGCGCGGCGGCTCCACATCCTGCGTGCGGTGGCCGACCATCGCACGGTGACGGCGGCTGCCGCCGCGCTGTACCTCACCCCCTCCGCCGTCTCCCAGCAGCTCACAGCCCTGGAACAGGAGACCGGCCGCCGACTCGTCGAGCGCGGCGCCAAGGGCGTACGGCTGACCCCGGCCGGCGAGATCCTGCTCGCGCACACCCACCTGGTCCTGGCCCAGCTGGAGCGGGCCGAGGCCGAGCTGGCCGCGTACGACAAGGGCGCCGCCGGCACGGTCACCGTCGCGGCCTTCGCGACCGGCATCGCGCTGGTCGTCGCGCCCGCCCTGGCCCGCCTCGCCGACACCGCCCCCGGAATCCGGCTCCGCGTCCAGGACGCCGAGGGTGACGCCAGTCTGCCGATGGTGCTGGACCGGCAGGTCGACGTCGCGGTGGCCGTCGAGTACCGGGGAGCGCCGCCCGCCGACGATCCCCGTCTCACCCACGTGCCCCTCTACGCCGAGCCCTTCGACGCGGTCGTCCCGGTCACTCACCGTCTCGCCGACGCCCGCGAGGTGCCGCTCGCGGAACTGGCCAAGGACTCGTGGATCGGGCCCTACCCCGGCAATCCCTGCCATGAGGTGGTGGTCCTGGCCTGCGAGAACGCCGGTTTCCGGCCTCGCCTCGAACACTCCTCCGACGACTTCCGCGCGGTCGTGGCCCTCGCCTCTGCCGACGCCGGCGTGGCCCTCGTACCGCGTTCGGCGCTTCGGGGCATGGATCTGACGGGTGTGGTCGTGTGTCCGGTCGACGGGGTCGCCCCCACCCGGAGGGTCTTCGCGGCCGTCCGCAGGGGAGCGGAGGAACACCCGCTGATCCGCCCGGTGTTGGACGCGCTCGGCACGGCCGCCCAGGCGTAGGCACACCCCTTCGCGCAGGGGGTCGAGCACTCCGCCGTCGATCGTGGATCATCGCGGGTGGATGTCAGTGGCATTGGCTACGGTGCGTTGTATGCCGGAAGCCGAAGACGTACGCCGTATCTCCCTCTCCCTGCCGGACACGACGGAGAAGATCGCCTGGAGCATGCCCACGTTCCGGGTCGCCGGGAAGATGTTCGCCACGCTGCCCGAAGACGAGACGTCCATCGCCGTGCGCTGCCCGAAGGACGAGCGCGACGAACTCGTGCTGGCCGAGCCGGAGAAGTTCTGGATCGCCGATCACGAGGCGGGCTTCGCCTGGGTGAGAGTGCGCCTGGCCGCTCTGGAGGACGAGGGCGAACTGCGCGACATCCTCGCCGACTCCTGGCGCCAGGCCGCCCCGCCCCGACTGATCGACGCCTACCCGCAGTTGGGGATGCCGAATGCCGGCTGAACCTGAACTGAAAAGAAAACGGCACGCTCAGGACACGAACCCCTGGATCCGCTCGCGGAGCGTCCGTGCGTCGAGCCCGTGCGCGGCCACGTGCTCCTCGACGTCCCCGTAACGGCGGAGCTCGCGACGGCCCACGCCGAGGCCCAGCACCCGGTGCGGCACATCGTGGAGCGCGTCGTTCACGACGGCCGTCGACGTGCCCGCGAGATACGGCTCGACGAGGACGACGTCCGTGCCCGCCGTCTCCGTGGCCCGGCGCAGCGCGGCCGTGTCGAAGGGCCGTACGGTCGTCGCGTACAGGACGGTGACGTCGAGCCCCTCCGTGGCGTCGAGGACCGCGTCGAGTATCGGCCCGACGGCGATCACGACCCCGGAGCGGCCCTCGCGAACAGTGAGGAACCGTTCGCCGTCGACCGGGAGCCCCTCCCTGTTCGACTGCGTGGAGAGGCGTACGTACACCCTGTCGTCCCCTGCGGCCACGGCGTGCCGCAGTAGCGTCTCGGCCTCGTCGGGGTGTCCCGGCACATGGACGGTCCAGCCGTCCAGGGTGTCGAGAAGGGCCACGTCACCGGGCGCCATGTGCGTGAAGCCGCCCGCGGGCCAGTCGAAGGAGGCGGCGGCGCTCACGAGCACCGCGCCGACGTCCTGATGCCCGAGGTCGAGCTTGACCTGCTCGAAGGGGCGCTCGACGAGGAAGCTCGCGAACGTGTGCATGACGGGACGCAGACCGGTGAGCGCCAGGCCGGCGCCCGTACCGATGAGCAGCTGCTCACGGATGCCCACGTTGATCACCCGGTCGGGATGCCGGGCCTGGGCCTGGGTGAACTGGGCCGTGCCGATCTCGGCGAGTACGACGGCGACACGTGGATCCTCGTCGAGCAGCCGGGAGAGGACGGGGGCGAAACGGTCACGCATGGTGTCCATGGGGGAGTGAATCCCTTCAAGTCTGGGAGGGCGGTGAGGGTGGTGAGGTCGGTGCGGGTGGGCGGGCCGGTTCGGTCGTGTCTGCCCCGCCGGGTCAGTCGGATTTCGGTTCGACCCGCGCCACGACCGCGTGCGGGAGACCCGGGTGGGGTGCGGTGAAGGCGCTGTACAGGGCCTCGTGATCACGGCCGTCCACCGTCGCCGTGGACCAGCCGGCGGCCTCGAAACGGGCGGCGATGCCACCTGGCCTGGCGTGACTGGCGGACGCGTTGTCGACGACGACCGTGTGGAGGCGCTCTAGGCCGGCGGGACCGGCGAAGGCGATCGCCTCGTGGTTGCTGCCCTCGTCCAGTTCGGCGTCGCCGACCAGCACCCACACCGCGGGCCCGTCCAGCCCCTGCGCGCGCAGCCCCAGCGCCGTACCGACCGCGATCGGCAGACCGTGCCCGAGCGAACCGCTGCCGATCTCCACCCCCGGCACGAGCACCCGGTCGGGGTGGTGGCCGAGCGGCGAGTCGTACGAGCCGAACCCCGGCAGCCGGTCCACGGACAGGAAGCCCTTGGCGGCGAGTACCGCGTAGTACGCCATGGGCCCGTGCCCCTTGGACAGCAGGAACCGGTCGCGCCCGGGGTCCGCCATCCCGTCCGGGACGACCCGCAGGACCCGGTCGTAGAGCACCCAGAGGACGTCCAGCGTGGAGGTCGCCGCCGGGCCGTGCTTCTCGTCGCCGGTCATCAGCCCCATGAGGCCGGTCAGCTCGTCGTATGCGTACGTGCGTGTGCCGTGTGTCCGGTTCGGGTCGACATGCGTGGCTGTTGTCGTCATGAGGACGATCGTGCTACCTCAAGCAAACTTGAGGTCAAGCGGCGGCCGGCCGGATAAACAGGTGCGCGACCATCGACCCGAGTGCGGTATTGTTTCCATGCGCGTTCGGCCAGGGGAAACCCCAGGTCAGACAGCATCGGGACGTGGCGCAGCTTGGTAGCGCACTTGACTGGGGGTCAAGGGGTCGCAGGTTCAAATCCTGTCGTCCCGACTTGTGAAAGTCGGAGGTCGGAGGCCGTTTTCCCAGCGATGGGGAGACGGCCTTCGGCGTTTCCGCACAGGTTCCCGTGCCGCCCTAGGGCTCTGTCAGCCGCCGCCGTCGAGGTCGGCGCGTCGGCGGAGTATCCGCAGCTCGTCGCCGAGGACCTCCATCTCGTACAGCTTGCCCCGCGCGTTGTCGAAGGGGCGGTGGACGATCATCATCAGCCGGCCGTCGAACGTGTGGAAGAGCATGCCGTGACCGCTGTCCTCGCGGACCAGCGGCCGGTGCTGCCGCCACGGCCCGGTGAGGTCGCCGGACTTCGAGGTGGCGTAGGTCTGCACATAGCCGCCGCTGAGGTTCCCGTCCCGGCCGACGACGTTCTTCTCGTAGGTCGACCACAGCATGAGCAGGGACCCGTCAGGGGTGCGGTGCAATTGCGGACCGTCCGTGACATAGGGCGGGAGCTGGTTCGGCAGACCTGCCGGGAGTTCCTCGGACAGCCAGAACGCGTCCGAACCCTTGAACAGGAAGACGGGATCCCCGATCGTCCGGGACAGGTCCGGGGCCAGCCGGATCGCTTCCATGGTGCCGTCGATCGTCTGCAG
This sequence comes from Streptomyces sp. NPDC047042, assembly GCF_040644035.1. Taxonomy (NCBI): domain Bacteria; kingdom Bacillati; phylum Actinomycetota; class Actinomycetes; order Kitasatosporales; family Streptomycetaceae; genus Streptomyces; species Streptomyces sp. NPDC047042. The sequence continues at coordinate 63,803 of NZ_JBEYVP010000005.1, read as the reverse complement.
CCACTCGTGCGCGTACACCATCCACGGCTGCCCGGACGGGTCCACATAGAGCGTGCCGTCGAGGGTCATCAGGTTCTCGGGCGGAGTGGGGCGTGAGGCGTCGACGACTGTGAACGGGCCCAGCAGCGACGAGGAGACGGCCGTGATCGTGCCCCGCATGTAGGCCGGGACCTGGAACGGCGTACCCCATTGGTTGGGCGGAGGCACCGGAAGCGGTCTGTTCTCGTTGTGCAGCGTGGTGAACAGGTAGTACCTGCCGTCCCATTCGTGCACCTCCGGTGCCCACGCGCCGTCGGTCGCCCATATCCCCGGCTGCTCGGCGGTCAGGAAGACCACGACGGGCCGCGTCCAGTCGCGCAGGTCACGGCTGCGGTAGACCATCGTGCCGGTGCCGTCCACGCCCGACACGGACGGGTTGTTGGACGTGTAGAGGTGGTAGACGCGGGTGTGCGGGTCGGCTACGACGAACGGATCGTGCAGCGGCATGTCGGGAAGCCGCATCGGCCCGGTGTCGGAGTCAGCCACCGCCGAAGGATACGACGCGCTCTGACGGCAGGCGGGTGGCCGGGAAAAAACGCTTGGACCGCGCGGGCGGCGACGCGGGACAATTCGACCGCTGAAGCATGTGCGTGTTCTCAAGCACCTGCGTGGCGGGGCTGCGGTACGACAACACAGGGCTGGTATGGGATCGCCTGAATCACGCGAGCTTTCACCGGGCAAGGGATCGGTGCTCCTCGCGCTTCGCTATTACGGACGGGAGTTGGCCAGGCTCCGGCGGCTGACGGTACCCGCGATGCTGCTCCCGGCGCTGGGCAACATCGGTATCAACTACATCGCGCCGCTGGTCGTCGCCAAGCTCGTCGGGCGCATCGCCGGGGACGACTCCATCAGCGTCGGCTCGGCGCTTCCCTATGTACTGGGCTTCGCCGGTGTTCTGCTGCTCGCCGAAGTGCTGTGGCGGGTGGGCCTGCACTGTCTGAACCGGGTCGACGCCCGAGGTATCGAGCATCTGTACGTGATCGGCATGGACGAACTGTTCGCCAAGGACGCCGCGTTCTTCCACGACAACTTCGCGGGGTCGCTGACCAAGCGGGTGCTGAGCTTCGCCTCCCGGTTCGAGGAGTTCGTCGACACGCTGACGTTCCAGGTCATCGGCTCTCTGGTGCCACTGGTGTTCGGATCGGTGGTGCTGTGGCGTTACGAACCGCTGCTCGTCGTCGGTCTGTTGACGATGATCGCGCTGACGGGGGTGTGCGTGGTGCCCCTGATCCGGCGCCGCCAGACGCTCGTCGCCAAGCGGGAGGAGGCGATCGCCCGGGTGTCGGGCCATGTCGCCGACAGCCTGATGAACATGGACACGGTCCGCGCGTTCGCCGCCGAGGAACGCGAGGCCGCCGAGCACCGGTCACGGGTCGCGGTGTCGCGGCGGCTCACGCTGAGGTCGTGGGACTACGGGAACCTGCGCATCGACACGCTGGTGGCGCCGCTGTCCGTGCTGACCAACGCCCTGGGCCTGCTGCTGGCGGTCACCCTCGCCGGGGGCGGGCTCGGCGTAGAGGCGGTCGTGGTCGCGTTCACGTACTACTCGAACGCCACCCGGATCATGTTCGAGTTCAACCAGATCTACCGCCGTCTTGAGAGCTCGATGACGGAGGCCGCGCAGTTCACCGAACTGCTGCTGACGAAACCGACCGTGCTCGACCCCACGTCACCGGAGGAACTGGGCTCCCGGGCCGCCGACGTCCGCTTCGAGAACGTCACCTTCGCCCACGCGGGCGCGGATCCGCTCTTCCAGGAACTCGACCTGGCGGTGCCCAGCGGGGCGAAGATCGGTCTCGTCGGCCGCTCCGGCGGAGGCAAGACCACGCTCAGCCGGCTGCTGCTGCGGATGACGGACATCGACGCGGGCCGGATCCTGATCGGCGGCCAGGACATCAGCCGGCTGCGCCAGACGGACCTGCGCAGCCTGATCGCCTACGTCCCGCAGGACCCGGCGATGTTCCACCGCACCCTGCGGGACAACATCGCGTTCGCCCGGCCCGACGCCACCGACGCCGAGATCCGCCGAGCGGCCGAGGCCGCGCACGTCACCGAGTTCGCCGACGCCCTGCCGGACGGCTTCGACACCATGGTGGGCGAGCGCGGAGTCAAACTGTCCGGCGGACAACGCCAGCGGGTCGCACTCGCCAGGGCCATCCTGCGCGACGCGCCGATCCTGCTGCTCGACGAGGCCACCAGCGCCCTCGACTCCGAGAGCGAGCTCCTCGTACAGGAGGCGTTGTGGCGGCTGATGGAGGGGCGGACGGCACTGGTGGTGGCGCACAGGCTGAGCACGGTCGCCACCATGGACCGACTCGTGGTCCTCGACCGCGGCCGGATCATCGAGCAGGGCACGCACCAGGAACTGCTCGCCACGGACGGCGCCTACGCGAAGCTGTGGCAGCACCAGTCGGGAGGCTTCCTCGACGATGCCCTGGACGACGCCCCGGACGACGCCCTCGACGCGAGCGTCGACAACTGCGACGACAAGCGCGTGGATGAGTCCCTTGGCGACAGCCCCGAGCGGGCAGACCTGCGCTGAACGCGCTACCGGTGGGTATGAGTGGCCCGGTTCACATGGCGTGAGCCGGGCCGTACCGACACCATGGTGCGCGTCACCGGCAGGCTGAAGGGATCCAGGATGTTCCGCAAGGTGCTGGTCGCCAACCGTGGTGAGATCGCGATTCGGGCATTTCGTGCCAGCTATGAGCTGGGCGCGAGGACCGTGGCCGTCTTCCCGCACGAGGACCGCAATTCACTGCACCGGTTGAAGGCAGACGAAGCCTATGAGATCGGCCTTCCCGGACACCCGGTGCGCGCCTACCTCTCCGTCGAGGAGATCGTCCGCGCCGCACAGCGGGCCGGCGCCGACGCGGTCTACCCGGGCTACGGGTTCCTTTCCGAGAACCCCGATCTGGCGCGCGCCTGCGAGGAGGCCGGCATCTCCTTCGTCGGACCGAGCGCCGACACGCTGGAGCTGACCGGCAACAAGGCACGTGCGGTGGCCGCCGCCCGCGCGGCCGGCGTACCGGTGCTGGGCTCCTCCGCCCCCTCCACCGACGTGGACGAACTCGTCCGCGCCGCCGAGGAGGTCGGCTTCCCGGTGTTCGTCAAGGCCGTCGCCGGCGGTGGCGGGCGCGGAATGCGGCGGGTCGAGGACCCCGCCCAGCTGCGGGAGTCCATCGAGGCGGCGTCCCGGGAGGCGGCCTCCGCGTTCGGTGACTCCACGGTCTTCCTGGAGAAGGCCGTCGTGGAACCCCGCCACATCGAGGTGCAGATCCTCGCCGACGGCCAGGGCAATGTCATCCACCTCTTCGAGCGCGACTGTTCGGTGCAGCGACGCCACCAGAAGGTGATCGAGCTGGCCCCCGCGCCGAACCTCGACCCGCAGCTGCGCGACCGGATCTGCGCCGACGCCGTGCGCTTCGCCCGGGAGATCGGCTACCGCAACGCGGGCACAGTGGAGTTCCTGCTCGACCGCGAGGGCAACCACGTCTTCATCGAGATGAACCCGCGCATCCAGGTCGAGCACACGGTGACCGAGGAGGTCACCGACGTCGACCTCGTGCAGTCGCAACTGCGCATCGCCTCCGGCGAGACGCTCGCCGACCTGGGACTCTCGCAGGAGACCGTCACCCTGCACGGGGCGGCGCTGCAGTGCCGTATCACCACCGAGGACCCGGCCAACGGCTTCCGCCCCGACACCGGAAGGATCAGCGCCTACCGCTCACCGGGCGGCTCGGGCATCCGGCTCGACGGCGGCACCACCCACGCCGGTACGGAGATCAGCGCGCACTTCGACTCGATGCTGGTCAAACTCACCTGCCGGGGACGCGACTTCGGGACCGCGATCAGCCGCGCCCGGCGTGCCGTGGCCGAGTTCAGGATCCGTGGCGTCGCCACCAACATCCCGTTCCTGCAGGCCGTGCTCGACGACGCGGACTTCCGGGCCGGCCGGGTCACGACCTCGTTCATCGAGCGGCGCCCGCATCTGCTCACGGCACGGCACTCCGCCGACCGCGGCACCAAGCTGCTCACCTACCTCGCCGACGTCACCGTGAACAAGCCGCACGGCGAACGGCCCGAGCTGATCGACCCGGTCGGCAAGATCCCGCCCTTGCCGGACGGCGAACCGCCCGCGGGCTCCCGGCAGCGGCTCGTCGAACTGGGCCCCGAGGGCTTCGCCCGGTGGCTGCGCGCGTCACCGACCATCGGCGTCACCGACACGACGTTCCGCGACGCGCACCAGTCGCTGCTGGCCACCCGGGTGCGCACCAAGGACATGCTCGCCGTCGCCCCCGTGGTCGCGCGGACCCTGCCCGAGCTGCTCTCCCTGGAGTGCTGGGGCGGCGCCACCTACGACGTCGCGCTCCGCTTCCTCGCCGAGGACCCCTGGGACCGCCTGGCCGCGTTCCGTGAGGCCGTACCGAACATCTGTCTGCAGATGCTGCTGCGTGGCCGCAACACCGTGGGCTACACCCCGTACCCGACCGAGGTGACCGACGCCTTCGTCCAGGAGGCCGCGGCCACCGGCATCGACATCTTCCGCATCTTCGACGCGCTGAACGACGTGGGCCAGATGCGGCCCGCCATCGACGCTGTCCGGGAGACGGGCACGGCGATCGCCGAGGTCGCCCTCTGCTACACCTCCGACCTCTCTGATCCGTCCGAGCGGCTGTACACCCTCGACTACTACCTCCGCCTCGCCGAGCAGATCGTCGACGCGGGCGCCCATGTCCTGGCCGTCAAGGACATGGCGGGCCTGCTGCGCGCCCCGGCGGCCGCGACCCTCGTATCGGCGCTGCGCCGGGAGTTCGACCTGCCGGTGCATCTGCACACCCACGACACCGCTGGCGGCCAGCTCGCCACCTACCTCGCCGCGATCCAGGCCGGGGCGGACGCCGTGGACGGCGCTGTGGCGTCGATGGCGGGCACCACCTCGCAGCCGTCGCTGTCGGGCATCGTCGCCGCGACCGACTACTCCGAGCGGTCCACCGGGCTGAGCCTGCAGGCCGTGGGCGACCTGGAGCCGTACTGGGAGAGCGTCCGCAGGATCTACGCACCGTTCGAGGCGGGCCTCGCCTCGCCGACCGGGCGCATCTACCACCACGAGATCCCCGGCGGCCAGCTGTCCAACCTGCGCACCCAGGCGGTCGCGCTGGGCCTCGGCGACCGCTTCGAGGCGATCGAGGCGATGTACGCCGCCGCCGACCGCATCCTCGGCCGGCTGGTGAAGGTCACCCCTTCGTCGAAGGTGGTCGGCGACCTCGCGCTCCATCTGGTGGGCGCCGATGTCTCCCCGGCCGACTTCGAGGCCACCCCGAACAGGTTCGACATCCCCGACTCGGTCATCGGCTTCCTGCGCGGCGAGCTGGGCAACCCGCCCGGCGGCTGGCCGGAGCCGTTCCGCACGAAGGCGCTGGAGGGCCGTGCCGCGCCCAGGCCCATGACGGAACTGACCGCCGACGACCGTACCGGGCTGGCGAAGGACCGGCGCGCAACGCTCAACCGGCTGCTGTTCCCCGGGCCGACGCGCGAGTTCGAGACGCACCGTCAGAACTACGGCGACACCAGCGTGCTGGACAGCAAGGACTTCTTCTACGGGCTGCGGCCGGGCAAGGAGTACGCCGTCGACCTCGAGCCGGGCGTGCGGCTGCTCATCGAACTGGAGGCCGTGGGCGAGGCCGACGAACGCGGTATGCGTACGGTGATGTCGACCCTCAACGGCCAACTGCGGCCCATCCAGGTGCGCGACACCGCCGTGTCCTCCGACATCCCGGCGACCGAGAAGGCGGACCGGGCCAACCCCGGGCACGTCGCCGCACCGTTCGCCGGAGTGGTGACCCTCGCCGTCGCCGAGGGGGACGAGGTCGCGGTCGGCGCCACGGTCGCCACCATCGAGGCGATGAAGATGGAGGCCGCGGTCACCGCGTCGAAGGCCGGGAGGGTGACGAGGCTGGCCATCAACAGGATCCAGCAGGTGGAAGGCGGCGATCTGCTCGTCGAGATCGCCTGAACCTCGAGAAAGGGCCGGTGGACCACCACCGGCCCTTTCTCGTGCGCGAAAAACTTGGGTCGGCCTGCCGTTCCCGGGAGTTGATGGTGCGTCCGGAGGTCAGGACAGACGGCCGACGTGGGCCAGGGCCTGCTTGAGAAGGACTCCCTGACCACCCGGCATCTCGTTCTGGACCAAGGGGGAAGAGGCCTCCTCCGGGCTGAACCACACCAGATCCAGGGCGTCCTGACGGGGACGGCAGTCTCCGGCCACCGGGACGATGTAGGCGAGGGACACCGCGTGCTGGCGGGGGTCGTGGAACGGGGTGACACCCAGCGTCGGGAAGTACTCCGCGATGGTGAAGGGCTGCGGGGAGGCAGGGACCCTCGGCAGCGCCACCGGGCCGAGGTCCTTCTCCAGGTTGCGCAGCAGGGCGTCGCGCACCCGCTCGTGGTGCAGGACGCGACCCGAGACCAGAGCGCGGCTGACCGTGCCGTCCGATCCGATGCGCAGAAGCAGGCCGATGCTGGTGACTTCGCCGTTGTCGTCGACGCGCACCGGTACGGCTTCGACATAAAGGATCGGCATCCGTGCGCGAGACTGCTCGAGCTCGTCGGGTGCCAGCCAGCCGGGCGTGGTTTCGATCATGTCAGACATTGGCTGATCGTACTTTCAACTCGTCCTGTTTCCGCATAGCCGCTCCACGTCGAACGCGCCACATCCGGGTGACCGGCCGCGCTCTCAGAGGGCGTCGGGGCGCGCGTACCCGTTCTGCCACGCCCAGGCCGCGATCTCCACCCGGTTCCGCGCTGCCAGCTTCAGCTGCACGCTCGACAGATGCGTCTTGACCGTGGAGAGGGAGACATGCAACGAGCCGGCGATCTCCGCGTTCGTACGGCCGAGGGCGACCAGCCGGACCACGTCGAGTTCGCGGTCGGTGAGCGGTTCCTTGAGAGTCGCCGCGGAGACCGGGGACGGTGGCGGGCCCGGTGGGCGGAACCCGGTGCTCTGCGGGGCGGTGATGTGCTGGAGCAGCCGCACGGTGATCGACGGCGACACCAGGGAGTCACCGGCCGCGGCGGCCCGTACCGCCTCCGCGAGGAGGGTGGGCCCCGAGTCCTTCAGCAGGAACCCGCAGGCGCCGCCGCGCAGGGCCCCGTACACGTACTCGTCGAGGTCGAAGGTGGTGACCACGACGACCCGCATGGGGTCGGCGACGCCGGGTCCCGCCAGCAGCCGGGTCGCCTCCAGGCCGTCCAGTCTGGGCATCCGGATGTCCAGCAGGCACACGTCCGGACGCTCACGGCGGGCCAGCGCCACGGCCTCCTCGCCGTCGGCGGCCTCGGCGACCACGGTGATGTCGGGCTGGGCGTCGAGAAAGAAACGGAAACCCGTACGGACCATGTCCTGGTCGTCCGCGATCAGGACACGAATCGGGGGGCTGGGCGGGTCGGGGGTCATGGCTCGATCATGCCTCAAGGGTGGGAGGGGTCGTCCTTCTCGCTCAGTCCGCCGTCTGCGCCGCATCCGCGGTGACCGACCGCAGCAGTGGTCTGCTCGCTCCGATCGCCGCGAACATGGCCAGGGCGCCCACCGTCACACACACCGCCAGCGTCACCGCACCGGAGGTGCTGATCGTGCTGTCGAACATCTCGTTCACCTTGAACGCGGCGTAGACACCGGCGCCGGTGGTACCGCCGGCCAGCACGACCAGCGGCAGGACCGTCTCGCGGAACCTGGCCCGGTCGAGGAGCCTCAAAGGGGTGCCGGCCAGCCGCAGCAGGGCGTAGACGCGGCGCCGGTCGAGCACGTTCGCGGCGGCGGTCAGTCCGGCGGAGGCGGTCGCGACGAGGAAGCTCACCGCGAGGGCGGCGGTACCGAGTTCGCCCAGGCGTTCGGTGAAGGTGTGGTTCTCGGCGTTGGCGTACTCCTCGGTGTACGGCAACTGGCCGGGCACCAGGTTCGACAGGGCGGTGACGGCGGTGTCGAGTCGCGCGGTACCGCCGGAGACGTGCACGAGCACGCCGGGGGTGCCGCCGAGTATCGCCTCGTCACCGTCGCCCGCGGTGACGGTCGCCTTCACCCCGGCCGCGTCGAGCAGCGTACGGGCCTCGGCCGTGGCAGCGCGGGCCGTGGCCGTGCTGGTCGTGGGTACGGCGATCTGGCCGGGAAAGCGGTAGTCGTCGATACCCACGTTGCCCACGGTGAAGAACCCCGCCACGAACCCGGCCAGGACCAGCCCGCTGACGGTGCGCCAGGCACCGCGCGGGTCGTCACTGAGCCGACGTGCCGCGAGCAGGGTCGCCGGCCGACGGGCGAAGTGGGCGGTGATCCGGCCGAGCCGGTCCACGACCCACGGACCGAGGAGCCAGAAGCCGCCGTAGAACAGGAGCAGCATCGCAAGCTGCTGACGTTCGCTCGCGCCGCCCGACGAGGTCGTCACATAGATGTAGAGCAGCACCGCGGCGAAGAGGACAAGGCGGATGATTCGGGTGTTGCGCGGGTTCGCCTGCTGGGCCACACCCAGCGGGGAGGTCGCCACCTGGCGCAGCGTCATCATGGCGCTCACCGCGATGAGGCCGGCCACGCATGCCACGATCCCCAGCAACCAGGGAAGTCCCACCCAGAGTTGACCGGTGTGCCAGGTGCCGATGCCGAACGGGATCTCCGCGAGCGCGGGCAGCAGCAGACAGTAGGCCAGCGCACCGGTCAGCGCCCCGGCCGCGCCGACGACCGCCGACTCCAGGCCGGTCATCGCGAGGATCTGGCGAGGAGTCGCTCCCGCGAGCCGAAGCGCCGCGAGCCGTTGCTCACGGCGGGCCGTACCGAGTCGTCCGGCGGCGGCCGCGAGCACGATCACGGGGACGGCGACGATGGCCACGCCGATCGACACCGCGGGCTTGTCCGCCGAGGTGAACAAACTGACGCTGCTCCCGTCGAAGCCGGAGATCACCGCGCGTTCGGTCTGGCCGCTGAACTGGCCGAAGATGCCGAGCGGTTCGGCCGTGCCGGAGACCGCGGGGTCGGACGCCGTCTTCCCCACGACGGCCACGAGCTCCTCGGGCGCCGCGAGACCGGCTTCGCCGATGGTGCCGTACGAGGACACCTTCGGGAATCGGTCGGCCAGTCGGTTCGCCGGTGTCCTGTGCAGCAGGTCGGACAGAGCGGGGGAGACATACACCTGCCCGGGTTTCGGGAACCCGGTGAACCCCGGGGGCGCCGGAGTCGCACTGCGGCCGGGCAACTGGGCCAGCGTCACGACGGTGATCGGCCGGTCGCCGAGGTACGTCGTGCCGAGCGTCTGTACGGCGGTGCCGTGCCGGTCGGGCAACGGTGTGCGCCAGGCGGTGGCGTGGGCGCGGGCGTCGCTGCCGAAGTAGGCGGCCGTCAGCACCAGCAGGATCAGCGCGCCGACGGCCGCGGCGCCGGCTGACAGCAACTGGCTGTGCAGGCCACGCCGACCGGAGCGGCGAGCGAGAAACCACGTCAACTGTGGGACGGGCGAGGACATGAGGGCTCCGGGTTGATCGGGAGGGGCATGGCCCTGGTGGGGTAGGGCAGAAGACGGTGAGGGTGTTCTCCGGCATGGGAGCAGGACAGGTCAGGGCAGCCCATGGCAGGGAGCGCTGAGTGTGTGTGGGGGGAGAGAGAAGGCTGCTGCGGAGGCAGGGCTGCCCAGGGGGCATCGCTCGGCCCCCGGCAAGGCGGCGCAGCGGTGGCGCGTCCGTTCAGGGCGCCACGGTGTCAGGGCGCCACGGTGTACTGCTGGTGGGCCGTTATGCGGCCGTCGCGGACCTGGAGGACGCGGTCGCAGTGGGCGGCGACGTCCGGGTCGTGCGTCACCATCACCAGGGAGGCGCCCTGCTCGCGGGTGACCGAGGTCAGCAGCTGGATGACCTCCTCACTGGTGACCTGGTCCAGCGCGCCGGTCGGTTCGTCGGCGAAGACCACGTCCGGCTGCACGACCAGGGCGCGGGCTATCGCGACGCGCTGGGCCTGACCGCCGGACAGCTGACCGGGGCGGCGCTTTTCCAGGCCGTCCAGGCCGAGCGGGCCGAACCAGCGGCGGGCGAGGGAGACGGCCCGGCCACGGGGCATGCCGTTCAGCATCAGCGGCAGGGCGACGTTCTCCTCGGCGGGCAACTCGGGCAGCAACTGGCCGAACTGGAACACGAATCCGAACTTTCTGCGGCGCAGTTCGCTCAGCCGGTTCTCGCCCAGTTCGTCGATGCGCTCGCCGTGCAGCAGGACCTCGCCGCCGTCCGGACGGACGACCCCGGCCAGCGTGTGCAGAAGGGTCGACTTGCCGGAACCCGACGGGCCCATGATCGCCAGTGACTCCCGGACGCCGACCTTCACATCGACTCCGTGCAGCGCGACGGTGGAGCCGTACTTCTTGGTGAGGCCGACGCCGGCCAGGACGGTACTCATGGTCTTCTCGTTCTCCTCAGTCTCTCCGGCGCTGCTCAGCGCTCGAACTTCCAGGTCACGGAGGTGGCCGTCGCCTTCACCACCGTCACCGGTATGTCGATGTCCTTGCCCTTGGCGGTACGGCCCGTGCAGGTGATGCGGGCGCCCGCCACGGCCTTCAGACCGGTCGGGCAGGACACGTCCGAGACTTTCGTGCCCACCCAGGGAACCGGGTGGAACTTGCCCTGCGTGCGGAGCGCGACGATGTTGGACGCAAGGGCCTTGTGGCCGTCCACCAGCACCGTCGTGTACTCGTCCAACGCCGTGGTCGACTCGGTGCCGGCGATCAGATAGGTTCCGACGCCGGCCAGGGCGACCGCGGCGGTCGCACCACCGATCACGCTGATGAGGGCCTTGCGCTGCATCTCGTACTCCTGAAGGTGTGGCGGGTGGTCAGTGGCTCCACTCTCACCCGCGGGGGAGTGCGCGCGCCTCGGCCGTCCGGCCATCCTTGGCGGAACGTGCCTCGGCCTTTCGGCCGATACGAGCGAGGCCGTCCGCGCCTACGGTGATTCGCATGAGATCGGATTCGTCCCGAAACTGCGTCGGCGCCTTCGTCGTCGCACTCCTGGTCATGGCCGGGGTCGTCGACCTGCTCGAGGCTACCGACAGCGCCTACCCGGTCTGGCCGCACGCGGTCGTCCTGCTGCTCGGGTACACCGCCCTGCTGTGGCCGGCCAAGCGTCGGCCCGACTGGCTCACCCCCCAGATACGCACGGGCGCGGCGGCTGTCGCCTCGCTGTTGGTCACGGCGGGTTCGCTGCTGGGCGCGCAGACCCTGTTCGGCCCGGGCGAGACGGTCCTCCTGCTGAGTCTGCTGTTCATCGCGGTGCGGAGCTGTCCGCAGCCCTGGGCTGTGATCTGCGGGGTGCTCAACGCTGCCGCGCTGATCAGCACACCCGCGCGGTTCTACCAGGATGACATGCCGAGCCTGCTGGGCTTCATGATGGTGATGCTCGTCATGACCTGCATCATCGGCGGTCTGGCGGGGTTCCTGCGCTCGCAGGACTACCGGAGGGCCATGGCGGTCGTCGAGACCAGGCGCGCCGAACGGCTGGCAATCGCCGCCGATCTCCATGACTTCGTCGCCCACCATGTCACCGGCATCCTCGTCCAGACCCAGATGGCCCGCATGATGGCCACCACCGAGCCGGAGAGACTGGACACCGTCCTGGAGGGCATAGAACACGCGGCCACCGAGGCCCTGGCGTCGATGCGCCGTACCGTCGGCGTGCTGCGGGACACCGGCCCGGACGCCGCCGACCGCAGGCCTGTCGGCGACCTGGCCGGCATCGCGGAACTGGTGGACGGCTTCGCGAGCCCGGTCCAGCACGTCACCCTCGACCGCGACCCCGCCGTGCCGGACGACCTCCCCCACGAGGTGCAGGCCGCCGCGTTCCGGGTGGTGCAGGAGGCCCTGACGAACGTACGACGGCACGCGGCGGACGCCACCGGGGTCACCGTCCGGCTCCGCCACGAGGGTCGTCGGCTGGAGGTCGGTGTGATCAACGACGGCCGGGGCGGCACCCAGCTGCCGGCCGCCGCACACGGCGGCGGCTTCGGCCTGGTCGGGCTCACGGAACGCGTCACGGCCCTGGGCGGAGACCTGAGAGCGGGACCACCGGACGGACAGACGGAGGGCTGGGAGGTACGGGCCCTCTTCCCGACAGGGAAGGCGTGACGCGGCGGAGTTCTCTGGTGGCGGTTCCTCCGTCCCGGCGAAGCCATCTCCGGGGTGCGGCGCGCGGCGGACGCGCCGCGACTCCCGTACGGACAGGCAAAGGCGCTGCACCCGGGAGCCGTCGGCGACAGTCCGTCAACGCGACGGAGTTGAACGTGAACGGACTGACTGCCTGACCCGAGGAGGGGGCGGGTCAGTCGCTGCGGGTCGCGTTCTCCGCCTCGAACATCCAGCGCTGCTTCTCCAATTCGGCGGTGATGCCGATCAGCAGGTCCTGGGTCACCGGATCCGCCTCCTCCGTCGCCTCGACGCGCTTGCGCAGGCGTTCGATCGCCGTCGCCAGTGCCTCGACGAGGAGCTGTACGACCTCCGTGTCATGCAGCCAGCCGTCCTTCGGGCCCTGGAAGACGGAGGCCGAGGCGACGGTCTCGGGGCGGCCGTCCGGCGGCACACCGAGGGCCGCGGAGCGTTCGGCGACCGTGTCGGAGAACGCGCGGGCCGCCGACACCACCTCGTCGAGGTGCAGATGGATCGAACGGAACCGCGGCCCCACGATGTTCCAGTGGGCCTGCTTCCCGATCAGTGACAGCGCCAGCAGATCCACCAAGGTCTCCTGCAGAGCGTCGCCGGTGATCCGGCGCTCCGGCTCGGGCAGGCTGCTCTTCACGACAGTCATGGGGTCACTCCTCCTCGTGACTCGGCCCGGTTTCTCGCTACCAGACCCGTTCTCTCGCGGTACGGAGCAGTGCGGCGCGCTCGTCCTCGCAGGTGCCGCCCCACACGCCCGAGGTCTGACCGCTGCGCAGGGCCCAGTCCAGGCACTGCGGGGTCACCGGGCAGTGGGCGCACACACGCTTCGCGGCGGCGATGTCGCGCACCGCCGGCCCTTTCGTACCCACGGGGAAGAACAGTTCCGGGTCCTCTCCCGCGCAGGCTGCTCGCCGCAACCACTCCATGGGGACGCGGGTGCCCAGGTCGGAAGGGTGGAAACGTGACGGAACGGCATTCAGTCCGGGCGGTCCGTCCGGGCCGCGAGCACCCGGTCCACGAACGCGGTCACCTCGGCGTGGGCCGCCGCCCTGTCCGTCTCGAGGAAGACGTCGTGCCGGGCGCCCGGGAAGATCCGCTCGGTCCAGTCGGTGCCGCGCAGCTCCTCGACACCGACGCGGCTGCCGGCGAGCGGCACGAGCCGGTCGTCGTCGCCGTGCAGCCACAGCAGCGGCAGCGCCCCGATGTCACCGCTCTTCGCCACGGTGTCCAGCGTCCGTACGAACGCCTCCAGCGTCGGCCGTCTCATCGGGCCGTGCCACACCAGCGGGTCCGCCGCGTACGCCGCCCCGACCGCCGGATCGCGGGACAGCGCGGCCGGATTGATCGGCCGCTCGGGGATCTCGTCGAGCGCGAGCAGGCGCCCGGGCAGGTCCCAGTTGCCGAGTACGGGCGCGGACAGGACGAGCCCGGCGAGTTCGTCGCCGTGGCGCTGCGCGAAGCGGGCCGCGATCAGCCCGCCGGTGGAGTGGCCGAGCAGGACGAGCGGTACGTCAGGACGGGCGGCCCGGGCGTGGGCGGCGACGCTGTGCAGGTCGGTGACGACGTCCTCGAAGTCCGCGATCACCGCCCGTTCGCCCGCCGACCTGCCGTGTCCCTGGTGATCGGGGCCGAGGACGGTGGCGCCGTGGGCGACGAGGACATCGGCGAGCTCCTCGTAGCGGCCCATGTGCTCGGCGTACCCGTGCGAGATGAGAGCGAGGTAGCGGGGCGGTTGTTCGGTGGGCGGTTGCCCGGTGGGATGGGCACCACTTCGGGCGGGGCGGGGCCATTCGCGGACGGAGATCGTGCCCCGGGTGCCGGTGAGGACGTACTCGCGGGACTCGGCCATGGCTTCTCCGGGTGCGTCGTTGGGGGTGGGCGGGGCGTGCGGCGTGTTGCGGGAGCTGCGTGGATCTTCCCAGGGGGTGGGGTGGCCGGTCCACGTGACGCGTCGGTGCGATGGGTGCGGTCGGTGACGTCCGTGGTGGGGGTATGTGTGGGGCCGGGGTCACCTGGCGAGACGGTTCTGCTGGGCGCAGTTGGGTGGGCATAGCATCGGTCTCCGCATGAACACGATGACGCTCTGGCACATGACGCACTGGGAGTTCGCCGCACTCGCCGCCGCGGCGGTACTCGTCGGCTTCTCCAAGACCGCCGTCAGCGGGGCCAACACGGTCAGTCTGGCGATCTTCGCGGCCGTCCTGCCCGCCCGCGAGTCCACCGGGGTGCTGCTGCCGATCCTGATCGCGGGTGACGTACTCGCCGTCCTGACCTACCGCAGACACGCCCACTGGCCGACGCTGTGGCGGCTGTTTCCGGCGGTCGCGGTGGGTGTGGTCGTCGGCACGGTGTTCCTGGTGTGGGCGGACGACGAGGTCGTACGGACCTCGATCGGGGCGATCCTGCTGCTGATGGCCGGGGTGACGGTGTGGCGCCGACGGCAGGCGGACGCGGAGGCGAAGGCACAGTCGGAGTCGGAGTCGGATTCGGGGCCGGAGGAGGACGAGGACGAGCCGGATGCGGTGAGTACACCCGCCGGCCGCTTCAAGGCTCGTTCGTACGGTGTCCTCGGCGGTTTCACGACGATGGTCGCCAACGCGGGCGGCCCGGTCATGTCGATGTACCTCCTGTCCGCCGGCTTCCGCAAGCTCGGCTTCCTGGGAACCTCGGCGTTCTTCTTCCTGATCGTGAACGTCTCGAAGGTCCCCTTCAGCGCCGGTCTCGGCCTGATCGACGGCCACTCGCTCCTGCTTGACGCGGCGCTCGTGGTGTTCGTGATCCCCGGAGCGTTTCTCGGCAAATGGGCTGTGAACCGGATCAACCAACGGCTGTTCGAGCAGTTGGTGATCGCGGCCACGGTGGTGGGGGGTGCGCAGCTGCTGCTGCGCTGATCAGACGCCCCCACCCGTCAGCCCCCACCCGTCAACCCCCACCCGTCAACCCCCACCCGTCAGAGCGGGCGTTCGGCTCGGCAGGCCGCTGCTGAGGTCTTCCACCAGGAGGCGCTTGGAGATGGCGTCCACCGCGGTGCGCAGGTCTTCCCCGGAGGGGCGACCGAGGTCCTGCTCCACTCGTCCCGCCAGCCAGGTTCCCCAGGCCCTGCTGATCACAGCGGCCTCCCGGGTGCCGGCCTCGGTGTGGGAGAAGAAGGACCCGGTGCGGGTCAGATAGCCCTCCTCGACCATGCGGTCGAAGACCGGGACGAGGACCTCCGGCGGCATGTGACGCCGGGCGGCGATCAGGCCGAGGCCCGCGTGTCCGACCATGCGGGTGAACAGCTCGACCTGCATCACGGCCCACGCGCCCGCGATGTCGAGCCGGGTGTCGGAGTCGCTGACGATCCGCCGTGCGGTGTCCAGGTCCGTACTGCCGATGATCTTCCCGACGGACGCTTCCAGCAGCCGGCGTGAGTCCGCGCCGGCCGGTGTCGCGAACCCCTCGCCCATGTCCGTCGAAGACATACGCGCGCTGTCGCGCAGCTGCACCTGTTTGAGGAACAGGGCGACGACGAAGCCGAGGAGCGCGACCGGCACGGTCCACAGGAAGACCGTCTGGATGGTGTCCGCGTACGCGCCCACGATCGGGTCGGCCGCCTGGGCGGGCAGCTGGTGCAGGCCCTCCGGACTGGTCGCCGCCCTGGTGATGACGGCCGGGTCCGCGGCGCCCGTCCGCACGGCGGCGGCGATGCCCTCGGAGAGGTTCGGGGTGAGCGAGTTGGTGTAGAGCGTGCCGAAGACGGCGGTGCCGAACGAACTGCCCAGCGTACGGAAGAAGGTGACGCCGGAGGTCGCGGTGCCGAGGTCGGCGTACTCGACGGTGTTCTGGACGGCGATCGTCAGCACCTGCATGCCCAGCCCGATCCCGGTGCCGAGGACGAACATGTAGAGGGAGGCCAGCCAGGCGCTGGTCGACGCGTCCATGAGGGAGAGGAGATACAGGCCAACTCCCATCACCGCCAAGCCGACGACCGGGAAGTAGCGGTACTTTCCGGTCTTGCTGACCACGTTGCCGCTGAAGACGGACGCGATCAGCAGGCCCAGCACCATGGGAAGGGTCCGTACGCCCGAGACCGTCGCCGAGTCCCCGTCCACGTACTGGAGGAAGGTCGGCAGGTACGTCATCGCGCCCAGCATCGCGAAGCCCACGATGAAGCTGAGGATCGAGCAGACCGTGAACACGGGGTTGCCGAACAGCCGCATGGGCAGCATCGGTTCGGCCGCGCGCGACTCGGCCCAGCAGAACAGGCCGAGCGAGACCGCGCCGCCGACGAACAGCGCGATGATGACGCCGGAACCCCACGCGTACTCGTTGCCGCCCCAACTCGTCGCCAGGATCAGCGCACTCGCGCCGACCGCTACGAAGGCGATGCCCAGATAGTCGATGACCGGCCGCACCGCCGACTTCACCACCGGAATGGTGCGGGCCGCCGCCACGACGACGAGGACGGCGATCGGAACGTTGACGTAGAACGCCCAACGCCAGGTCAGATGGTCGGTGAACAGGCCGCCGAGCAACGGCCCGATGACCGTCGCCACACCGAACACGGCACCGATCGCGCCCTGGTACTTGCCGCGCTCCCGCAGGGGGATGACGTCCGCGATCAGGGCCATCGCGGTGACCATCAGGCCGCCCGCGCCGACCCCCTGCATGGCCCGCCAGACGATCAGCAGCGTCATGTTGGTGGCGAGCCCGCACAGGAACGAACCGGTGATGAAGACGATCGCCGAGACCTGGAAGACCACCTTGCGGCCGAACAGATCGCCGAACTTGCCGACCAGCACCGTGGCCACGGTCTCCGCCAGCAGATACGACGTCACCACCCACGACATGTGCTGCGCGCCGCCCAGGTCCGACACGATCGTCGGCAGGGCCGTGCCGACGATCGTCTGGTCCAGTGCGGCCAGCAGCATGCCCAGCATGATCGTGACGAAGACGACGTTGCGGCGGCGGGAGTCCAGCACGGGTGGTTGCGCGGCGACGGGCGGTGCGGTGTCCTCGGCGACTGTCACGAGGTCACGATCACACCGGTGGTACACCCGTGCAAGGGGTGCGGTCCGCCCGGGTGCCCCTTGGCGCGGCGCCTACGGCTGCTCGGTCAAGGCGGCCCGGGTTCCGCCGCAAAAAGCCCGCGCCGGTACCGATGACAGGAATCCTCCCCACGCCCCGAGACTGCCGCACCCCCACTGACAACGCGGCCGACGGACCGGGTCAGTCGTCGGCGCCGCGGCCCGACAACCGGGGCGCGCGAGCGACGGCGTCGACGGCCCCCGCGTCCCGCTCCACCTCTGCCGCCAGGTCCCGCGCCCAGCCGACGATCCCGGCGAGGTCAAGCCCGTACGGCTGCGTCCGCTCCTCCACGGCTGCCCACTCCTCGACGGCGCCGGCCCCGCGCCGCAGCAGCCGGACACCGCCGGTGACGTTCCCGCGCGCGGCATGCGTGAGTCCCACGGCCAGCTGCGCGAGCCCCCGCCACAGGCCACGCTCCTGTTCCGGCCCCGACTTCCAGGCGTCCTCGAAAACCTCGTGCGCGTGGAACGGTTTCCCGGCGTCCAGCAGGGCCTGCGCCTCGGTGACGCTCTCCTCGGGGCGGCGTACGACCCCCTCGGGCTGCCGGGCCACGCCGGGCTCGCCGTACGGCAGCGGGCGTCCGAGCCCGTCCCGGGGCCGCGCGTTGCGCGCGCGACCCTCCTGGTCCCGATCCCGCCCGCCCACCGCTGCTGCCCGGCCCTCCGACGCACTGCTCATACCCCGATTGTCGCGCGCTCCCCACGGCCTTCGGGGCAGCGCCTGACGTGGGGTAAAGTTCTGTCCGCGTGATCACGCGGGGCAACCGCTGGACGACGCGCCGGGACGTGGCGCAGCTTGGTAGCGCACTTGACTGGGGGTCAAGGGGTCGCAGGTTCAAATCCTGTCGTCCCGACTGGAGACAGTCGCAGTTCAGGGCCGGTTTCGGGAACTTCCGAAACCGGCCCTTGGCTATTCTTGGGGACCAGGTGGGGACCGTAAACAGCTGCGACGCACAGGGGGCCTCGTGGATTCCGAAGCGGCGGACTTCTGCCTCGCTGTGACCGGCTTTCACGTGGCGACGGACCCCGTCACGGGCAAGATGACGGAGGCGAGCTGGCGCTGGGTCCTGGAGGCCGAAGGTCTTGAGACCAAGGAGGTCGACGTCCGCCTCAACGGCTCGGACTGGCAGGTCGACGCCTTCCGTGATCTGCAGTCGTATCTGCGATGGCGGGCGGACCCGAGCCGGCGCCTGGAGCATGAGAGCGAACTTCTCGACGAGTTGGGCCGGTGGATCACCGGCACGGCGCTCAAGGAGATCGGCCCCATTCTGGCGGACGAGTTCCCCTACGTGGTGCGGATGAAGGTCCCTCCCGAGGCCCGCTTCGTCGCGGGACTGCCCTGGGAGGCGGCGGTGGTCGACGGCAAGCCCCTGCCGCTGCACCGCGTCAGCCTCGTCCGGGATCTCGCGGCGGCGTCCGCCAGGCCGTTACGGAGGAAAAAGCATTCCATCGCGGGCGCCCTGCGCGTACTGGCTCTGTTCAGCCTGCCCGACGGCAGCTCCGCGCTGAATCTCAGGCGGGAACGCCTGCAACTCGCCCGACTGCTCGACACGGTGGCCAAGACGAGCGGGAGGGCCATCGAGCTGGCCGTCCTGCAGTACGGCGCGACGCGTGAGCGGCTGAGCAGGCTCGTGGAGGACGGGCGCGGCTGGGACGTTCTCGTGCTGTCGGGTCACGGTGGGGAAGGCGTCTTCGTCCTGGAGAAGCCGGACGGCAGTCGTGATCCGATCGGCGGAGACGCGCTGGTGGAGCTGCTGGCGCCGCTGCGCCGACGCGTCAAGTTCGTACTGGCGGCGGCCTGTTCGTCGGCGGACACCCTGACCGACGAGCGACTGGAGGCGCTGGGGATCGGCCCCGCGCACCGGTCCGCCGAGCCCTCGCGGGACGAAGGCCCGCAGGGCCCGGAGCGGTCCGGTACCTCCCCGCACGTGGGCACCCTCGCCGAGGTCCTCGCCGATCGCCTCGACTGCGCGGTGCTCGGCATGCGGCACACCGTCACCGACGACTTCGTGACGGAGCTGAACGGTGCGGTCTTCAAACTGATGGTGGAGCAGGCGAATCCCCTGGGGCGTGCGGTGGCCCTCGCCCTTCCCCGAGTGGTCGACACGCCGGCCACCGAGGCCAGCCCGCCCCTGGCCGCCAGCTCGCCCGCGCTGTTCGGCGGCACCGCGGTGGAACTCCTGCTCCCACCGCCCAAGGGCCCCGCCCTGGTCTTCGACAGGAGTGCACTGAAGCTGGCGGGCTTTCTCGACCAGCCCGCACGGTTCGTGGGCCGGGGCGCCCTGATGTCCGCGGCGAACCGCTGTCTGGCGGAGCACAGCGGAGAATCCGGCATCTTCCTCCAGGGCATGGCGGGCGCGGGCAAGACCGCGTGCGCCCTGGAACTCTCCTATGGGCAGGAGGACAACTTCGCGGCGCTCGTCTGGTACCGGGCCCCCGAGGGGACCGACGGTGCTGCTGCGGACATCACCACCTCCCTCACCGATTTCGTCCGGGCCCTGCAGCACCGCGTCGAGGACCTTCATTTCGCCGAACTGCTGGACAAGCCGGAGGAGTTGTCGGCGTTCCTGCCGCTGCTCACCCAGTTCTGCAAGGAGGAGCGGGTCCTGGTCGTCCTCGACAACGTGGAGTCCCTGCTCAGCGCGTCAGGTGAGTGGCGCGACCCGCGATGGGGGCTGGTGGTCGATGCCCTGACCCGGCACCGTGGCCTGTCCCGGCTGATCATGACCGGACGGCGCGCGCCCCGCTCCCTCGACCCCGGTGTGTCCGTGTACCAGGTCGAAGCCCTGTCGCCCCGCGAGAGCGTGCTGCTCGCTCGCGAGATGCCGCAGCTCAGGGCGCTCCTGGACGGGGAGCTGGCCGGGCTGCATCCGAGCCGGTGCAAGGCTCTCGCGGTGGGTGTTCTGACCTCGGCACAGGGGCACCCCACCCTCATCGAGTTGGCCGAGGGCGAACTGTCCGACCCGGAGCGCCTCGCCGCGCGTCTCGCCGAAGTGGACCGTTCCTGGGAGGAGCTGGGTGTCACGCCGCGGAGCTACCTCGACCTCGGCGCCGCCACCCGTGCGGATGCCACCGCCTACACGGCCGTTCTGGCCATGTGGACCAGGGGCGTGGTGTCCGCGCTGTCCGGGACCGCCCGCCATCTCTTCCGTGTCCTGTGCTGGCTGGAACCGGCCGACCGCAGGCCCGCGCTCCTCGAGGAGATCGGCCCGCTGCTCCGGGAGACCGGGCCAGGGGGCCCCGAAGCCGGGGACACGTGGTGGCAGGACTGGTCCGAGCTGGCCGAGAGCAGCCTCGTCACCGTCGACCGGGACGCCGGCGGAGACCAGGTCACCCTGGTCGTGCACCCCGAGGTCGCGGAGGCCGGCCGCGGGACCGCCGAGCACCTGCGGGAGGCCGTCGACCGACAGCTCGCCGCGTACTGGACCGACCGCGCGATGAAGAGCCTGGCGACCGAACGCGAGGGGGGCGGCTCCGGCCAGGTCATCGACGCGGCCCGGGCCGCCCTGCCGTACCTGCTGCGAAGGGGCCACTGGAGCCGGGCCGCCCTCCTCCTCGAACGCGTGCTGTTCCGCGACCCCTCGCCCAGGACCGCCGCCACGCTGCTGCCCGCGCTTCGGGACATCGGACGCCGAGCCGAGGGCAGCGACGACGAACTGGCCGCCACCCGGATTCTCGTCCGAGTGCTGGAACGCAGCGATCCTGACGAGGCCCGAACCCACCTGGAACGATTGCTGGAGGCCGCTCTCACCCGCGGTGACCACCTCGCCGCAACCGGGCTCACGGGCGACCTCGGCTGGCTCCGCTTCCGCCACGGGGACTGGGAGGGGGCTCTGGCCCTTCTCGACCGGAAGCCCGACTACACGCGGCAGGCCGGTCTGGGCCCGTGGTCGGTCCTCGGTGACGAGGCGAAACGACTTCAGATCCTGCAGCGCAGGTACCCGCCCGAGACCGTCCTCGGCGAGGTGGAGCGACTCCTCGACCGTATGGACGCCCTGCCCGCCGGCGACTCGCCGGACAGCCGGGAGAACGTGGACCCGTGGAACGTTCGCGAGGCGGTGCTGGGCATCGGGTGCGCCGCGGCCGACGTCATGGGTGCCTGGGAACTGGAGCTGACCCTCATCGACGCCGTCCTCGCCTCCCAGCAGGCCCGGGACGCCCCCGCCACGGACATCGCCCGCACCCTCTTCAACCGGTACGGGCCACTGCAGCGGCTGGGGAGGGGCGACGAGGCATACGAGGTCCTCATCCACTGCCGCGAACTCTTCGCCCGCGAACAGGACTGGGAACAGGTGGCATTGACCACCGGGGCACTGGCCGACGTCGAGGCCGGGCGCGGGCACTTCGACACCGCCGTGAGTCTCATGACCGAGGCACTGGTCGGGCTCTACGGTGCGGGCAACGCCCATGTCCACACGCTGCGGGTCGCGCACCACAACCTGGCGGTCTTCCTGTCCTCCTTGCCGACGAGGACACCCGAGGACACGCGGCGGATCCTTCTGCACGGTCTGACGTCGGTGCTGCTCGGCGCGCTCGTCGACGGCGTGGACCTCGGGGCCGCCATCGGGCTGATCCGCCGGCTCGTCCCGGTGTACGAGTCACCGCCCGCCACCGTCGAGGAACTGAGCAGCGTCATGGACGCCCAGCCCGGCATCCGGCTGGCCGATGTCCTCGCCCGCGTGGCCGAGCCGGAGGAGGTGCGGGTGACGTGGGGCGCAGTCGTCGCGGCCTGGACCCGAGCGGGCGACGACTGAGGCCGCCGAGCAGTTCAGGAGGGCCGGGCGGATGCTCGTACCCCCTCCAGGAGGGCCTGCAGAGAGGGCGGCGCGTCCGTACCGAGGATCGCGGTGAGGACACGACGCAGGTCCACGCCCGGCACCCGGCCGACCAACTCGATGACCTCGTCCACGGTGCCGGGTACGGACGGGCTGTCGCCCTCACCGGAACCGTCGCCCGCGCCGGAGCCCTCGGTGCCGGCCGGTTCGGGAAGCCGCTCGCCGTCGGTGGGTCCCCCGGCCGCCTCGATCAGTTCGGCGGCCAGCAGATGGGCGACCGCGGTCCGCGGATCGTCGTCGTGGGCCCGCGTCAGGACCCCCATGTCGTGGTGGGCCACGACGATGTCCGCCGCCAGGTCCGCACGGTAGGCGTAGCGCAGCGCGTCCCGGGCGAGTCCGAGGGCGGTCGGGCCGTGACCGCGCCGGTGCTCCACCCGTGCGAACGCGGTGAACGTCCATGCCAGCCCCGGCGCGAACAACTGGCGCTCGTATTCCTGCCGGCACCGCTGGAACACGGCGGCGGACTCGTCCAGTTGACCGAGGGACAGCAGGAGTTCCCCTGTGTTGAAGAGGGTGTGGGTGCGTTCGAGGACGGGCGCGTCGCGCCGCGACTCGCAGTCCGCGATGCGTTTGTTGAAGTCGAGGGCCTCCTTGAGCCGGCCGAGGCCGCGGGCGGCCAGCCGTCCCACGTCGAGCAGCATCTCCTCCACGGTCCACGGCTCCAGACCTTCGGAAACGTCCGAGTGCCGGGACAGCCGGCCGGAGCGGTTCAGCAGGTCCTGACTTCGTTCCAACGCATCTTCGAAACGCTCCGTCATGGCCAGGAGCTGGGCGTGCGCTGCCTCGATGCCGAGCTTGGTCCAGGGGCCGCGGTCCGTGAGAGCGATGTGCTCGATGGCACGTTCCGCCCAGGTCAGCGCCTCGGCGAGCCTGCCCACGTTGCGGTGCCGGGCCCGGAGATCGCTGGCGAGGTTGGCGGCCCGCTCATGGTCCCCGCGGCGGACCGCGTCGTCGAACAGCTCGGTCAGACGGAGCTCACCGGCCGCGGGGTCCACCCGGAGCAGGACCCTCGCCTGCGTGCGCGCGACGCGCGCGTCCCGGTCGGCGTCACCGGCCTCGGCGACCGCCGCGTCCACGAACGGCAGCAGTGCCAGCGCGCCGGGCCGGGTCAGGTCACGGGCCAGCACCTGGCTCACCACGTCGACCAGTTGTTCCCAGTCGCCCGACCGCAACAGGTACGGACACGCCGCGCGGCCCGCACGCAGCACCTCTGTGCCGGTGCGGCCGGTGTCCTCGTGGGCGAGAGCCGCGTCCAGCGCGGCACACCAGTGGTCCGCGAGGGCGACCTCGACCTGACGGACGAGGGACGGATCGGCGCTCGCCCGGCCGGTGCCGGCCACGCTGGGATGCAGGTCCCAGCGCGATTGTCCGTCGGTGCCGGCGCTCTGCGCGACCAGTCCGCTCCGCACGAGCGCGGCCACAGGGGCGTCGTCCGACCCGCCCGCCGCGCTCCGGTTCAGGCTGTTCCACACCACGGTCACGATTTCCTGGCCGCGGTCGGCTTCCTCCATCACACTCAGTACCTGGAACAACGTGCGCTCGGCCGGGCCGAGTTCGCCGGAGATGCCTCGCGTCCAGGAGTCCAGGAGGATCGCGTAGTCCTCGGCGGTCGCTGTCTCCGCCGCGTCGGCGCCGCCGTCTTTGCCGATGCCGGCGCCCTCGGAGCGGGCGGCCTCACGGGTGCGCCGCGCGGTGTCCAGCAGCGGACCGAGCCGGTCGAGGTCCGTGGCCTGCGCGTCGGCGAGGACCAGCAGTTCGGGATGGCCTCCGGTCGCGGCGAGGACCTCCGAGACGACCTCACGCCCCCGCTCAGCAGGGACATCGGAGGCCGAGCCCTCGATCAGCTGCCCCAGTCGCGGAAGTTCACGCGCCAGCAGAATCGCCTCGCGTCGGCCGAGCGCGTGGACCGGTTCGACCGACACCGCCGCGGGGGTGGACGCTGGACGGACGCGGCTGGTCAGTACGGTTCGCGACAGCCCCGTGTGCGAGGTGAGCGCGGTGTACACGGCCTCCCAGCGTTCGTCCCGCCAGGTGCCCCGGCTCGTCAGAAGAGCTTCCGCGTTGTCGATGACCAGCAGGACCCGCCGCCGTTCGAAGAACTCCGTGAGCAGGGGCAACAGCCGGTGCAACTCCTCGCGGTCGGTGAGGGCGGGGGTCATGGACAGGCCCTTCAGCTTCCGCTCGAGGGTGATCGCCAGATCGGTCAGCGCGCTGTCGACCACATGGGCGCCCGGCGCCCGGAGTTCGCCGTCAGCGGGTTCGGCGCCGCCGACCCGCAACCACACGAGGGCCTGGAAGTTGTCCTCCTGCATGTACGCCAGTTCGAGGGCCGCGGTGGTCTTGCCGGACCCCGCCATGCCGTGCAGAACGATGCCGGACACCTTGCTGCGCGGTGCCAGCGCCGCGTTGGCCCGGCTCATCAGCCCGACCCTGCCCACGAACCGTGCGGGCTGGTCGAGGAAACCCGCGAGTTTCAGCTTCTCCGCGTCGTAGACAAGGGGGCCGCTCGGGGGCGCGGAGAGGCGCAGGGCGGCGGCGCTGCGACCGAAGAGTGCCGGCGTCACCGCGGACAGAGCAGGGAAGGAGGGGGTCGGCCGGTCGGGCACGGTCGACGCCAGCGCTAGGGCCAGCGCCGTGGCCAGTGGCTGGTCACGGATCAGGAGCGACTCGTACAGCTTCCCGCTGAGCGCGATGGCGAAGTCGTCGACCACGGGAAAACGCATGCCGACCACCGCGCAGTCCAGCCGTCCGGCGAGCGAGGACGCGAGATCGGCCAGCGGGGCCGTCGGGGCGGCCGGGGAGCTTCGACGGCGCAGGGCGGGCCCGAGACCGGGCGCGTCGAAGGAGTCGCGCGCCCGGTCGTCGGCCGACGAGCAGGACGATGCCGTGATCAGCTTCACCTGGCGGCGAAGGGGGGACAGCAGGTCCACCAGCACGTCGTGGGGCACCTCGTCGGGGCTGCCGTCCTCGTGTTCCAGCGTCAGAACGGCACGGCCGCCGTGTGCGGAGACATGGACGATGTCCCACCCGCGGCCGTCCTCCGCGATCTCGCGCAGCCGCCGGCGGGTGACTCCGTACTGAAGCACCCGCAGTTCGACGGCACGGCCGTGCACGGCACTCACCGTACGCACGATCCGGGCCAGTTCGTGGCGCTCGCGCCGCAGGTCCAGGGCGGTGGTGGTGTCGGGAAGGCTGAACAGCGCGAGGATCCGCAGTGCCGCCCCGACCGGGCGCTTCGGCAGTCTGGGCGCGGACCCGCCCGGCGCGGGCACGTCATGCACGAAGACCACTCCGTGGCGCCGCAACGGGACGCCGTCGATCACGGCGGCCTCCAGCGGGCGCGCGGCGAGGGTCCGAGCCTCCTGAGGCAGGGTGACGCGCACCGTGCACCCGACCGCGTCCTCGGCGAACCGGGCGAGCCGGACACCCACCTCTCCGAGCACCCGGGCGCCGATCCACTCACCCACCTCGCGCACCACGGCGGCCTCACGCTCCGTCCGCCGTTCCGGGTCGACACGCCACGCGAGATAGCCGTAGAGATCCTCGAAGGCGTCGTACTGCCATTCCTCGCGCCGCAGCCGGATCTCGGCGTCCGCCTCGAACACGCCTCCGGGACCGGTCAGCGACCAGCGCCAGGACATGCCGTCCGCGTCGCTGCGAAAGCCGTCCATCGTCAGCGTCAGATCCTCAGCCGACTCGTCCGTCGCCACGGCTCACCCCTGCCCCTTACCGGATCGTTTGGGCAAGAGTGCCACAACTGTCCATCGAGAGAACTTACTTGGCATAGTGGAGGCGAGCGGCCCTCGTGCCGCGGAACCGTCGAGAGGACAGCGTGAAGCCGTACGAAGCACTGCGCGTCGTGAGCCGGATCCTCGGCGACGGGGCCGACGACCGCAGAAGCGTGGACACGCTCGTGGCAGGCGGAGTCGTGGCCGCGGCGACGGGGCCCGGGGGAGGGACAGCCGACGTCGGCTCCGTGCTCGGTCCGCTCCTCGAAGGACGGACCGGCGGGCACGCCGTGCTCGTCCCCTGGACTGACCCGGTCGCCCTTTTCGAGCGCGACCCGGCGTCCGTGTCCCGGCTCGCCGACGAGTGGTACGAGACCTGCGCGGGGACTCCCGGAGTGCGGCTGTCGGTGTCGCCCCCACCGGGCGCGGGCCACGACATCGGTGCCCTGCTGCGGACCGGGCGCCATGTCGCCGCCGTCGGCTTCGTCGCCCCGCCCACCCCGGCCGCGTGTCCAGGATGGTCCTGGCCGCTGCCCGTCGCGCTGCTCCCGGACGGCACACCCGAGGAGCGCGCGGCCCTCTCCGACGCCTTGGCCGCGCGGAGCGCGCTGTGGCGGGACTGCGTCGTCGAGACCGCGCCGGAGGGCCGATGGGCGCGTGCGGCCATCGTGCTGTGCCGGGCGGACGCCTCGCCCTCGCCGCCCGTCCCCGCCGGCCAGGGGCCGACGGCGGCCGTGGCGATCGCGCTGGTCGAGCCCGGCCGTACGCCCGCCGACGCCGACACGCCGCTGTCCCGGATCGCGGCCCGGCACGGCACCACGAGCGCCGCTCTCGTGGACACCGGAGGGGACGTCGTCGAATGGCTGGTGGCCGTGCTCTCCGCCATGGCGCACGACGCGCCCCTCGACATCGCTCTGGACTGGGCCGCCGCCTCGGTGGGCGCTCCCCTTCCCGTGCTGCGGGCCGATCCCAGACTGCTGGACACCACCCGGCTGAGCGCGGCGATCACCCGGACCGGCATCGGTCTCCCGAGCGACGTCGCCGGCTGGACTCGTACGCTCCCCGACCCGCGGGCCCGCCCGGAGACCACCGACGCCGAGGCCACGACCCGGCGATGGTCACGCCTGCTGCGGGAGGTGGCGCACGACCGGTACCGACAGCCGCACCGAGTGGTGCGCACCGCGCTCGCGGAGACCACGCAGAGCACAGGGGAGCGGACCCGGTCGACGGCTGTCCGCCCCGACACGGAGTACGACCTCACGGTCTGGGTCGGCCGGCCCGGAAGGGAGACGGCGGCCCAGGAGCCGCTGCCCACGGACTCGTTCGTACCCGACCGGACGCACCGGCTCCGGATCACGGCCGTACAACTGCACGGTTCACCGCCGCCCCGAGCGGGTCAGCTCCAGGACGTGGACCTGCCGCCCGTCGGCCGGTCGGGCGAGGCCCGCTTCAGGGTGTCCTCGGGCGCCGCCGGCAGCCCCTTCCAGGTCCGTGTCACCGTCCTTCACCGCAATCGCTTCCTCCAGAGCGGTGTCCTCAGCGGCACGGTCGGATCGGGGAACGCGCCCGTCTTCGAGATCGACGCGGTGGTCCGCGCGGACACCGACGACCTAGACGCCCGGACGCCGCACGACGTCGCTCTCACCCTCGGAACCGACGCCGGGGGAGAACCCGTCCTCACCACCGTGATCTCGAACTCCGTCGAGATCAGTGCGCCGGCCGATCTGTCCCGCACGATCAGCGCGTTGACGGCGGCGCTGCGCGATCCGGCCTGCCACCCCGAAAAGTACGACGGTTACCGCAGTCCGACCTACGAAGAGCTGCTGATCAGCCTCGCCCAGAGCGGTCAGGCCCTGTCCCGTGCCCTGTTCGGCGAGCGGATCGGACTGGTTCCCCGGCAGCGCGCCGAGGCACTACGGCGCGCCGACAGCATCTCCGTGCTGGCCGCCAGGCCCGGCGACCTCCTCCCGCTGGAACTCGTGTACGACAAGCCGCTGCGGGTCGGCGGACCGCTCGGCGTGCCCGGCCGGCTCTGCCCCGACGCCCCGGCACTCTCCGGTCCCGAGGACTGCGCGGCGCG
The DNA here is from genome assembly GCF_040644035.1 of Streptomyces sp. NPDC047042. Taxonomy (NCBI): domain Bacteria; kingdom Bacillati; phylum Actinomycetota; class Actinomycetes; order Kitasatosporales; family Streptomycetaceae; genus Streptomyces; species Streptomyces sp. NPDC047042. The sequence continues at coordinate 35,879 of NZ_JBEYVP010000005.1, read as the reverse complement.
CTGCCCCGGACACAGCGACGACAGCGTGGTGTGCCCTTTCGGGTTCTGGGGGGCGAGCAAAGTGATCGAACGGTACGTGCACGCCGAGGAGTCCGCGGGACTCACCAAGGACTTCGCGCTCACCATCGGCCCGGCCGCCCGACGCGGCACCATCGACGTCGGCGAGTCCGTCCTCGCGGCGGCCTGCGACCGGGCCGACCACAACACCGAGCGCGCCTGGTCGACCGCGTTCCCCCTGCTCGGCGCCGGGGCCGCCCCTTTCGCCACCTGGAGTGAACTGGCCCGACGCACAAAACGCCTGCGGGACGACGGGGAACCACCGGGCGTACTCCTTCTCGTCGTCCACAGCGGAAGGGTCGTGAGTGGCCCCGCAAGCGGGTCGACCTTCCTCGTGCTGGGCACGGACGACCGGCTGTCCCTGTACGAGACGCTGGACCCGTTGCTCACCGGGCCCGCCGAGCCGAACCCCCTGGTCCTGCTGCTGGGCTGCCGGACCGCCGACCACCACACGCCGCTGCTCGGAGCCCAGCTCAGGATGCTCGAAGCCGGGGCACCGGGAGTCGTCGGCACCCTCACTCCCGTCCTCGCCCGGCACATCGTGCCCGTGGCGGTCGAGCTGATGGCCGAGATCAGACGACTGGCGGGCGAATCGGGCTCAGGACTGCTGCTGGGCGAGGCACTCACCCGCGCCCGGCGTGCCTCTCTGCTCAAGGGCGAGGCGTCCGCCCTGGCTCTCGTCGGCTACGGGGACACGGACTGGGAGGTCCGCGTGCCCGGCCGGGCCGGCGCGACCGGGGAAGGAGCACGACGGTGATCCGGGTCGAGGCACTCCCCGCGGCGGAGGGGGACTGTCTGTGGGTCGAGTGGACGCACGCCGGGCGTCCCCACCGCATGCTGATCGACGGCGGCACCAGAGGCCGCGCACGCCTGCCCGAGGGGCTCGCCGACCGGCTCGGCCGCCTGCCGGTCCACGACCGGCGATTCGACCTCGTCGTGTGCACGCACATCGACACCGACCACATCGGCGGTCTGCTGGACCTCTTCACCCGGCCACCCGAAGGATTCGGCGCCGACGAAGTGTGGTTCAACGGCCGGGACCACCTCGTCCCCGCCGACCGCCTCGGGCCGCTACAGGGGGACCGGCTCGCCGAACTGCTGCGCGCGCGGGGCGTCGCCTGGAACAGCCGCGCCGGTGGCGGGCCCGTGATGGTGCCGGACGACGGCACCCCGCGTGTCTTCTCCCTCCCCGGTCTTCGGCTCACCCTGCTCTCGCCGGACCGCACCGGGCTGGCAAAGCTGCTCGCCGCCTGGCCGGAACCGTCGACCGAGGACTCCGCACCGGGTCAACCCGACCTGCTCGGAGACCTGGAGGACCTGTTCGACCCCGACTCACGCGACGATGAGGAGCAAGTCACGATTCCCTGGCGCGAACTCGCCGACGACGCGGGCTATGAACGTGACCGCCGTCCCCACAACGGGTCCAGTATCGCCTTCTGCGCCGAGGACACCACGGGCGCCCGGGTGCTGTTCGGCGCAGACGCCCACGCGGAGACACTGGCCGCCTCGCTCAACAGGCTCGGCGCGGGGCGCCCGTACCGTGTCGACCTGTGCAAGGTCCCGCACCACGGCAGCGCCCACAACATCAGCACCGCACTCCTCGACGCCCTCGACTGCCACCACTGGCTCATCTCGACGCACGGAGGCCGGGCCCTGCAACCCCGGGCCCGGGAGGCGAGGTACCGGTACGGAGAGGGCGCGCACCCCAGCCTGCGTGCCATGGCCCGAATGATGAGGCCGGGAATCCGCCCCACCTTCTGGTTCAACCACCGGGTACCGAGCACTGAACGCTACGCCGACACCGCCCTCGCGGCCGAACTCGACTTCGACGCCGGGTACCCCGAACCCGGTTCGGAGGGCATCGCGGTCCTGGTGGAGAAGGGACGGGTGCGGCAGGCCCCGCCCCTGTGACGCCCACGGCTGCGGGGGCATGACCCGGGTGCGGCACGGGTATTCCTGCGGAGGGGTTCGCGTGGGCGCCCCTGGGGCGGCGCGCACACTTCGGGGGAGGGCGGCCATGGGGCATGCGGCGCTGTTCGTACTGTTCGACAAATACAGCCGACGGGCTCGTCTCAGGCCCGTCCTGATCATGCTGCTGCCGCCGGCGCTGCCCCTCGTCGCGGGGGTGCAGGCCCTGCCCCGAGGCCGGTGGCTGTGGTCGCTGGTCCTGCTGAGCGGACTGCCCCTGCTCGCCGACCAGTTGGGCCGCAGCAGGGGGAAGCGGATCGAGGCGCGGCTCTTCCGGTCCTGGGGCGGCAAACCGACCGTGCAGCTGTTGCGGTGGCGCGGACCCACCAGCAGACAGCGGCTGGAGTTCCTGCGTACCCGTATCCAGGACATCGTCGGTGCCTCCCTGCCGCTGCCCACCGAGCAAGAGGAGTTGGCGGACCCGCAGCGGGCGGACGAGATCTACGACGCGGCGGGACTCGCCCTTCGAGTGCGGGCGCGAGGACTGCCCGGCGCCGAACTGGTGCAGGAGCAGAACTGCGAGTACGGCTTCCGGCGCAACACCTTCGGGCTGCGGCCGTACGCCCTCCCGACCGCCGTGGTCGCGCTGCTCGCCGTACTCGCGTGGGCCTTCGTCGAGCCCGACTTTCTGGGACGGCCGAGTACCCCGTTGCTCGTGGTCCTCGTGGTCATGGAGGCGCTACTGGTGGCGTTCCAGGCGTTTTTGGTACGGGACCGGTGGGTGGAGTCCGCGGCCTGGCTGTACGCCGAGCGGCTGCTGGAGACATCGGCCCTGTCCGTACCGGGTGCCCTGCCCGCGGGTCCTGTCCCCGGTACGGCGACTCCCTGACACCCGCGGTGGGCGGGTCACCACCGCACCGGCAGGCTCCGCCTCCCCCGGATCAGCATCCCCGGGAGCCACTCCCCGGGTTCCCCGTCCGCCGTCAGGTCCGGGCAGCGCTCCAGCAGCGCGCGCAGCCCCAGCTCGCCCTCGAGGCGGGCGAGGGGGGCGCCCAGGCAGAAGTGGATCCCGTGTCCGAAGGAGAGATGGGCCCGGGCGTCGTGACGCCGTATGTCGAATTGTTCCGGATCGGGGAAGCGCGCCGGGTCGTGGTCCGCGCCGGCCATGGCGATCAGCACGATGCCACCGCGCGGCACCTGTACGCCGCCGATCTCGGTGTCCTCCAGGGCGATGCGCGGTGTGGTGGTCGCCACCGGCCCGTCGTAGCGCAGCGTCTCCTCCACCAGTCCCGCCGCCAGCCCCGCCGGATCGGCCCGTACGGCCGCCAGCTGCTCGGGGTGCGCGAGGAGCGCGCGCACCGCGTTGCCGATCGTGTTGACCGTCGTCTCGTGCCCGGCGACGAGCAGCAGGAAGGCCAACGAGACCAGTTCGTCCTCGGTGAGCCGGTCGCCGCCCTCGTCGACCGTGTGGACGAGGGCGCTGAGCAGGTCCTCCCCGGGGCTCTCCCGCTTGGCGGCGATGAGCCCGGTGAGATACGGCATGACCTGCTCGTACGCCTCCTTCTCCGCCTCGGGGCTGGTGGGCGCGAGGGTCTCGTTGGACCAGGCGTGGAAGGAGGCGCGGTCCAGGCCGGGTACGCCGAGCAGTTCGGAGATGACGATCATGGGGAGCGGGGAGGCGAACGCCTCGATGAGGTCGGCGCGGCGCGCTCCGTCGGCCGTCATGCGGTCCAGCAGCTCGTCGGTGATCTCCTGGACGCGCCCCCGCATCCCCTCGACCCGCCGGGCCGTGAACTCCCCCGCCACCAGCCTCCGCAGCCGGGTGTGATGGGGCGGGTCGCTCATCAGCATGTTGGCGTTGCCGAGCATGTTCAGGGCGTACGGCGGGCTCCAGCCGGGCTTCCGGTACTCGCGCTGCCAGTCCCGGCTGAGCTGCGGGGCGGTGAAGGCCTCGCGCGCGGCCTCGTACCCGACGACGAGCCACACCACGCCCCTGTCGGGCGTCACCACCTGGTGCACCGGACCGCGCTCGCGCAGCCGCGCGAAGGCGGTGTACGGGTCGGCTTGTAAGTCGGGGCTGAGTGAGGCGAGTACCTCGATCCCGCCGGGGCCGCCGGTCGGGTCGGTGCTGTCGGGTATCGCGGGATCGGTGACGGCTTTCTCGGTCTCGGTCACGACGGAATTCCCTTCCCTCAGGCCCGGGTTACCGGCCCCCGCCGACCACTCCGAGCACGGCCGCTCACTCTAATCTCGCACCACCACCCGCACAACTGCACACCCTCCCGAGATATTTTCAGACAGAATCGACTTGGAATTCGACCCGTTCCCGACCGGCGGACCTCGCTGAGCAAGGAGGATGCGTGTTCGCGCATCGCGCGATTCGCGCCACCGGTGGCGGCGAGAGGCCTGCGATGTCTTGTGTGATTGCTGCATGTGAAGTTAAGTCTGTGGTTGTGCGTGTCAACTACGTGAGCGGCCGTGGCGACACCTTCCATTCATGTCGATGTCGCTCCACGGGGCGGACCCTGTGCGCGTAGCGCCCGGCTGCCGGTCGACCGTCGAAAGCCGCCGTCGTCCATTCCGCATTGAGCATCAACCACTCCATGGCCGAAAGCGATTGCTCGCGACCTGCAAGAAACGTGGAGGATAAACCATGAAGGAATCTTCGGAAACGGCCTTGGACGAGCTGTGGAAGCTGGTTTACACCAGCTTCAGGTTCCCGTTCATGCATGCCGCTCTGCGTCTTGAACTCTTCACCCTGCTCAAGAACCGGCCGGGCAGCAGCCGTGAAGAGATCACCGCCGAACTCGGGCTGGAGGAACGCGCCGGACACGTACTGCTCCTCGGGTGCTGTGCGTTCGACCTCTTACGCAAGGAGGGCGACGGCTACCACAACACCGCGGCCACCGACCTGCTGGCCGGCGATCAGGACGCGTTCATGCCGGTGATCGTCCGCTACACCCACGAGATGCTGTACCAGCCGATGGGCTGGCTCCACGAGTCGCTGGTGAACAACGAGAACGAGGGGCTGCATCGCGAACTCCTCGCCGACTCCCCGGCGACCACGCTCTACGAGCTCCTAGGCGAGGACAAGAACCTGGAGCGGGTCTTCACGGTCATGATGGAACACCAGAGCCGCTCGGTGGTCGAAGACATCGTCAAAGCCGTGGACTTCTCGTCGTACAAGAAGGTGCTCGACGTCGGCGGAGGCACCGGGACCAACTCCATCGGTTTCGCGCAGCGCTGGCCGCACCTTCGGGCGACCATCCTCGAACTGCCCAACGTGGCGGAGATGGCCGCCGCCCGCATCGCCGAGGCGGGCCTCTCCGAGCGCATCGACGCGGTCGGGACCGACATCTGGAAGGACGAGTTCCCCTCGTCCCACGACTGCGTCGTCTACTCCCGTTTCCTCGAGATCTGGTCGCCCGACCAGGTCCGCGACCTCTTCGCGAAGACGTACCGCGCGCTGGAGCCGGGCGGTCACATGGTGATCGTCGCGTGTGCCCAGGACGACGACGAGACCGGGCCCGCCCACGCCGCGTTCATGGCGGGATACGTCCAGACGATCGCGTCACCCGAGGGCCGTATCTACACGGCGCGGGAATTCGAGCAGTGGTACACCGAAGCGGGCTTCGAGGCGATGGACCGCCAGTACCCGGGCCGCTTCGACGTCATCCTGCGTGCCCGCAAGCCCCTCACCCGCTGAGTCCGGTCCGTTCCAGGACCACTTCGACAAAACCCTGCGCCCGTGTGACGCGCCCTTCGGGTCCTCATTCCCGTGCGCCCCATGCGTTCCCGCATCCCTCACCCGGGCGCAGTGCGTCGACCTTCAGACCCGTCCCCTCCCTCCACGCGGCACGCGTGTGTGCGCGTCGCACGCGTCCGTGCGGCTCCGCGCGCCGCCGCGCAACGGCGCTGTGCGCGGCCCGCCCTCTTCGTGTCCTCGGCGCCGCATCCACATAAGGGAGCTCGAGTGAATTCGCCTGACAGGCTTGCCATCGTTACCGGCGGAACCAAGGGAATCGGACTCGCTTTCAGCCACCGGCTGACCCGGATGGGATTCCGGGTGGTCGCCACGTATCGCAGCGACGAAGAGTCGGCGAACCTTGCTCTGCAAGAGGTGGAGAAGGGACTGTCTGTCGTACGGTCGAATGTGTCCGACCCGGACGAAGTCGCCGAACTCGCCGAACTCGTACGGACCGAGCACGGAGTCCCGCAGGTCCTGGTGAACAACGCCGGTCTCAATATCGACCGTCCGGTGCTCGAGATCTCCGACTCCGACTGGCGCCGCGTACTGGACACCAATCTGTCCGGCCCGTTCTATATGACACGGGCCTTCGCCCCGGCCATGTTGGAGGCCGGCGGCGGTTCCATCGTCAACATCGGTGCGACCACGGCGATTCGGCCCCGGAAGAACGGCGCCAACTACTGTTCGAGCAAAGCCGGGATGCTTCATCTCACCAAGTGCCTGGCCATGGAACTCGCTCCGAGTATCCGGGTGAACTGCCTCATTCCGGGAATGATCGACACGGAAGAAATGCGTACGCGCTACCGCGTGGCCGAGCCGGAGTACATGGATGCGTTGCTGAACGAGATACCGCAGCGCCGGATAGGTGCCACCGACGAGATGGCGGACGCGCTGGAATTCCTGGTGGGCGAGGGGGCCGCGTACATCACGGGACAGAAACTGATTGTGGACGGCGGCCAGTTCATGTGGTGAAGCACTACTTCCCAGGAAGAGGAATACTCATGCGATCACGCCTCGAGCGCTACCAGGAATTCCTGGAGCAGGAGTACCGCGCAGGTTTCACCAAGTTCGACGAGTATGACATGTCCGGCATCTCTTCCGACCTCCTGAAGAGGTTGAAGGACGGTCACTTCACGCGCATCGTCTTCAGCGGAATGGGCTGCTCGGCCATCGTGTCGGACGTGATAAAAGTGTTCTTCGACTCGATCCGCAGCGACCTCGAAGTGCATGTCTTCAACGACTACGACTTCGAGTACCTTGTCCCGCGCGCGGTGATCGAGGACGAGCGCACGCTCATCATCCTGAGTTCGTACAGCGGCCACTCCAGCGAACCGGTCCGTGCCTTCCACGCGCTGCGCCCCATGCACGACCGGGTGCTGCTGCTCACCTCCGGCGGCCGGCTCGGCGAACTGGGCGAGGAGCACGGCGTGTCCATCGCGCGCTGGACGCTGAGCAAGCCGGACCGCGAGTACCCGCTGTTCCATGTGGGCCAGTACTTCTCGATCCTGGTCGACATGTTCCTGCGGCTCGGTCTGCTGGACAAGGACTACGGGCCCGAGGTCCGTTCCCTGGCCGAGGATCTGCGGACCGACTTCACCCCGGAGCTGCGGGCCCTGGCCGCGGACGCCGCCGCGCGCAGCGAGAACGCCAACGTCATCATGCTCGGTTCGCCCAAGTGGCACGAGAGCCTGCTGAAGTTGGCCAAGATGCACTTCAACGAAATCGCCATGGTGCCGGCGACGCGCAACTTTTTCCACGAGTTCTGCCACAGCGAGGTGGCCACGCTCACCGACCCTGAGCGCAGGCACAGCATCCTCGTCTTCGCCGACCCGGAAGAGGACGAATACACCCGGGCCAAGCGGAAGAACCTGGTGTCGTTGCTGACCGCGCCGATCCCGCAGAACGCACAGATCACCGTCACCGAGATCGAACTCGACCAGTCGACTTTCATCCGGCAGTACTTCACCGCTCTGGAGTTCGTCCAGTACCTCACTCTCGATCTGGGCAAGGCGCGGGAGACGAAGTCGCGCAACCTCATATCCGAGGCTGCGGGAAACCCCTGGTACCACGGCAGTACCATCGCCGCGGAGAACGGCGGGGAGCGATCGTGAATCGACGGGAGCGCAACCCCCTCACGGCCTACCAGCAGGACATCTGGGCTGCGAACTCCATCTTTCCGCATCTCCCGCAGTTCAACTGCTTCATCACCGACCGGTTCACCGGTGACGTGGACGTCGACCTTCTCAAGGCGTGCCTGCGCCGTGCGGTCGACCGCAACGACGCGTTCCGGATCCGGATAGACCCGGAGGAGGGAACTCCGGTCCAGTGGTCCGAGGACGAGGCCTACGACATTCCGACGATCGACCTTTCCGACGCCCCGTCGCCGCGGGATTCCTGCGAGGCGTGGATCAAAGACGCCTTCGACGTTCCTTTCGAGGTGGAACGCAGCCGGCTGTTCACGCTCGCGGTCCTCAAGGAGGGTGAGGGAGTCTTTCGTTCCTACGTCAAGGTGCACCACATCGTCGCGGACGCCTGGGGCCTGAACCTCTTCATGTCCCAAGTACGCGCCGAATACGACCGGTTACGAAGGACCGGGCAGTCCGAAGAACCGTCCGTGCCGTCGTACCTGGAATTCGCGGAGGACGAGCGCCGCTACCGTGCCTCGGACGACCACGCGAACGACCGGGCCTATTTCCAGCAGCAGCTGCGGGGTGTCTCCCCGGCCCTCTTCCGCCGCTCGGCCCCGGCCGGCTCCCGCAGCAGTGCCCGCCACAGCTTCATGATCGAACGCGGTGTCATCGAGAGCATCCGTGAACGCGGCCATTCGGTCTTCGCGTTCGTCGCGGGCGCCTTCGCCGTCTACCTGTCGCGGGTGCACGGCAGCGACGAAGTCGTCCTGGGCGTACCGCTGCTGAACCGGCCCACCGCCGCGCAGAAGCAGACCGTGGGCCACTTCGCGAACACCCTGCCGCTGCGGGTGACGGCCGGCGAGGACCGTACGATGAGCGAGCTCGTCGCCGAGGTGCAGGCATCGACCCGGGAGCTCAAGCCCCACGAGCGCTTCTCGCTGGGCGACCTGCTGCGCTGCGTGCCGCTCCAGGAGAGCGGCCCCAAGCGGCTGTTCGACACCACCATCGCCTATCTGCGCTGGCCCAGTCCCCTCGCGGTCCAGGGCGTGGAGTACGAGACCGTCGTACAGGCGCGTGCCCACGACGACGACGTGCTGGCAGTGGTCGTCAACGAACTGGACGACATCGGTGACGTCCTGGTCGACATGGACTACGCCCTCGACGTGTTCGACGAAGACTTCCCCGTGGAGTCGGTGGCCGGCCACATCGAGGCGATCCTCAAGGGCGCTCTCGTGGGGGAGTCCCTGACGCTGTCGCAGATCCCCATGGTCGGCGAAGCCGAACGTGCCGCCCTGATCGCGACGGGCACCGGCCCGGTGAGCGCGTTCAGCGAGGACACGACCGTTCACGCGCTCTTCGAGCGGCAGGCGGCAAGAACTCCCGACCGGATGGCCGTCATCACCGACGACCCCGCCCGGTCGCTGACCTTCGCCCGCCTCGACGGATGGGCCAACCACATCGCGCACCAGCTGCGCGAGGACGGCGTGCGCACGGGCGACCGGGTCGCCGTGCTGGCCGAGCGCGGCCCGCAGCTCGTCGCCGCGGTCCTGGGCGTCCTCAAGGCGGGCGCCGCGTACGTCCCGGTCGACCCGGACCATCCCGAGGAGCGCGTCCGGTTCGTGCTGGCCGACAGCGGGGCCGTCGCGGTGCTGCTGGGCAGCACCGTGCCCGCCGCCCCGGTGGCCGACGCCGTCTCCGTACGGCGCCTTGCGGCGACCCCGCCCGCCCCGCCCGCCGCGTCCGCCGCGTCCGCCGCGTCCGCCGCGTCCGCCGGTGCCGCCGGACCCGCCGGAGCCGCTGGAGCCGCCGGTGCCGCCGGTGCCGCCGCGCCCGCCGCGCCTGCCGGTGCCGCCGGACCCGCCGCACCCGCCGGACCCACCGCACCCGCCGGACCCACCGGACCCGCCGCGCCCGCCGGAGCCGCCGGAGCCGCCGCGCCCGTCACGTTGGGCGGGCCGGACGACCTCGCGTACGTCATCTACACCTCCGGGTCCACAGGACGGCCCAAGGGCGTGCAGGTCGAGCACCGCTCCGTGGTGAACCGGCTGGAGTGGATGCAGCGCCGCTACCCGGTCGGCGAGGCGGACGTCCTGCTGCAGAAGACGCCGGCCACCTTCGACGTCTCCGTGTGGGAGCTGTTCTGGTGGGCGATCACCGGGGCCGGCCTGGCGCTGCTGCCGCCCCGGGGAGAGCGCGACCCGGAAGCCATCCTCGGTACGGTGCGGGCGCACCGCGTGACCGTGGCCCACTTCGTGCCGTCGATGCTCGGCCCGTTCCTCGACCGCATCGAGGAGAACCCGGCCCGGGTGGCGGACGCGGCCTCCCTGCGCCAGGTGTTCTGCAGCGGAGAAGCGTTGACGCCCGCTCATGTGGCGCGGTTCAACCAGGTGTTCGCCGACGCCGGAGCCTCGGCTCCCCGGCTGGTCAACCTCTACGGCCCGACCGAGGCCACGGTCGACGTCACCCACTACGCATGCCCCGGCGGCACGGACGGCGCAGTGGGCCGGGTGCCGATCGGGCGGCCGATCGACAACATCCGGCTGTACGTCGTCGGCGCGCACGGGCACCTCCAGCCCGCGGGTGTGGCCGGCGAGCTGTGCGTCGCGGGCGTCGGCGTGGCGCGCGGCTACCTGGACCGGCCCGAGCTGGACGCCGCCGTGTTCGTGGCGGACCCGTTCACGCCGGGCGGGCGCATGTACCGGACCGGGGACCGGGCGCGCTGGCTGGCGGACGGCACCCTGGAGTACCTGGGGCGCCTCGACGACCAGGTCAAGATCCGCGGCAACCGGGTCGAACCGGGCGAGGTGCGCAATCGCCTGGCGGAGTGTCCCGGCGTCCGGGACGCCCTCGTCGTGGACCGGACCGAGCCGGGCCGCGGGGTGCACCTGGTGGGCTACTACGTGGCCGACGAAGAAGTGGGGGCGGCCCGATTACGCGCCCGACTCCTCGAAACCCTGCCGCAGTTCATGATCCCCGCGTACTTCGTGCGGATCGACCGGATACCGCTCACCGCGAACGGCAAGGCCGACCGGCGGCAGCTGCCCGCCCCCGCCGTGGAGACGGGCGCCGGGTCACGGGCGCCGTCCACCGAGATCGAGGGCAAGGTGGCCGCGGCCTGGGCGGCCGTCCTGGGGACCGACGCCATCGGGACCGACCAGGACTACTACTCCCTGGGCGGGGACTCGATCCAGATGCTCCGCATCCAGGCGGAGGCACGGCGGTCGGGCGTCCACTTCACCCTGGCCGACATGGTCCGCAACCCCACGGTCGCCGAGCTCGCCGCGGTCGCGACGACCGTGCAACAGGACGGGACGGACACACCGCTGGAACCGTTCGCCCTGGTCCCCGGGATCGACCGGGCACGGCTGACCGGTCTCGAGGACGCCTACCCGGCCACCCGGCTGCACCTGGGCCTGCTCTACCACAGCGGGGAGCACGAGAAATCCGCCGTCTACCACGACGTCTTCCGCTACTCGCTGACGTCGCCCTGGGACGAGCAGGCGCTGCGTCGCGCCTTCGACGGGCTGGTCCGGCGGCACCCGGTGCTGCGCTCCGCCTTCGACCTCGGCGGCTACTCCGAGCCGCTCCAGCTCGTGCACCGGGAGGCCCACGGCGGGCTGCAGATCGCGGACCTGCGCGGTCTCGGCGAGCAGGAGGCGCAGGACGAGCTGGACCGGCACGTCCAGGAACGGCGGTACCACGAGTACCGTCTGGACCGGCCGCCGCTGTACCTGTTCCGTATGCACGTCCTGCGCGACTCCCTGGAACTGGTGTTCAGCTTCCACCACGCGATCCTGGACGGCTGGAGCGTGGCCACGCTGGTGCGCGAACTGCTCCAGGACTTCCTCCACCACGCCGGGCACCCCGTCGCCGCCGTCCCGGCGCGGGCACTGCCCTCGCCCGCTCTCTACGTACGCGAGGAGCGCAGGGCCCTCGCCTCCGAGGAGAGCAAGCGGTACTGGCAGCGGCTGCTCGACGGCGCCGAACTGGCCCAGATCGACGGTCTCAGGCCGTACGAGCCCGCAGGCGACACGGGGCTCGTTGTGCACCGACTGGAGCTTCCGGACGGCCTGGCCGACCGAGTGGGCCGTCTGGCACGCGCCCACAACCTGCCGGTCAAGTCCCTGCTGCTCGCGGCGCACTGCCTGACGCTGCGGCTGTTCTCCGACACGCACGACATCACGACCGGGCTGGTCACCGGCGGGCGTCCGGAGCAGGCCGACGCCGAACGGATCACCGGACTGTTCCTGGAGACGTTGCCGCTGCGGCTGAACGGCCGGCCGCGTTCCTGGCTGGACTCGGCGCGCGAGGTGTACGAACAGGAGCGGGCAAGCCATCCCCACCGCCGCTATCCGCTGAGCGCGATCCAGGAGGACCGAGGCGGGAACGCCGTCTTCGACACCGCCTTCAACTACGTCCATCCGCATGTGCTCACCTCGCTGTTCGAGGGCACCGGCATGACGTTGACCGACTTCAGGACCTGGGAGGAGACGAACTTCAAGCTCCTGGTCAACGCCGTGGTCGACCCGGTGGACGAACGCCTGTGGCTGCGGCTCGACTGCGACGGCCGCACGTTCTCACGCTCCCAGGTGGAGAGCATCGGACAGACGTACGTGGCCGTCCTCCAGCGGATCACCGAGCACCCCTACGCGGACGTGGACTTCGCCTTCCTGAGCGACGGGCTCGGGCAGGCCGCGCCGCGAACCGCCTCCGGCGCGGGCAGCGGGGCCGACGCTCCCGCGCACGTCATCCGTCTGATCGACGAGCACGTCTCCCGTACGCCCGAGGCGGTGGCCGTCAGCTGCGGCGCGCGCCACTGGACGTACGCCCGGCTCGACGCCGCCGCGAACCGGATGGCCCACGCCCTGATCGAAGCCGGAGTGCGCACCGGCACCGCCGTCGGCATCGCCATGGACCGTTCGCCCGAGACACTGGCCACCGTTCTGGGGGTCGGGAAGGCCGGAGCCACCTGCGTCCCCCTCGACACCACCTACCCGCGCGCCAGGCTCGCCGCGATGATCGCCCAGGCCGACCCGCTGTGGATCGTCACCGACGAGACCCACGTACCGCTCTTCGACGACCCCTCCCGACTGCTGTACGTGGATGAGCTGCTGGAGACGGAACCCGATCCGGCAGGTGTCGCACCGCTGCCGGAGATCACCGGCGAGACCGTCGCCTACCTGCTGTTCACCTCCGGGTCCAGCGGCGAGCCCAAGGGCGTCGAACTCCCGCACCGGGTGCTCGCCAACTACATGCGCTGGCAGGTGCCCTCGGCCAGCGGCGCGGCGGGCGGCAAGACCCTCCAGTTCGCACCCCTGAGCTTCGACGTGGCGTTCCAGGAGATCTTCTCCACGCTGTGCGGCGGCGGCACCCTGCAACTGCTCGCCGAGGACGAGCGGCGGGACATGCCGGCCCTGCTGCGGCTCCTGGACCGCGAGGAGGTGGAGCGCGTCTTCATGCCCTACGTGGCGCTCCAGCAGCTCGCGGAGACGTCCCAGGCGCTGGGCATCCGCCCGGGTGCCCTGCGGGTGGTCATCTCCTCCGGTGAGCAGCTGCGGATCACCGACGAGATCCGCCAGTTCTGTGCCGCGCGGCCGGACACCGTACTGGAGAACCAGTACGGGCCCACCGAGACCCATCTGCTGACCCACCACACCATGACCGGTGACCCGGCCCGCTTCCCCGCCCTGCCGCCCGTCGGCGTCCCCGTGGACGGCATCGAACTGCACCTGCTCGACGGCCTCATGCGGCCGGTCCCGGCGGGCGCCAAGGGAGAGATCTACGTCGGCGGGGTGTGCCTGGCCCACGGCTACCGCAACCGGCCCGACCTGACCGAGGAGCGGTTCGTACCGCACCCGTCCGGAGAGCCCGGCGCCCGCCTCTACCGCACGGGCGACCTCGCCAGGGTCATGCCGGACGGCAACCTCGCCTGGCTGGGCCGCGCCGACTCCCAGGTGAAGGTGCGTGGCTTCCGCGTCGAGCCGGCCGAGGTCGAACTGGCCATCGCCAAGCTCGCCGAGGAGCAGTCCGCGTCCGGTATCCGCGAGGCGGCGGTGGTGTCGCGGCGCCGGGAGGGCGGCGACGCGTTCCTCGCGGCGTTCCTCGTCGGCGACCCCGAGGCCGTCGACCTGGACGACGTGCGCGGCCGGCTGCGGGCGGTGCTGCCGGACTACATGATGCCCTCGCACCTGGAGTGGCTGGCGAGCCTGCCCCTGACGCCCAGCGGCAAGCGGGACGACGCGCTGCTGCGCCGCATGCCGCTGGCCGCGCCCTCGTCGGACGCCACCGAACCCGCCGACGAGCACGAGAGGGTGCTGGTGGGCATCCTGGCGGAACTGCTCGAACTGCCCACGGTGGGCGTGCGGGACAACTTCTTCGACATCGGGGGCACCTCACTGACCGCGATGCGGCTGGTGATGACGATCGAGAAACGCTACGGCGTCAGCGTTCCGCTCTCGGCGTTCGTCGCCGCCCCGACCGTCGCCGGGCTCGCCCAACGCCTGCGGAGCGGCGACGCGGCGGCCCGGTTCGACCCGGTCGTGCCGATCCGCACCGACGGGGACAAGCCACCGCTGATCCTGGTCCATCCGCTGGGCGGCCACGTGCTGTGCTACGTACGCCTCGCCCGTCACCTGCCGCAGGACCAGCCGGTCTACGCGATCCAGGCGTGGGGGACCGTGCCCGGCACGGAGCCGCTCAGCTCGATCCCGGAGATGGCGGCGGCCTACCTGGAGGCCGTGCGGCGCGTGTGTCCCGAAGGGCCGTATGTGATCGGAGGATGGTCCTTCGGCGGCTTCATCGCCTTCGAGATGGCGCGCCAACTGCGCCGCGGTGACCCGGGCGCCCTGAAGGGCACCGTGCTGATCGACCCGATCGCCGTCAAGCAGGGGGAGCGGCCCGACATCGCCGACCACTCCCTGCTGGAGTGGTTCTTCTGGGAGCTGCTGTGGATGGGCCGCGGTGGCACCGCACCGGTGGTCCCGCTGCCGGACGGTCTGGCGGAGGAGGCGAAGTTCGACTTCATCGTCGGACACGCCACGCGGGCGGGCATCCTGCCCGCGGGCAGCTCGCGCACCACCGTGCGACGCCTGTTCCAGATGTTCAAGGCGCACTGGCGGGCGATCCTCACCTACCGGCCCGAACCGGGCGACGAGGACGTGGTGCTGCTGCGCGCGACCTCGGAGCTGCCGGAGATCCTCCAGCCCATGCACGGAGCCGCCCAGAGCCTGCACGCGGACCCCACCAACGGCTGGGGCGACCTGACCACGGGCCGGCTCCAGGTGGTCGACGTCCCCGGTGACCACCTGGTGCTCCTGGACGAACCGCACGTGAACGTCGTAGCCGAGAAGGTGGCACAGGCGGTGGCCGGCCGACCGGGCCGACGACTGCCCGAGAGGAGTGGGACATGACGCAGATCCCCCCGCGCAAGGCCCTCATCGTCGGAGCGGGCGTCGGCGGCCTCGCCGCCGCCGCGGCGCTGCGGCGTGTGGGCGTCGAGGTACAGGTCTTCGAGCGGGCTCCCGAGCTGCGGCCGGGTACCACGGCGGTGTCGCTGATGTGCAACGCGGTCCTGGCGCTGCGCAGCCTCGACATCGACATCGCCCCGGGCCTGGAGAAGCGTGGTGCGGTGTTCGACGAGCTCAAGTTCCTCACCCGGCGGGGCCGTCCGATCAGGGCGCTTCCGTTCCGGGAACTCTCGGACCGGCTGGGGGCGTCGAACTACGCCGTCCACCGGGCCGATCTCCAGCAGACGCTGCTGGACGCCCTCGGGGACGGGAGCGTCATCGAACTCGGCGCCGAGGCAGCGGAGTTCGTCAGCGGCGAGGACGGGGTCGAGGTCACCTTCAAGGACGGCAGGACCGCCTCGGGCGACGTCCTGATCGGAGCGGACGGCTTCAACTCGGCGATCCGCAGGCAGGTGGGGGGCGCCGACGAACCGCGGCCCGGCAACTACGCGTGCTGGCTGGCCACGGTGCCTTTCACCCACCCGCGGATGGGCAAGGGCTACGCGGCGCACTACTGGGGGAGGGGCCAGCGCTTCGGCCTCGCCGACATCGGGCACGGCCGCGCCTACTGGTGGGCGACGAAGAACGTGCCCCCGGGCGCCTCCGGACACCTGCGGCGCGGCAAGGAGGGGCTCGCGGACCTCTTCGCGGGCTGGGCCGACGAGGTGCGGGCGGCGATCCGTACCACCCCCGAGGAATCGATCGTCCGCATCACCGCCCAGGACCGCCCGTTCCTCCAGCGGTGGGGCACCGGACGCGCGACCCTGCTCGGCGACGCGGCCCACCCGATGCTCGTGAGCCTGGGCCAGGGGGCGGCGCTGGCCATCGAGGACGCCGTCGTCCTCGCCCAGCACCTGCGCGCGACAGCGGACCCGGTCGCGGCGTTGCGCGGCTACGAGGACGAGCGCAGGCCGCGGACGGAGGGACTGGTCGCCGCGGCCCGTGCGCTGAGCGAGACCGAGCAGTTGGAACGCTTCGGTCCCGCCCTGGCGCGCGACCTCTACTTCCGGTTCACGCCGCTGTCCAAGCTGACCAGCCAGAACGAAGCGGTGCTCACCTGGCCGCCACTGGGCTGACCTCCGCACTCTTCGAAGGAATGAACAATGCGCGAGCGGTGTATTTCAGCCACCACTCGATGGTCCTCTGCTGTCAGCAGAAGCAGCCGTGGAATCGAGGACACGTACCAGCTGCCGTGTTAGCTTGGAACGGTATCCGCGGTTAACCAAAAGGCCTACACATTTGGCCTTTTGTGACAGCGGACATAAAGAAAAGGGAAATACTCCGGGCGGCTGCCACAAACGCCGCCTCCATTATCTCTGGGGGTTCAGTGACCTTAGCGCGCGAATACTCGTCTGCCTCGCAGTTGCCGCGGGGTGAAGGCGGCATCAGCGGCATGGGAATGGGCGACCAGGTATTCAGCCGACTCCTGAGCGACCGCATCGTCTTCCTGGGCAAGGAAGTCGACGACGACATCGCGAACAAGCTCACGGCTCAGTTGCTGATGCTCGCCGCGGAATCCAGCGAGGACATCTACCTCTACATCAACTCTCCTGGTGGGTCGGTCACCGCGGGCATGGCCGTGTACGACACCATGCACTACATCAAGAACGACGTGGTGACGATCGCCATGGGCTTCTGCGCATCGATGGGTCAGTTCCTGCTGACCGCCGGCGCGAAGGGCAAGCGGTACGCCCTGCCCAACACCAAGATCCTCATGCACCAGCCGTCGGCCGGACTCGGCGGCTCGGCCACCGACATCAAGATCTACGCCGAACAACTGCTGCGCACCAAGCAGGAGATGGCGGCGCTGATCGCCCAGCATTCCGGCCAGGACGTCGACACGATCACCAGGGACTCGGACCGCGACAAGTGGTTCACGGCCCAGGAAGCCGCGGAGTACGGGCTCATCGACGCGGTGATGAAGTCCGCCTCTGGTGTCACGGGGGCCGGTGGCACGCTCGTGTCCTGAACGGACACGCATGACGGACAACGGACGACGGCCCGGCGAGGACCCCCTCACCCACCAGGGGCCGAGCCGGGCCGGCCGCGTCCGGCCACCGCAGTCACACCCGACCCCAGGAGGAGCCGAGACCATGGCCCCGCACGACCGGCCGGCCTCTGCATTAGGCGGTACGCCACCGCAGGCCCGGTACATTGTGCCCCGCTTCGTCGAACGCACGGCACAGGGAACGCGTGAGTACGACCCGTACTCCAAGCTCTTCGAGGAGCGCATCGTGTTCCTCGGAGCGGAGATCGACGACACATCCGCCAATGACGTCATGGCGCAGCTCCTCTGTCTCGAATCCATGGACCCGGATCGGGACATCGCCTTCTACATCAACTCGCCGGGCGGCTCCCACACCGCCATGACAGCGATCTACGACACGATGCAGTTCGTGAAGCCCGACATCCAGACCGTCTGCATCGGTCAGGCGGCCTCGGCCGCCGCTGTCCTCCTGGCCGCCGGCACTCCTGGAAAGCGCGCAGCGCTGCCGGGGGCACGCGTGCTGCTGCACCAGCCCCACAGCGGGGGAGCGCGCGGACAGGTCTCCGATCTGGAGATCCAGGCCCGCGAGATGCAGCGTGTGCGCACGCTGGTGGAGACCGTCCTGGCCCGTCACACCGGCCTGCCGGTGGAGCGGATAGAGCAGGACATCGAGCGGGACAAGATCCTCACGGCCCAACAGGCGGCCGAATACGGCCTGATCGACCATGTACTGACCAGCCGCGAGAACGTACTGAACGATCGGAACAACTGAACCGGCCCGGTAGACGCGGACCTGACACGACGATGCCCCGCCGGCTTGCCGCGGCGGGGCATCGTCGTGCGGTTGCAGATGACGGATCAGGGCTTACGCAGCCGCGAGCCAGTCGGCGAAGTGGGTCTCGCCGAGGTGCGCGTCCGGGCCCGGGACGAGGGTGGTGTCGCGCAGTTCGGCTCCGGAGTACGGGGCGTGCTCGTCCGTGACGACCGTGCGGGGGTCGTTCTTCTCGGCGAGTACCTTGCGCAGGAGCTCGTCGAGCTGGAACAGGTCGGGGCCGGCGATCTCCACCACGCCGTTGACCGGGGTGCCGACCGCGGTGCGGCCGACGGCCGCGGCCACGTCGTCGGAGTGGATGGGCTGGAACCTGACCGGGGCCAGACGAACGGTGTCGCCCTCGGTGGACATGTCCGCGATGGCGTTGACGAACTCGAAGAACTGGGTGGCGTGGACGATGGAGTACGGGATGCCGGACTTCTTGATCAGCTCCTCCTGGACCTGCTTGGCGCGGAAGTAGCCGCTCTCCTGGAGGCGTTGCGTGCCGACCACGGACAGCGCCACGTGATGGGTGACGCCTGCTTCCGTCTCCGCCTCGAGGAGGTTGGTCGTGGACGTGCGGAAGAAGTCCATGACGGGCTGGTCCTCGAAGGAGGGCGAGTTGGACACGTCGACCACCACCGACGCGCCTTCGAGAACCTCGGCCAGGCCCTCGCCCGTCAGCGTGTTGACGCCCGTGTTCGGCGAGGCGGCGACCGCCTCGTGGCCGTGTTCGTTGAGCCTGGCGACCAGCTTCGAGCCGATGAGTCCGGTGCCACCGATCACTACGATCTTCATTACGGATTCCTCCCGCGTTCGGTCTCTGTACTGAGAAGGACCGGACAGCGGCTCCGTCTGTGACAGCTGTTCGCCGGAAGACGGGAAAATTCTCCGCGCCCCCTCAACGCCACAGGTCGGGGCCGAAGACCTCGTAGTGGATGGCGGAGGGGTGCAGCCCCTTGGTCAGCAGTTCGCCGCGCACCGCGCGCATGAAGGGGAGCGGTCCGCAGAGGTAGGCGATGGTGTCCGGGGCGGGGGTGAGGTGGTCGAGCGTGGCACGGCCGGCGAGGACGTTGCTCGCGGCGGAGCGGTGGGCGTCGTTCTCGTACCAGAGGTGAAGTTCCGCGTCGGCCAGACGGGTGACGAGGTCGGCCTGCTCGGCACGGTGGATGTGGTCGCCGGGGGTGCGGTCGGCGTGGACGACGGTGACAGGACGCGGGGAGGAGGTGAGGGCGAGGTGGTCGAGCATCGACAGCATGGGGGTGATGCCGATGCCGGCGGAGGCGAGGAGAAGGGGGGTCTCGGCGGCGGGGAGCACAAGGTCACCGGAGGGCAGTGAGACGTCCAGGACGTCACCCACCTCGGTGTGGGCGTGCAGCCAGGAGGACACCTCGCCGGCCGGGACGGTGGCCTCGGCGGCGTCCTCGCGCTTGACGGTGATGCGCCAGGTCCGGTGGTCGGGCGCGGTGGACAGGCTGTACTGGCGGATCTGGTGGGCGCCGTCGGGCAGTTCCACGCGGACACTGACGTACTGGCCGGGCCGGAAGGGAGCGGTGGGACGGCCGTCGGGACGGCGCAGGATCAGGGAGACGGCGTCGGCGGACTCCTGGTGGCGCTCGGCTATCTCCATGCGCCGCCACACGTCCCCGTTCTCCACGCCGGCCTCGGCGTACAGCCGCGCCTCGATGGCGATCAGGGCGTTGGCCATCAGCCAGTAGACCTCCTCCCAGGCGGCGCCGATCTCGGGGGTGACGGCCTCGCCGAGGACCTCGGCCACCGCCCCGAGGAGGTGACGTCCCACCAGGGGGTACTGGTCGGCGGTGATGCCCAGCGAGACGTGCTTGTGGGCGATGCGCGACAGTACGGCGTCCGGGCGCTCGTCGGGGCGTTCGACCAGGAGGGTGGCGAACGCCGCCACCGAGCCGGCCAGTGCCTCGCGCTGGGCGCCGGTGGCCTGGTTGGTCCGGTTGAACAGGTTCCGCAGCAGCTCCGGGCGCTCTTCGAACAGCCGCCGGTAGAACAACTCCGTGATCGTGTTCAGCGAGGCTCCCACCACGGGAAGCGTCGCCCGGACCACGGGTACCGACTGCGCAGACAACATCAGACACACTCCGTAATTGGTATTTGAGATGCGTATTTTTGGGCACTGTCTGTGCCTGGTGACGGTGGTCTCGTCGAGACGCGGGCGGTCAGCTCGGGGAAGCGTGCAGGGTCAGCAGTAGCGGTCCTGTCGGCGAGGTCACCAGATCCGCCACGGTCACCTCGTTCAGTGCGGAGTAGAACGCCTCCTGTGCTTGCCGCAGTGCCCGCCTCAGCCGGCAGGCGCCCGAGAGGGGGCAGGGAGTGTCGCCCTCGCACGCGACCGCCTCCCGGTCGCCCTCCAGCGTTCTGACCAGATCGCCCACGCGCGTACGCCGGCCCGCGTCGGTGAGGGTCAGCCCGCCGTTGCGGCCGCGCCGCGCCTCGATCACCCCCAGGTGCTGCAACTGGGCGATGGCCTTCGCCATGTGCGTGTAGGGGACGTTCATGGAGTCGGCGATCTGCCGCGTGGTAAGCAACTCCTCGCCGTCCACGACGGCCAGGCGCATCACTGCCCGCAGGGCGAGATCCGTGTATCTGGTCAGCCTCACGGCCGCAGCCTATCAATGTTGCATCTGAGATGCGTATTTGGGGAGGGGGTGGCGTCGGGAACGCCGAGGGCGCGCACACCGAGCGGGCCGTCAGGCCCAACTCCGTGTGCGCGCCCCTGTGTTCGCGCTACCGGTCCATCCGGACTAGCGGCCGATCACGATGCCCTTGGTCGCAGCCCCGGTGCGGTTGTCGTACAGGACGACGCCCGTGGACTTCTTCCAGATCCGGATGCGGAACGAGTCGGGATTGTCCGTGACCGTGACCCGGAAGACGTAGCCGGTCTTGCCGTTGACCGTTCCGGAGCCCTGGAACACCGCCGTGGAGCCGGTGATCACCAGCCACTCGGAGGTCGTGGCGCGCAGCTGCACGCTCGGCTTCGGCTTCCCGGTGGCCGTGAAGTCGAAGGCCGTCCTGCCCTTCGGCACCGTGGCGTTCTTCGGGTAGGAGAGGCCGAAGGAGAACGACGCCTTGCCGCTCAGCCTCGGGTCGACCGCGTAGGAGCCGGCCCGGGACGTGATGGCGCCCTTGCCCGTCGCGGAGCCCGCGTCGGGGTTGTAGACGATCAGCTCGGGCAGCTGGGTGGTGGCCGAGGCCCCGTCGTCGTCCTTCACCGTGATCACCGGGCGGACGATGCCCGCCTTCAGGTAGGCGTGGGTCGCCTCGCAGATGCCGTTCGTGACCTTGCCGGCCGTCGGCGCGGTGCCGTCCTTCCAGTCGATCCTGCAGGTGTGGGTGTCGGACCGGCCCGGGTCGGCGAACTTCACCAACAGGCGGACCGGGGTGCGCTTGCCCGCCGGGACCGGGGTCTTCGGACCCTGGACCGAGGTGATCGACGGCGGCGCGTTGGAGACGGTCACCGTCAGGGTGTCCTTGCTGCGGCCACCGGTCAGCGTGACCTCGTACGAGCCGTTGTCCGTGCAGGTGATGGACGTCGGGATCGTGGTCCTGCCGGCGAACGTGCAGGGGGTACCCGGAGCCACGCTCCAACTCGGCGTGCCCGCCCCGGAGATGCTGCCCGTGAGCGCGATCGCGCTGCCCTCCGGGCCCGTCGCGTCGGCGCCGGCGTGGACGATCGTCACCGGGTCGATGCTCGACAGGGTCGGGACGACCTTCTTGATCAGACCGTCGGCGTCGAACTCCAGCTTGTCGATGGTTGTCTCGCGGTGCATGCCGTCACCGCCGGGGATGGCGAAGCGGTGGTAGACGATGTACCAGTCGTCGGTGTTCGGGACGTGTACCACCGAGTGGTGGCCGGGGCCCTTGATACCCAGGGTCAGGTCCTTCTGCAGGATCACACCGCGCTTGGTCCAGGGACCCTTGGGCGAGGAACCGGTGGCGTAGGCCACCTGGTAGTTCTCGTCACGGGTGTCGTTCTCGGACCACATGAGGTAGTAGACGCCACCCCGCTTGATGACGAACGAGCCCTCGTTGTAGCCGCTCGGCGTGATGTCGGAGACCTTCGACGCGTCGAAGGAGACCATGTCGTTGTTGAGCGGGACCACATAGGCGTGGCCGTTGCCCCAGTAGAGGTACGACTGGCCGTCGTCGTCGGTGAAGACCGCCGGGTCGATCATCTGGCCCGGGTAGTCACCGGCCTTCAGCAGCGGCTTGCCCAGGGCGTCCTTGAAGGGGCCCGTCGGCGAGTCCGACACCGCCACACCGATGTTCGCGTCGGCGCAGAAGTAGAAGTAGTACTTGCCGTTGCGCTCCTCCATGGCCGGCGCCCAGGCGCGGCTGTCGGCCCAGCTGATGTCGGGACCGAGGTCCAGGATGACGCCGTGGTCCTTCCAGTGGACCAGGTCCGTGGAGGAGTACGCCTTGAACTGCGTACCGCTCCAGCCGTCGAAGCCGTCGGTGGTCGGATAGATGTAGAAGGTGTCACCGAACCTGACGATGTTCGGGTCCGCGTTCAGGCCCGGCAGCACCGGGCTCTTCATCTCCACCGCCGAGACGGTCCAGGTGCGCTTCTTGCCGTCCGAGCCGGTGACCTCGTACGTGAGCGGCTTGGTGAAGTCGCGCAGCGTGCCGGAGGCGGGGCTGATGGTCGCGCCGTGGGCCAGGATGAACTGCGGCGCCAGGGCCTTGATGTTGCTGCCCGGGTTGAGGGGCAGGACGACCTTGCTCTCCTTGTCGGTGATGATCGCGTCGACCTTGAGCGCCGGGTGGGTCACCGCGGCGATCCCGGTGGTGTTGCCGCCGAGCTCCAGGACCTCGGAGGGCGTCAGGGCCCGGTTGTAGATCCGGAAGTCGTCGACCTCGCCGCCGAAGTACGGGTCCGGTGAGTACAGGGACTTGCCGATGTAGCCGGAGTAGTCCTTCGACGCGTCGTACAGATCGGACGGCTTGATGGTGACACCGTTCACGCGGGCCGTCTCGGCGCCGTTCACATAGAGGATCGCCGTCTGGGTCGCGCCGTCCAGGGTGACGGTGACGTGCTGCCACTCGCCGGCGGTGAGCGGGGAGCCGCCGATCATCTGCTTCTCACCGGACCAGGTGGCCTTGGTGATCGCGGAGAACAGCTTGCCGGCGCCGTTGGACGGCGTGGCGAACAGGTACTTGTTGTTGTCCGGGCCGAGGCCGAAGAGCCACTGGAAGTTGTCGCCGCCCTTCCACTTGACGTACGTGGAGACGGTGACGCCGCTCGCGCCCTTCAGAACCCCGTTGGGGATCTTCACATACGGCGAGCTCGAACTGCTGTTGCCGCCGGACATCTTGAACGAGCCGCCGTCCACGCCGGTCCCGAACTCGGGCGTACGGACGTAGGTGCCGTGGAAGCCGTGGCCGCTGGAGTCACGGGCGATGTTGCCGCCGGTCTCGTCGAAGTCGTAGTGCAGGAGCAGGTCGGCCGGGACGTCGGGGCCCTCGGCGGAGACCGTGACCTCGGCGCTGACCGCGATGGCCGAGTCGCCCGCGAGGTCGCCCGTCACCGTGAAGGTGCCGGCCTGCGCGTACTGCGACGCGTCCACGTTCGCCCAGGTGACCGCGACGGGCCGCTTCACGCCGTCCGCGGACTGGGCGATGACGGTGGCGGGGAGGACGGGGGCCTCACCGATGCGCGTCTCGACCTTGACGTTCTCGGCGCTGGTGATGATCTGGTCCGGCTGGTAGGTGCTCAGCAGACGGTCGTACTCGGCCTGCGTGACCGGAAGTACCGTGCCGTGGCGCGGCTTTGACGGAAGGTCGTAGTTGGTGGAGGGGGTCCACACGCCCGACGCGAGGTCCGTCGTCTCGAAGGGGATGTAGCCGCGGCCGCCGAACTCGTCGAGGAACGCGTACCACTTCTCCTCGGTGTTCGACTTGAAGACCAGCGGCCCCTCGGCCGCGCTCATCGCGCCCTTGCCGATGCCCTCGGCAACGGCGGTGTAGGACGGGTTGAGGATCGAGTCGCTCTTCTCCTCGAAGATGAACTTGCTGTTGGGCGTCGAGGAGGAGTTGTTCCGCTCGTCCTTGGAGAGACGGTAGTAGGTGTCCTTGTCCTTGATCATTGTGGAGTCGATGACCGAGTAGCCGCGGTCGATCCACACCTTGGGCGCGCTGAAGGTGCGGAAGTCACGGGTCGTCGCGTACATCATGCGGTTGTACGTGTCGCCGGAGTGCTCGGGGTTGTCGTACAGCTTCGACGCCCAGAAGACGACGTAGGAGCCGAGTTCCGTGTCGTAGAACGCCTCGGGCGCCCAGGTGTTGCCGGCCGAGTCGGGGGAGACCTTCACCAGGCGCTGGTCGGTCCAGTGGACCAGGTCGGTGGACTCCCACACCATGATGGACTTGCTGCCGGTGCGCTGGGAGGCGTCCCAGTCGCCGTTGCCGTAGATCCGCAGGTCGGTGGCGATCTGGTAGAACTTGTCGCCTTCGGGGGAGCGGATGATGAACGGGTCGCGCAGGCCCTTCTCACCGAGCGTGGAGGTCAGGACGGGCTTGCCGTCGTTCAACTCCCGCCACTTCAGCGGGTCGTTGCCCTTGCTGAGCGCCGCGTAGAGCTGCTCGCCGTCCGCGGTGCCCTCGCCGGTGAAGTAGCTGAACATATAGCCCTTGAGGGCTTCCTTGGCGGGGAGTTCGGGGATCTTGGCCGTCAGGACCCGGGTCGCGGTGGCGGTGCCCTTGGTGATCGTCGCGGTCAGCTCGGTCGTCGTGCCGCCGGCGCCGTGCGCGGGGCGGTGGACCACACCGTCGGTCGCGATGACGTCCGGGTTCGCCGAGGACCAGGCAATTGCCGTGCCGTAGGCGCCTGTTGTCGGAAGCGTGATGTTCCCGCGTACGTCGTCGATGTTCGGGAGAGTCAGCGCGTCCGCGGCCTGCTGAGTGGCCGTGGCGTCGTCGAAGGTGGCCGGGACCGTGATGTCGAAGGTCTTCGTGTCACTCACCGGGCCTTTCTTCAGGGTCGCCGTGAGCGTGGCGTGGCCGTCCGGCTGACCGGCGGGCGGGCGGGTGACCACGCCGGAGTCCGAGACCACGGAGGCGTTGTCGCTCGCCCAGGTGATGGCGGAGCCACCGGCCGGGCCGGCGCTCGGGAGCGTGAGGTCGGCGATCACCGCGCTGGTGTCGCCCAGGGTGAGAGCCGACTTGTCGGCGGCCACGCCCTGCGCGGCGATGGGGACGGAGAGCTGCTCGACCTCCGTGCTCGCCAACGCCCGGTCGTAGACCCGGAAGTCGCGGATGTTGCCCTTGAACAGGTTGTCGCCCGGATAGACCGACTTGCCTATGTAGTTGGCGGTGGTCTTGCCCGCGCCGACGGAGCCGGGGGTGAGGGTGATCCCCGTGTTGCGGCCGACCTCGACGCCGTCCTCGTAGAGCACGCCCGTGTTGCCGGTCTGGGTGTAGGTGATCTGCTTCCAGACGGCGCGCTGCAGGTTGGTGCCGGCGCTCCGTGTCGTCTGCTCGGTCGACCAGTTGCCGCTGGCGATGGACGTCCGGTACGAGTTGCCCGTGGTGAACAGGTAGCCGTTGCCGGCCGATCCGCTGGTGTTGCCGAAGCCGTAGATGAAGTACGGGCTGGACTGGGCGGAGTCGATCTTCACGTCCATCGAGACGGTGATCGAGTTCATGCCGCTCATGATGTCGTCCGGCACCTTGATGTAGGTGTCGGAGCCGTTGAAGGCAAGCCCGTCACCGGAGTTGGACCATCCGGCGGTCCCGTTCACCGTGCCCGTACGGCCGTTGCCCGACGCGTCGGTGACGGTCGTGCCGGAGGCCGCGTCGAGCTTGTACCAGAGGGCCAGCCCGTCGGTGATGTCGGCCGCGTCCGCGTGAGCGGGTACCGACATGGCCAACGGCCCGGCGAGGCCCAGGAGAAGCGATGCGGCGGTCAGGCCGGCGAGCTTTTCGGACCAGGGTCTGCTACGGCCGCGTGATCGCGCGAGTTGCATCGTTTCGGCTTCCTCTGATCGGACACGGGGGAGGGGCGGGAGACATCAGATTTCGGCTGTGTGTCCGCGCGTTGCGTGAGTGTCAATCGGTGCGACCAGAGGCGTCAAGAGTTTTCGAACAACGTTCGGCCAGTCGGACAACTTGTTTTTTACGCGAGACATGCCTAAACGGAACGGAACCTGTCACAACCGTTGACTCGTGCACCCTGCGTACCTATGTTCTGGCCGAAGTTACGCACGCTGTCCGATATTTCGAATCACGATTGTGAGAAGAGGCCCCCACCTGTGATCCGTATCCGTCACTGGCTGACCCTCCTGGCGGCTCTGCTGGCGCTGCTCGTCCCTGTCGTCGGCATTCAGCCCGCCGGTGCGGCCGATGGGCGGCCGTACACGAACCCGGTCAAGTCCCAGAAGGGCGCCGACCCCTGGCTCGAGTACTACAACGGCAACTACTATCTGGTCACCACGTCCTTCACCGGCGTCCTGACCATGCGCAAGTCGCCGACCCTGGCCGGGCTCGCGACGGCTCCCAGCGTGCAGGTCTGGAGTGACACCACCTCCACCCGCAACAACAACTTCTGGGCGCCCGAGCTGCACTTCTTCGACGGCCACTGGTACCTGTACTACTCGGGCGCGCCGAGCGGAGCCGCCTGCTGCGACCAGCAGCGGACGTATGTCGTGGAGAGCGCCGGCACCGATCCGATGGGGCCGTACACCTTCAAGAACCAGCTCACCGGCTCCAACCTCGACCCGGGCGGCTGGCTCATCGACGCCACCGTGCTGACGTACAACAACAAGCTCTATCTGATCGGCAGCGGCGCCATCGGCGGCAGCAAGCAGAGCCTGGTCATCGCGCCGATGAGCAACCCCTACACGATCCAGGGCTCCACCTTCAGCCTCATCTCGCAGCCGACGCTGGCCTGGGAGACGTCCGGGGCGCCCGTCAACGAGGGACCCGAGCCGCTCTACCACAACGGCCGGACCTTCCTCACCTTCTCCGCGAGCTACTGCCAGACCGCCGACTACAAGCTCGGCCAGCTCGAACTCACCGGCACCGACCCCCTGTTGGCGTCCTCCTGGACGAAGAAGCAGACGCCCGTCTTCCAGCGCAACGACGCCGCCGGGATCTACGGGCCGGGCCACAACGGGTTCTTCACCTCGCCCGACGGCACCGAAAACTGGATCGTCTACCACGCCAACGACTCGGCCTCGGGCGGCTGCGGCAACGGCCGTACCACCCGGGCCCAGAAGTTCACCTGGAACGCGGACGGCACGCCGAACTTCGGCACGCCGGTCGCGCTCGGCACCACGCTGCCCGGCCCGTCCGGCGAGACCGCCGTGACCCCGACCGCGTACACGCTGGTGAACCGCAACAGCGGCAAGTGCCTCGACGTGGAGGGCGGGAACACCGCCGACGGCACCAACATCTTCCAGTGGACCTGCAACGGCGGCGCCAACCAGAAGTGGCGCATCGAGGACCAGGCCAACGACACCAGCCGGCTGGTCAACGTCGCCACCGGCAAGGTGCTGGACACCGCGAACTGCGCCACGGCCGACGGCACCGATCTGCGCCAGTGGTCGTGGCTGAACAACAACTGCCAGAAGTTCAGGCTGGTCTACACGGCCACCGGCGACTACGTCCGCATCGTGAACGAGGCAACCGGCAAGGTCGCCGACGTCGCCGACTGCTCCACCGCGAACGGCGCCGACGTACGCCAGTGGACCTGGCTGAACAACAACTGCCAGCAGTGGCAGATCAGGCCCACCACCTGAGCCGGTAGCTCCCAGACAGGAACCATGGGTGTGGCCCGGCCGGAACTCCGGCCGGGCCACACCTGGTTGACGGTCCGTCAGCTCGTCGGCTCGACCACCTTCGTGGCCGTCTTGCCGTCGACGGCCGCCGACAGCTGCGGGACGAGCCGCTCCAGCATGTACGGCAGGCTCAGCACCGACACGAACGACACCGAGTTGCCGTAGTCGCTGGTCTCCTTCACGAAGACCTCACGGTCCTCCTTCGCCACCTTCAGATCCGCGTACAGGGGGTCCTTGCGCAGCTTCGCCTTGTCCGCGGCGGTGTCGGAGACGATCCACACGATCGCGTCCGTGTTCAGGAGGTCGGTGCGCTCCTTGCTGATGTTGGCCCCGAACTCGTCACCGATGACCTTGTCCAGGTCGGCGGGCAGCTTGAAACCGAGGTTCGTGAGGACGCGCGAGCGCGAGTCCTGACTGCCGTAGACGAAGATGCCCTCGTACGGGGTCGCCATCAGGGCGGTGGCACCGGCGAACTCGGGATGCTCGGCCGCCGCCTTCTTGAAGTCGGACTCGACCCCGGTGACCAGCTCCTTCGCCTTGGCCTCCTGGCCGAGCGCCTTGCCGATGATCTCGGTCTGGTTCTGCCACGGCACGCCGAAGTCGTTGTACTCCTTGGGCTGGGCCACCACCGGGGCGAACTTCGACAGCGTGTCGTACTGCGCCTTCGTCAGACCGCCGTAGACCGCGAGGATCAGGTCCGGGCGCAGCGCGGCGATCTTCTCGGTCTGCGGGCCCGTCCCCGTGTCCTTCAGGACGGTCGGCACCGCCGCGCCGCCCAGCTTGTCCGTCGCCCACGGGCCGATGGCCCCCTTGTAGCCGCCCAGCCACTCGGTCGTGCCGACCGGCACCTTGCCCAGCGCGAGCACGGCGTCCTGGTCGGTCAGACCGACCGTGACGATCCGTTTCGGCTCGGACTTGATCGTCGTGCTGCCGTACTTGTGCGAAAGGGTCACCGGGAAGGCGGAGTTGGCGGACGTGTCGGCGGCGGGGCCCGCCGTGCCGGAGTCGTCGTCGGAGCCGCAGGCGGCGGCGGTGCCGAACAGGAGCAGTACGGAGGTGAGCGCCGCGGCGAGCCGAGTGCCTCTGGGAGAGCCGAACATCAGTGGTCCTTCACGGTGGTGGTTGTTTCGGTGCTGGGACGCGTGGGGGGCTTCTCGGCTGTCGTACGGGTGCCGGACCAGGCCTGCCAGAGGGAGGCGTAGGTGCCGGCCGCCGCGCACAGCTCGTCATGGGTGCCGCTCTCCACGATCCGGCCGCCGTCCATGACGACGATCCGGTCCGCGTCGGCGGCCTGGGTGAGTCGGTGGGCGACCACGAGCGCGGTGCGGTTCTCGATCGCCCGGTCGGCCGCCTTCTCCAGCAGCCGCGCACCGGTACTGCCGGCCTCGGCCGTCGCCTCGTCCAGCACGGCGACCGGCGGATCCGCCAGTACCAGCCGGGCCAGGGCGAGTTGCTGCACCTGGGCGGCGGTGAGACGGTGCCCGCCCTCGCCGACGACGGTGGCCAGGCCCTCGGGAAGCGCCGACACCCAGTCCAGCGCGTCCACTTCGGTGAGGGCGGCGCGCAGGTCGTCGTCCGTGGCGTCGGCGCGCGCGAGACGCAGATCGTCGGCGAGCGGACCCGCGAAGACATGCGTCTCCTGGGTGACCAGCGCAACCTGCGGGCTGTCGGCGGACGTTGAGGCGCCGGTCAGCACCACCGTGCCCGCGCTCGGCTCGTGCACCCCCGCGACGAGCTTGGCGAGCGTCGTCTTGCCGGCGCCGCTCGGCCCGACCAGCGCGACCCGCTCCCCGGCGGCCAGCGTGAGATGAACGTCCCGAAGGACGGGACGCCCCGGTACGTACTCGTGGTGGACCCCGGTCACCGTGACCGTGCCGGGTTCACTCCGCTGCGCCGGGAGCGTCGGGGCGGCGGCCTCGGGCTCCGGTATGTCCGTGACGCCGACCAGCCGGGCCAGCGCGGCCGTCGCGGACTGGGCGTCGTCGAGCAGCGCCAGAGCCTGGTTGACCGGCCCGAAGAGGCTGTGGAAGTAGAGCGCGGCGGCCGTGGCCGTACCGATGGACACGGAGTCGGCGCGCACCAGCAGGAACCCGGTGACCAGGACCGCCGCGAGACCGGTGTACTCGGCGAGGTGCAGCCGGTTGTAGAAGTTCAGCACCAGCCGTACGCCGCGCATCGTCAACGCGACCGCGTCCGCCGAGCGCCGGGTGACCGACTCGGTGTGCTCCTCCTCCAGCCGGAACGCCCGTACGGTGCCGGCCCCCGCGATGGTGTCCAGCAACTGCTGCTGCTGGGCCCCCGTCGCGATGCGCTGCTCGGCGTACAGCGGCACCGCGTTGCGCACGTACCAGCGCGCGGTCCCCGCCTGGATGGGCACCGCGAGCAGTGCGGCCAGCAGGAAGCGCCAGTCCAGCACGGCCAGGGCGGCGAAGGTCAGCACGATGGAGAGCAGCGAGCGGGCCAGTTCGGGCAGCGCGCTGCGCACCGCCTCGCCGACCACCGAAACGTCCCTGGTGACACGGGCGTTGAGGTCGCCGGAGCCGGCCTTCTCCACCTGCTCCTGGGGCAGCCGCAGCGCCCGCTCGACGAACCGTTCGCGCAACTGCGCCAGCACGGTCTCCCCGAGCCGCGACACCAGGCCGAGCCCGAGCGCGGTGGCCACACCCTGCACGACGGCCACCACGATCAGCAGGACGGCCGGGAGGGTGAGGTCGCCCGGCGGGCGGTGGTCGGCGACCAGGTCCACGATGCGGCCCAGCAGCGGCTGGACGAGCAGTCCGACGGCGGTCGCCGCGACCATCACGGCGAACGCGCCGAAGGCGAGCGGGCGGTACGGACGCAGTACCTCACGGACCGCCTCACGGGTCCGCCTGGGTGTCGCTGTGGGCAGCAACTCCCGCGTGTGGCCGGAGAGTTCGTTGCCGCTCATGCCAGAACCGCCGCTCGGTAGGTCTCGTGACGGTCGATCAGGTCGGTGTGCGAGGCGGTGTCGGTGACCCGGCCGTCCTCGAGCAGCACGACCCGGTCGGTGACCGACAGCAGCGCGGGACTGTTGGTCACCAGTACGGTCGTACGGCCCTTGCGGATCTCCCGGACGCCGGTGGCGATGCCCGCCTCGGTCACCGTGTCGACGGCGGTCGTCGGATCGTGGACCACCAGGACGGGCCGTTCCGACGCCAACGCCCTTGCCAGCGCGACGCGTTGACGCTGCCCGCCGGAGAGCGAGCGGCCCCGCTCACTGACCGCGGTGTCCTCGCCGTCCGGGAGGGTCTGCGCGACCTGGGCCACACCCGCCGCGGTCATCGCCGGTCCCGGGTCGGCGTCGGGCGGGGCGGACGCGGTGACGTTGGTGCGGACGGTGCCCTCGAAGAGGTCGGCGT
Source organism: Streptomyces sp. NPDC047042 (assembly GCF_040644035.1). Lineage (NCBI taxonomy): Bacteria > Bacillati > Actinomycetota > Actinomycetes > Kitasatosporales > Streptomycetaceae > Streptomyces > Streptomyces sp. NPDC047042. The sequence goes on along the minus strand of NZ_JBEYVP010000005.1, from coordinate 4,548 downwards.
CGTGCTCGGCGACCAGCAAAGCGGTGCGGAGTTCGACGGGGTCCAGGTCCCGCAGGGGTGTGCCGTCCAGCTCGACGGTGCCCGACTCGGGGTCGGACCGCCGGGCCAGGCAGCGCAGCAGGTCGGTGGCGTGGACGGGGTCGGTCGCGACCACGCCGAGCAGTTCACCGGGTGCGATGTCGAGGTCGAGGCCCTTGAGGCCGCCGAGGGTGACGCCGGTGAGCCGGACGGCGCCCCGTACCGGCCGGGTCAGGGTCGCCGTGCCCGGGGTGACGTCGGGTGGAGCGGCCAGCACCTCGGCGATGCGGGTGGCGGAGGCCCGGCCCTGGGCGAGCTCGGCGTTGACCCAGGCGAGGGTCTCCAGCGGGCCGAGCAGGAACAGGGCGAGCCCGACCGCCGACACCAACTGCCCGAGGCTGATGTCCCCCTGGGCCGCGAGCCGACCGCCGACCAGGGCGACGGCGGCGATCAGACAGCCGGTGAGGGAGAGCACCATCCCGCTCTGGAAGGCCTGTGCGCGGGCCGCCTTCAGGGTGGCCCGGAGGGAGTCGCGGCTGGTGGTGCGGTAGCGGGCCAGCGCGGTGGACTCGCCGCCGATGCCCTTGAGGATGCGCAGGCCGGCCACCAGGTCGGCGGCGACGGCCGAGGCGTGCGCGGCCCGCTCCTGCTCGGCCTCGCTGCGCGATTCCAGGGGCTTGCTCAGCAGATGGCCCAGCCACAGCAGCACCGGCGTGCCGAACAGCACGACGAGCCCGAGCGTGACGGACATGCGCAGCAGGACGATCGCGCCGACCAGGATGCCCGCGAGGGCGGAGATCCCGGCCATGGCCGCCATGCTGACGGCGCCGACGCGTTTGGCGTCCTCGGTGGCGATGTTGGCGAGGGCGCCGGGCAGCCGGCCCTCCTCGGCGCCCCCTCCGGGGGCCAGGATCCGGCGTACGAGGGTGACGCGGAGGGTGTGTTCGGCCTGGGCGGCGGCCCGGTCGGTGGACCAGGCGCCGAAGCGCCAGCTGAGCGCGAGACCGACGTAGACGAGGGCGAGGACGGCGAGCCAGGTCAGCAGGGCGCCGGTGTCGGAGCCCGTGACGGCGCGGTCGATGACCAGACCGATCACGACCGGCACCATCACCTCGCCCAGCTGATGGCCGGAGCCGAGGAGCGCGCCGAGGGCGACGTCACGCCGCTGCCCTCGGACCGCCTGCCGCAGGACGTCACGTCCCGTCGGCTGTGAAGGACTACTCACCCGTAACCCTCCGGGATCGGACGACAGTTGGGGCCGGAAGGCCTGTCCGGGCAGGTGTGGGCGCACCCGGACAGGCAAAAAACTTAGGTGAGGGTACCCTAAGTTGCAGACACCTGCCCAGCGCTCACCACCGGACTCACGACCGCGTCGCTCGTGCGACGGGCGATCAGGGAGTCGAGGATCTCTCCCGAGCGCACGGCCGTCGTCGACAGCAGCGTCGAGGTGAGACCGTGCGTGTGCTCGGTCGCGCCCTGGAGGTAGATGCCGGCGGTGACCTCGGGTGCCGCCTCGACGCGGTGATCGCGGCCCACCCGTACGGCGTCGTTGTCGTCCCGCAGGCAGAGCTTCGCGGCTCTGCCCAGCAGGGTGTCGAGGTCGCGGGGGCGGTAACCGGTGGCGTGCACGAGGACGTCGCAGGAGAGCACCTCCCGTTCTCCGGTGGGGAGATACTCGACGGTGACATCCAGCCGGTCGTCCAGTTGCTCGACGTCCCGGATGCGGGAGACGTTGCGCATCCGCAGCCGCTCGGTGCCCTGGACCTTCTCGCGGTACATGGTGGCGTACAGCGTCTCGATCAGGTCCATGTCGACGACCGAGTAGTTGGTGCTGCGGTGGTACTCGTGCAGCGACTGCTTCACCTCCGGCCGGGACCGGAAGTAGACGTCCACGGCCTCCGGGTCGAAGATCCGGTTGGCGAACGGGCTGTCGTCGGCGGGTGTGTAGCCGTACTTGGCGAAGACCGCGCAGACCTCGGCGCCCGGGAACGAGCGGTGCAGATAGTCCACCGCCTCGGCGCCGCTCTGCCCCGCGCCGAGGACGAGGATGCGGTCCACGGAGGTGCCCTTGGCGGTCAGCTCGCTCGTGCGGGGGACCAGTTCGCTGTTGTGCCAGATGCGGTCCGACAGGGCGGTGCCCGGCGGGACATGCGGTTCGAGACCGACGGCCACCGAGATGTTGCGGGCCCGGCGGACCACCGTACGTTCCGGGTCGCCCGGTACGCGGCTGACCACGTCGAACCAGCGGACCTCGCCCTCCTCGGTCAGCACGGGGTCCACGGACAGCACTTCGGCGTCGTACGTGACCTGGTCCGCGATCCGCGCGGCCGCCCACTCGAAGTACTCGTGGAACTCGATCCGCAGCGGGAAGAGGGTCTTCGCGTTGAGGAAGTCCACCAGCCGGCCGCGGTCCCGCAGGAAGCACAGGAAGCTGAAATCGCTGGTCGGGTTGCGCATGGTGACCAGGTCCTTGAGAAAGGACACCTGCATGGTCGCGTCGTCGATGAGCATGCCGCGGTGCCAGCCGAACCTCGGCTGGCGTTCCAGGAACTCGGCGTGTATCCGCTCCTCGGGCGCGGCTTGTGCGTTGTGTTCCGCGATGGCTATGGCCAACGCCAGATTTGACGGGCCGAAGCCGATTCCGAGCACGTCATGGATGGCGTCCGGCTCGTCGTGCAGTGCGTTCACCGCAACTTTCCTTCCCCTAGGCGCCACTGATGTTAAATAAGGTTAGCCTTACCTTGCAATGGTGTGTCCTACGGAAGGATCGAATATGCGGGTCGTCATGTTCGGCTATCAGACCTGGGGGCACCGCACGCTCCAGGCCCTGCTGGACTCCGATCACGAGGTGGTCATGGCGGTCACCCACCCCAAGAGCGACCATGTCTACGAGAAGATCTGGGACGACTCGGTGGCCGACCTCGCGGAGAAGCACGGCATCCCCGTGCTGCTGCGCAACCGCCCCGACGATCCCGAACTCCTCGCTACGCTACGGGAGTTGGAGCCTGACCTGATCGTCGCCAACAACTGGCGGACCGTGCTCCCCCCGGAGATCTTCGACCTCCCGGCGCACGGCACGCTCAACATCCACGACTCGCTGCTGCCGGCGTACGCGGGCTTCTCCCCGCTGATCTGGGCGCTGATCAACGGCGAACGGGAGGTCGGCGTCACCGCCCACCGGATGAACGCGGAGCTCGACGCCGGTGACGTTCTGTTGCAGCGGGCGGTCCCGGTGGGGGCGCGGGACACGGTGACCGACCTCTTCCACCGCACTGTGGACTTGATCACACCGGTGATCCACGAGTCCCTCGCGCTCATCGCCTCCGGGCGTGCGGAGTGGATTCCGCAGGACCGCAGCAGGGCGAGCTTCTTCCACAAGCGTTCCCTGGAGGACAGCCGCATCGACTGGACCTGGCCCGCCGAGGACCTCGAACGTCTCGTCCGCGCCCAGTCGGACCCGTACCCCAACGCCTTCACCCATCACAAGGGCCAGCGGATACGCATTGTCGAGGCCGCGGTCTCCGAGGGCTGCTACGGCGGCACACCGGGCCGGATCTTCATCCGCGAGGGCGACGGAATCGTGGTGGTCGCGGGCGCGGAGGCCCGGAACGGGCGGCTGCGGGGTCTGGTGGTGAAGAGGATCCGGACGGAGGACGGGACGGAGCTTCCGGCGACGGAGTACTTCCGGACGATGGGCGGGTATCTGACGGCGCGGCCCTGAGCCGCCCCTGGTTGCGGATGCGGATGCGGATACGGCGATATCCGATCGACGCCGGTTCACGGTGACGCCAGGATGGCGGGATGCCAGAACTGCGAACCGAACGTCTGCTCCTGCGCGCGTGGCGCGAGTCGGACCTCGCCCCCTGGGCGGCCATGAACGCCGACCCGGAGGTCCGCGAGCACCTCGGAGACCTCCTGACCCGTGAACAGAGCGAGGCCTCCGCCGCCGGCTTCCAGGCCGACCTCGACGAACGGGGCTGGGGGTGGTGGGCGGTGGAGGTCGCGGGCACCGGTGAGTTCATCGGCTTCGCCGGGCTTGACCCGGTCGAGGACGACATGGCGTTCGACGGGGTGGAGGCGGGGTGGCGGCTTGCCCGCTCCGCGTGGGGGCACGGATACGCGACGGAGGCCGCTCGGGCGGTGGTGGGGTTCGCCTTCGACGAGGAGGGGGTCGGTCTCGAGGAGGTGCTGGCGATCACGACGGCCGCCAACCTGCGTTCGCAGGCGGTGATGCGGCGGCTTGGCATGACGCACGACCCCGCCAAGGACTTCGACGACGTGACGGTTCCGGAGGGGCCGTTGCGGCGGAATGTGGTGTGGGGGATCCGCAGCAGTTTTTCGCCCCCGCCGCCCCTACCCGTCCCATCCCTGGGGGCTGCGCCCCCAGACCCCCGCTTTCGGCCCTGAAGGGGCCTCGTCCTCAAACGCCGGACGGGCTGGTAGTCAGCCCCTCCGGCGTTTGAGGAGCGGGGGTTCGGGGGCAGCGCCCCCCAGACGGATAGGACAGGGAGGGGGGGCGGGGGAGCGAGG